>RGZB01000100.1 GCA_010031735.1 Pseudomonadota bacterium | reverse complement strand
AAATTCAATGATAGTGAGATTGCCTTGTTAAAGAATTTACCAAACGCAGGATGCTGGTTCGTCTCCTTAGAATACTACGATAAACACATTAAGAAGTGATTGCTTGTCTGAATAGTTAAAGCGGTCGCTCCAAGAGTTTTATAAAATCGGCAGTCCAGTATGTCGTGCTTTGAGGGAACTGGATGTACTGATCAAGTTCTTGAAGCTCTGATGACTCCCAATCACTCTGTGCACATCTCCAACCAATTGGGTCCATCTCTTTCATAAGAGTGACGGTATCAAACTCCATCCAGCCAACTTTTGTGTTTTCGGGATAACATTCGCGGACGAAATCTTCGAAGGCTTGATCCATATCAATAGGCTCAAGTTCGGTTTTGAGAATGTGATCAACAATCCAATCGGTACCGTACTCGCATCCGACTTCAGGTAGAAGTCGCATTAAATCATCTGAGCCACATTTTTTGCAGCGACCACTCGGAGCAACTTCGTAGCAGCTGTAGCAGAAAGGTTGTGAGCGCTTGAGCGCGAGCTGTTTGAGTTGTTTTAAGATTTCTTGTTGGTCCATGTGCGTCTCCTAAGTTTGTGTGTTTTTCCCTCTTGATCGAGGGTTCCTTCACAGTGAAACGAGGAACCTGAGGAGGGAAAAAAGCGACGTAGGGACATGTCTTCAGGCCCGCCACGCGAATGCGGCACGGGACATGACAGATACGAAGTAGCTGGCATGAGCCGAAGGCGACCCGTGCTAAGGGCCGGTGAAAAGACATTTCCCGTAGGAGCGTCAGCCATCAAACTTTGATGAGAGACGCCCCAACGAGAAACTCTTGAAAACATCTTAGCGAAAGCTTTTTGCCTCTTCTGGGTGAAGGTCGGCCACTGGCGCCGTGCACCCTTGCGGGTGTCGGTTTCCAGCGGCCGCACTCCCGAACCCGGCGTGCATCTTTCGTTATGCACCGGGCCGGGAGGGTTTGAGATACCGCCGGACGAGAAACATCCATCGGTTCGTGTTGTGCTTGGCTCGAAGCCAATGGAAGATCCTCATATAGACGTAGTAATCCATCCGTTTGAAGATCCAGTAGGCTCCGTTTGTATGCCTGTAGAAGTTTCCCCATCCACGTGTGATGGGATTTAACATCGACAGGAGCGCTGCCAGGGTCAGCTTCGTACTTTCTCGCTTGGTAAGGCTCTTGATCTTGCGCCGCAATCTGGCCTGCCGCTCTAGGGGAGTGAGGGCTTGCATCACCCATCCCCAGCGCGGGTTCCACTTGAGCCTGAGGTAGTGGCCCAGGAAGTTAAAACCATCGGTGAGCTTCGTCACCTTCGTCTTTTCTTCCGATAGTTCTACACCCAGTTCAGTTTGTAGCAGATTCGCTAGCGCAAGCCTCTCCGATTCCATTTCGTCGCGGGTGCCGCATGCAATGAGGACGAAATCGTCCGCATACCTGACCGGGTAAAAGACTGCTTTGCCTTTTTCCCGGTCTCTTTTGCGGAAATTGAATCCTGCGATAATGCGGTTTTTCACTAACCCGAAACGGGTCCGAATCGGAGCCACCCACCTGAGGTAGCGCTCTTCGATCGCACTCAGCGCAATATTCGCAAGTAACGGGGAGAGGATCCCGCCTTGAGGCGTACCCTTCACCGTTCGGATATACTTGCACTCTTCCATGATGCCAGCCTTCAAGAATGCGTTGATCAGTCGGGTGACCTTATGGTCCGCGACCGTCATTCGCACCCTCTTCATGATGGCGTGATGGCTGATGTTATCGAAGCACCCTTTGATATCGCCTTCGATCACCCACTCATACGGTGGATTGATCTTTCTTCGCCGCTCATCCTTACACATGGTCCCGGCCGTTCTTCTGATGATTTCAATGGCATCTCGAACGGCGCGGCCGGGTCTAAACCCGTGGGATACGTGCAGGAATCTTGCTTCGAAGAGTGGCTCGATGATCTGAAGGATCGCGGCCTGTACGACGCGATCTTCAATCGTGGGGATACCCAAACCCCGCAATTCACCGGGCTTGCCTGGCTTTGGGATCCAGTGCCTTCTTACGGGTTTCGGGTGGTAGACTCCGCTCCGTAATCGTGCACGAAGATCCTCAAGATAGGCCTGCTCAGCTCCCTTGCGGTTTCGGATACTCCTCACTGTCACGCCATCTATTCCGGCTGTACCGCGACCCTTATTGGTCGCGACACGTTGCCAGGCTAGATCGAGATTTCGCTTATCGGTCACCCAATTCCAGAGATCTCGGTAAGCTCCTCCCTCGGCGTTGTTCTTGCTCCACTGATAGAGTTTTCGATGTATGTCGAGTAACCAGTCGTCAGCGTTTGACGACTTTTGAACCGAGTCCACGGCTCATTCCTCCTTATTCGATTTCTCCATCGACAGTCTGCTCTCCTTTGCCATGCAGTGGGCTTTCCCCACTTCCGACTACTACGAGAGCTCCGCCACGCACTGATCCGCATAGATCTGTCATCGAAAGATCCGGCCAAGACGGACTTAGCCGCGGTTCAGGGCGCTTCCCCTGTTGACGTGTTTTACCCTTGGTTTGATGAGGTGGATCTCTCTACCCCTGGTGGCGCTGGAGCATGAACGCTAACAGTGTTTCATGCTCGCGGAAAAAAATCCCGCTTCGATAGCGGTATTCAGAACCATCGAATCTGACCACCTGCCGCCGACGTTCATTCCCTTAATCGGCGGTCCGACCTGAAAGAGGCTTCAAACAAGATCTTCGTTGCCTCACCACTCAAACCTTCGGTAGATCGCCTGCGGAATGAATGACTTCCGCCTCGACCATTTTAGATTGCTCTGCTGATTTCATCCCAGGCGTCGATACTCACCTGGAACTTCGCAACCCCCTTTCTGAACCTGCTGTTTCAGGTCCGAGACCATCTTTATGTGGCCGGTAAAACACGCCCTTATCAGGGCGCACGAACACCGAGATTGGCTGCCAATCGACGCGCAAGACGTCGCACGACGCCTTCTCAATCTGCTGAATGCAAGCGCGCGAGCGACAACTCGCAAAGCGGGCA
>RGZB01000099.1 GCA_010031735.1 Pseudomonadota bacterium | reverse complement strand
TTTTCACAGGGTGTATCGTCGCAACGCATCGCTGTCGAACCCTTTGTCGGCCACACTTTCGTCGATCACGCCGACCTGAGCGGCCGACGCGTGGAGAATGGGTTTGTAACACCGGCTGTCATGCTTCGGGCCCGACACGACATGAACCGCCACAGCGGTATGCTCATCGCTGCAGCTCACGACGATTTTCGACGTCAGGCCGCCCCGCGTCCGGCCAATGCCCTGACGCGATTGCGACGTCGACGACGCGAGTCGCTTTTTTTCCGCCGGGCCCCGGTCGCGTGCTGGTGCACACGGACCAGGGACGAATCGATGAACACCCGCTTGATGTCGCCGTTCAGTTGGTCGGGCGCCAGCAACGCAAAGAACGTCCGGAGCCAGCCGTTGAACTCCCACCGACGGAAGCGATTGTAAACGGCGTCCCAGGCCCCGAACTCGGACGGCAAGTCCCGCCACGGACATCCCACCCGGAACCGTTACAGCAACGCCTCGAAAAATAGGCGTTCCGACGTCTCGGGCCGCTGACCCGCCGGGTTCCCCTTGGCTCGCACCACACACGGCTCCATCACCGCCCACAACGCATCCGTAATCATGAATCGCATGGCGTCCCTGCCGAAAACTTCTTATCTCTATCGGCAGTTTCGCTTTCAAACATCAACAGGCCCTAGCTAGTGTTGGGTCGTATGCGGCGACCAATATCTGCATGGATGACCGCGGGCTTCGGGAGCAGAAGCTTGCTGCGGTGCTGGACTTCGTGGGTACGTTGCAGGAGTCTGAGGCGCGGCAGATGATACAGGTGGCGTATCACGATCCTTATGCTATTCACGCTCTGGCCGATGAGATGCACTACGAGGAGTTGTTGTGTATTGCGGTGCTCTGTGTGTTCCATGGCATCATGGACCTCACGGATTACGCCATGATCTACGAGCAGGGACTGGATAATGAAGTGGGGGGCTGATGAAGGCAAGGATTACTTCGGTTACAGACAAGATGATGAGCGAGGTGCTGGAGTGGTTGTATACGTTTCTCACCGAGTCGGACGCGTCGGCTTTCTTGCGCTGCTTGGGGCAGGTTTACGACCTACAAGCAGAAAGATGCCGCTGCGAGTGGCGTGTTCTTGCCGTGGGTTCGCGGGTATGACATCACACCCGAGGACGAACAGGCGGGTGCCAAGGGCAAGATCATGAGTATTCGCTATGAGTTGGCTGAGTCGGACGAATGGCGCATTGTAGCGGAGAAGTTTCCACTTCCGGCCAACCTCCATCCGCAGCGTCGCCGGGCGAGACATACCCATCGGAACTGTGGGCATCCGTTCCTTCGAAGCGTGGCAAAAGAAAAGCGATACGTCAGTCTGGAGCAGGCGGGAGCCGACGTAAAGGCGTTCCATCAGGAGTATCCGCAGGCCGTGATACCCGGCAAGAAGGTGATGTATGTCATGATCTACGGCCGTCCGCAAGCCGACAAGAAGCAGATGGTGACGAATTACCTCTTGAAACTGGATGTGGATGAGACGGGTAGGTTCCTCTTTCGCATGGAGCTGAACACCTTTGATGACAAGTCGGCGCGGGCAATGCTAAAGGTGGTCTAACCGGCCCCCGCGAGCAAGGATGAGCCGGTGGGCGTGTTTACCGCCAAACTCAAACTCAAGTGGCGCACCAAGCCGGCGAACCGAGTGGGTTCATTTCAATCTACAACGAACGATGCGGGACGCCTACGGAGCGGTTCCGAACAACTGGGGGCAAAATGCCTAGCACAGCGGGTCTATCCAAGACCAACTCCTCCATTTTTATTGCCGGAGGGTGTTCGCGGAGGCTTCATTTCTCCTAATTGCTCGTCCAACATGACCATTTTGCCAGGTACCGGATCATTATTAATCGTTGTATTCCTCTTTCCTTTTATTAGCTCGCTGGATGAAATAGGATGCACCTTACCCGTAATATCTTTTATCATTGCCCCGCCATCTTGAGTGCGCCAGATCATAGCATCGAGTGATTTATCTGGCCCTTCATATTGGTAGCCTCTGACTTCATACCTAGTATCTGGCTTAAATAAGATACTGGTCATTGATTTGTCGCCAACTGTAGCCACTAAGACACGCGCCAACGATTCGCCATGTTTGTCAAAATACGCGATTTGTTGCAGTTTAACATTTTGCGTCTCCTCAGATGCAGTCAGAATAACCGGTATCTCAGGTGGTTTCTTTTTCATCGGGTGATCAGGTGGGAGAAGGTCTAACAACCGTTTTGTGGCTTTGGACTTTTCTACGTTAGAGTTGAGCTCGACAAATGGTGGTGTCTTTCGTTTCTGTAACGATTCTTTTTTATCAAGCACATCCCCAACGGCGACAATATTAGCAACGACGGCAACTGATTTGATTGGCTCAACGATCTCGTCTCTAAATATATTACGAAATCCTCTGAGCTTTTCTTCATTATTGTGCATTGACGGTGGTAACGGTGCTATTGACGTCGTACTCCTCGAAAATACCTAGTTTAAATACACATATTACATGTAATGTGTTAACCAATCATTAAAAATCCGCAATCAACTTTCGGAAATGCATTCACATGATGCAAACGCTGATCAACCTTTGTCTAATATTTCATATGTGACCTTCTTTCGATTTCCGAGTCCTGTATGTAAACCGCAAAACGCACTATAGATCATGATTTGTAGCAGTTCCTTAGAAACTATCCGAAAACCTTCATGAACTATGTTCCCGACCTTGTTTTGCGTCACAGCGACCCAGCCGGTACAGGCGGCGATACCAGCACAGGGCGCAGGCCAACTGGATCAGTCCCAAGAAGTTTTCGTCCTTCTTGTCGTAACGGACCAGAATGCCCCGACACTTGCACAGCCAAGCCAGCGTCCGCTCGACCACCCAGCGCCGCGCCTTGTGGCCTTTGCTCGGCTTGCGGCTCCTCTTCTCCTTGTTCAACGGCACAATGTGCGGCGTGTACTTGCCCTCCGCCGCTGCCTCCCGGCCCGTGTCGTTATCGTAGGCTGCATCCAAACACAGGTGCTGGGGTTCCTCCGGTGTCGGCTCGGGCCGCTCAATCACAATGGTTTCGATTGTCTCCCGCAGCAACTTCTGGTCATTCATATTGGTGGCGGCCAGCACCACGCCCAAGGGGCCACCGTCGCCATCAAC
>RGZB01000098.1 GCA_010031735.1 Pseudomonadota bacterium | reverse complement strand
TATCTCATCCCTCTCAGCGCGGGAAAGGTGAACATATTGTTTTTCCATAGCAACACTCACTTATCACAAGTGTTGCACTTCGTTTTAGAACTGGGGCTATACTGAACGCAGCCCATCTTTGCAGCGCAGGCCCATGTCCGACGAATCCTCAAAAACATCCGCGCCAGCGCCAGACAGCCTGCAGTGGAAACCCCTTCCCACCACCACCGAAGAAGTATTCGACTGGTACTTCGACCTGCATAAGAAACGAAACGACAAAATAGCCTACACCCGGGAAGATGCGTAGCGAGATAGCCATCAAGTCGTGCAGGATCAATGGAAGGCGTCTCTTTGTCGCCAGTTTCGAGCTTTCCGAGGTAATCGGAAGGCACTACGCCACCGATCATCCGATTGGTTTTATAGGAAAGTGGTGTCTTATTAATGATTGAAACATAGATGCTGGGCTTGATGCCGTTTTTTTTGCACCATGCTTTCGGGAAGAATGGTGTGATCGAACTTTTGACCTGAGCGGAAATCCTGCGCTCCTTCTTTCATCAGCAAGGCGTTTACGCCTTTGTAGGCGGCTGATAGTCGCATACGCATGGTTTTGAGGCGGTCTGATCGGAACATCGTCTCACTGACCGTTGAAGGCTCGGGGCCACCCTTCACCCATGCCGAAGCGGCCCGCATCACGGATGCCATCCGTGCAGGGCTGAAGGCAAAGGGCAAGATTCGCGATGAACATAGCTTTGAGAGCTGGGTTCCGGCCCATTTGACGAATGCCCAGAAAGCCGACGCGACGCAGTACGCGGCGGGCGATTTGATCCAGTTTCAGCAGAATGCGCCGGGTTTCACGAAGGGAAGCCGGGTGCTGGTCGGTGAGGGCGCGAAGCTGCCCACCGACAAGGCGGACCGGTTTGAGGTGTACCGGCCAAAGCCTTTGGCGCTCGCAACGGGTGACCGCGTGCGGATCACGGCGGGCGGTAAGACCAAGGACGGCAAGCACCGCTTGAATATGGGCCTTATTGGTGCGGAAGTTAACCCGATAGCCCAAGCCGCCAAAGAGGTACTTCCAATTCCTTCCGACGACATCGACTTCTGGGAGGGAGAACTGGAAAAGACCGTTGCCGACGACTCTTCTGTCGCGGAGACGGAGCGACTCGCTATCATTCGAGCCAGGAATGGACAAGGTATATTCAGAGATCGGGTCACCAGGATCGAAAGAAAGTGCCGAATTACAGGCGTTGATAACCCCGTCCATCTAGTGGCAAGTCACTGTAAGCCATGGCGTGATTCAACAAATGAAGAGCGGCTTGATGGTGAGAACGGCCTGCTTTTGACTCCGAGCATTGATCATCTTTTTGATCGAGGCTTCATTGGATTCGAAGATAATGGGCGGCTGATCATTTCGCCGGTTGCCCATCGGCCCTCCTTGCAAAGAATGGGAATCGATACCAGCACAGTGGTGAATGTTGGCGGCTTTACTTCAGGCCAAAAGAACTTCCTGGACTTTCATCGAACGGCTGTGCTTCTGCAATCAGTTCGTATTTAGGACACATTCTAACTATGGTTAGAAGCGAACTACTTGGAATTGATCTTCTGTTCCAGCTCGCGAAGTGTGGTGATGATCTCGTCGAAACTTGCTGGTTCCTCAAGGTACATATCACGCATGTTCTGGTAATCGCGCTTCAGGTCTGGAATGCGCGTGTCATGGGGCACGAGTTTGAACGTGTTTGGCTTTGCAGTGTCGTAGGAAGCCCAGCCACTTCCAAAGAATTGGCTCTTCCAGGCAACGACGCGCTCACGCAGGTCATCGCGGCCAACAGCTTGGGAAGCAAGTGGATGGCGGGCAAGCGCCGCGGTATCGGCGTAATGTCGTGAGAATCGGTCAGGTGTGGGCTTCTCAGCTGGGCGGTGATATTCAGCGTGCAGAATCGTCGCCTTTTCCCAGAAACTGCGTTCGATTTCGAGTGCGGTTACGTCACATTGCCAGTCAGGAAATGCCTGTGAGAGCACTTCCGCGATCCACGGCATTACGGCGTGTCTGCCCGCAGGCTGCTGATCGGTCAGTGATCCGAACTCCAGCTTCACTGAACGCTTCAGATAGGAAAACCCTTCTGGCTGGCTTGAAGGGTAATGGAAGAGCAAAACCGGTGAATGGGTGCTGGCATCGGTCAAGTATTCGAACCAGCCAGTCTCTTTCTTTCCCAGCACGGCTTGAACGCTGTGTTCGAGCGCGGGCATGATCTGCTGTGATACGGCCAGGCCACAGGCTTCCTCGGCCTTGGCCATCCATTTGTTCGCCTGATTCCGGCTGGCCACGGCATTGTCCAACCTGAGGAATTGCGGCGACAGTGACAGGTCGATGTCTTCGGAGAATCGCTCTATGGCCCGAAACACCTTTGATAGCGATGTACCGCCCTTGAAGACGAGATGTTCTGCGAACTCGGACCGAAAGAGCACGGCAAGCAGCCAGCAAACCCAGAAGTCCTTCTCGAACACAATGGGCGAGACGTTGCGCTGGATCGCGGCCTGATCGATGTAGAGTTTGCGTTCACTTTCGGAGAGTTTCAGGAATTTCAGATTCACGATACGTCCTCCGCCAAGGCCAGGAATATCGGGCGCATCCAGGCGGGCGCAAGCTTAAGGTCCTTGGGTAACTGCTGTCGCTTGTCCAGGGGCAAGGTCTTCTTCAGATGCGCGATCCGCTCCGGCGTGACATGGTCTTGGCCGAGTTCGCGGAACGCCTGAATCAAGAGGCCGCTCAGGCGGCCAGCGGCTGCCATGTTACGTGCGGTCGTCTGCCGAAGCTGGATGGTCATGGGGCCGATCTTGATGGTACGGCTGGGGCCATCGGTCAGGAAAACCGCTTTGGCGGGCACTTGCTCGGACAATCCCAGGGCATTGGCGGCATACGCCCCCGCAGGCTGAAGCTTCGTGTGGTCACGGCCCGCCAGGGCCTTGGCGATGGTTTCCGCCGTTGGCATCAGCTTGCCCAGAACCGGGTGTTCAGCGGGAAAATCGTAGACGCCACGTGCTAGCCGCCGGATCGATCCTTCTCGGGTGAGGTGATGGAGGGCCACGTCGATGGATTTGCGGCTTCCCAGCTCCAGGAAATCGGCGGGGACGAACACACAGCCCCTTCCTCGCCCGCGAACGGACGCAAGGATGGCTTTTTCAACGGCTTGTGGCTCTTTCTTCTGGCTCGGCATTTAAGAAAAACTACCCTATTTTTCTTAACAAGTCAAGCTCTCTTGAATGCCGTAAACCACGGAAAACACGCTTCTTACGAAGTAAATCAGGCAGCGAAAGGGTCAGAGGGAGGGCTTGAGGGGCATGAGCATGGCTTTGGCCTTTTGCCCGGCATGCCGAAAACCGCCCTGCACGGCCTAATACCCAA
>RGZB01000097.1 GCA_010031735.1 Pseudomonadota bacterium | reverse complement strand
AGCCCGTTCCGACGATGTGATATCGTTTGAAGACAGCCCGAGGATCAACAATTTGAACCCTCGGCGCGGACGAAAGTGAACAGCATGATGGCGAAGAACACGATCTGCCTTTGGTACGAGAAGGACGCTCATAAAGCAGCGCTTTTCTATGCGGCCACCTTCCCAGACAGCCACGTCACTGCCGTACACGAAGCGCCCGGCGATTTTCCGGACGGCAAGAAGGGCGACGTTCTGACCGTCGAATTCACCGTGTGCGGCATACCCTGCATTGGCATTAACGGCGGTGATGTCTTCCATCATAGCGAAGCGTTTTCTTTCCAGATCGCCACCGACGACCAGAAAGAGACCGACCGCTACTGGGATGCGATCGTGAATAACGGCGGCGAGGAAAGCCAGTGCGGCTGGTGTAAGGACAAATGGGGCCTCTCCTGGCAGATCACCCCGCGGGCACTCACCGACGCGATGGCCAAAGGCGGCGACACCGCCAAACGTGCGTTCGAGGCCATGATGGAGATGCGGAAAATCGATATCGCCAAGATCGAAGCAGCGGTGCGCGGTCAATAAACCCATACGCTCTCGCCCCTTCGATCTTATCGTTTTTTCTTGCCTGCAGGCGATAACGACGCTACTGCTGCTTTAGAAATCCCACTCTACAGGAGTAGTGCATTGCCCGCACTGACATTCCTCATCCCGATCCGGCATCCGGATAATATGCGTGATAAAGCCGCCGTAGCGCGCAGGCTCGCCGACACCGTCCGTTCGATCGCACAACAGGAGAATGGCGACTGGCGCGCCGTGGTGGTGGCCAATCCTGGCACGGAGATACCGCCGCTGCCACCGCGCTTTGAAACGGTATGGGTGGATTTTCCACCGAATACCCTGCATCAAAGAGAGGGTGTCGACCAGGAGACCTTCTACGAAGCGTTCCGTATCGACAAAGGGAGCCGTGTACTGGCCGGTATGCTCCATGCCAGACCCACGGGTCATGTCATGATCGTGGATGACGATGATTTCGTGAGCAACAAACTCGCCGGCTTCGTTGCAGAACATCCCAAGGATAATGGCTGGTATATCGCGCGCGGCTATGTCTGGACAGAAGGAAGCCCCCTGCTCTATGCCCACGGCGCCTTCTCGAACCTCTGCGGCAGCTCCCATATCATCCGCGCGGATTTATACCAGATCCCCGAAAACTTCATGGCGGCTTCGCATGACTATATCAAGCGCATGCTCGGCAGCCATGTCATGATCGAGAAGCATCTCGAGGAATCGGGCACCGCACTGACAGCGCTCCCGTTCTACGGCGCGATCTACCGCGTGAACAGCAGCACCTCGCACAGCCTTGCCGGGGGAGTTTCCCGCCTGTTCTTCTTCAACAGAGAAACACTACGGCACCCACTGCGGTTCTTACGGCGCTTGTTCCGCCTGCGGCTACGAACCGCAGCGATCCGCAAGGAATTCTACGGCGTCTAGGCTCTCTCGTCGGGGTTGCAACTACGACCTTGTCAGAGTAATCTGACGCTCCTGTTAATGATACTATTTTTGCCCCATGCTCCGCCTGACCGAAATCAAACTACCGCTGGATCACCCGCCCGAAGCCATTGCTGAGGCCGCGATCGCGCGTCTAAAAATCACCAAGGGCGAGCTGGTTTCCTGCACCGTGTTCCGCCGGGCGCATGATGCCCGCAAGAAATCGAACATCATCCTGATCTACTCGCTCGATGTAGAGGTGAAAGACGAAGCGAAAGTGCTGAAGCGCTTCGCCAATGACAAGGATGTGAAGCCGAAGCCCGATACCGATTACCGCTTCGTGGCACGCGCACCGGCGAACCTTACCACACGTCCGATCGTGATCGGCGCCGGGCCTTGCGGACTCCTTGCTGCACTCGTCCTCGCACAGATGGGATTTAAACCTATCATCTTAGAACGCGGCAAGGTCGTGCGGGAGCGCACGAAAGACACGTGGGGACTGTGGCGCAAATCCATCCTCAACACCGAATCGAACGTGCAATACGGTGAGGGCGGTGCCGGCACCTTCTCTGACGGGAAACTCTACAGTCAGATCAAAGACCCGCGCCACTTAGGCCGCAAGGTGCTGACCGAATTCGTGAAAGCAGAAGCACCGGAAGATATCCTGACCGAAGCGCATCCGCATATCGGCACCTTCCGCCTGGTGAAGATGGTGGAGAACATCCGCCGAACCATCGAAGGCCTGGGCGGTGAGTACCGTTTCGAGAGCCGTGTGACCGATCTCGATATCGAAACCGATGCACGTGGCGCGCGGCGCATCCGCGGCGTGATGCTGGCAAACGGCGAACACCTGACGGCAGACCATGTCGTGCTCGCGATCGGCCACAGTTCGCGCGACACCTTCCAGATGCTCGAGCAGCGTGGCGTGTATATCGAGGCAAAACCGTTCTCGCTCGGCTTCCGCATCGAACATCCCCAATCGCTGATCGATGCCGCGCGCTTCGGCGCATTCGCCGGTAACAAGATACTGGGTGCTGCGGATTACAAACTCGTACACCATGCCTCGAACGGAAGGGGTGTGTATAGTTTCTGCATGTGCCCCGGCGGCACGGTGGTCGCTGCCACTTCAGAAGAAGGCCGCGTGGTGACGAACGGCATGAGCCAATATTCACGTGCGGAGCGTAATGCGAATTCCGGCATCGTGGTCGGCATCACACCGGAAAAAGATTATCCGGGCGGCCCGCTCGCAGGTATCGCCTTCCAGCGCAGATGGGAAGAAGCTGCCTTTATCGCAGGCGGTAAAACCTACGCAGCACCGGCACAGCGCGTCGGCGATTTCATCCGTGGGAAACCTTCTACGACCCTTGGGAGCGTTATCCCCTCTTATAAGCCGAAGGTGACACCGACCGATCTTTCTCCCTGCCTTCCCGATTACGCGATCTTCGCCATCCGCGAAGCACTCACCATGTTCGGCCGGCAGATCAAAGGCTATGACATGGATGATGCAGTGCTGACAGGTGTGGAGACGCGCACCTCCTCCCCCATCCGTATCAAGCGTGATGATGCGACGCTCCAAAGCCTGAACACCCAAGGTCTATATCCGGCAGGCGAAGGCGCAGGCTACGCCGGCGGCATTCTCTCCGCTGGGGTGGACGGCATCAAAATCGCCGAAGCGATCGCGCTCAGCATCACCACAAAGACCTTATAAAAACCCGTATATTCTCTTATTGCAGAGAGAAGATAGAGTCAGTATTGCTGAAATGACGCTAATATAACCCGGAGCCTCTATGCCATCCCTTTTCGATCCGCTGCAACTCGGCGCACTCACCCTTCCCCACCGTATCATCATGGCGCCCTTGACGCGCTGCCACGCCAGCGAGGGACGTGTACCGAACGAGCTGATGCTGAAATATTATGTGCAGC
>RGZB01000096.1 GCA_010031735.1 Pseudomonadota bacterium | reverse complement strand
GCTGTAGCTTCTGGCAGTGTGGCTTTACTGACCACTCGATCCCGTAGTCTGTTGTCCAGCTGTTCAGCTGGTCGATCGTCACTTGGTCTGCAGTGATCAGACCGTCGAAGTAGATGCTGTGGACCTCTGTGAGCTTAGAGGCTACGAGCATCAGAACATCGTTTTCGATGTCTGTCAGAAGATGGTTCATGTACGACCCGCGCGGGTTGTTGAGGTACTTCTTCTTTTTCTTCAGCAGCTTCGTGCGGGGGTAGTTATACTCTGGGCACGACCACACGAAGTTTTGGATCAGTTTGAACTCCGTGTCCAGTGCGATCAGAAATTTGTCGCTTGACTTGGTCATCTTGTCTCGGTTCATCATCGCGAGGATGGCCTGTTTGTCTTGTCCTGTCTCGCTTAGAATTACATCTCGCTCTTTCGTGTACCGTTCGAGGCATGGCGTCTCAAAGCCGTGCTTGCGCGCAACCCCCAGCAACAGGTTTGGGTGCGCGTTCACCATGTCGACATCGCGATACGGCTTGTTCATGTTGCGCATGTGGAGTCCGCGTAACGCGCCGCATTGGTTCTGCATGCCCGGCCCAGTGCAAAACTGTCTGCCGGTGTCGAATTTTTGGAAACGGTTCTCGTCTGAGCGCCTGTAGTGCATTGTGATCTTTCCGTCTCCGAGTAGTACACGCTCCGCGTATTTCCTTGTCTGTGTCCTCTTGATGATGGCATTCTTGCGCTTCTTCTTGTCTGCTTTCTCCTTGCCGTGTTTGTACACGTCGATCTTGTGCTGCTTTGTCACTGTCTTCTTTAGGATCTCGTCAAGCTCCGCGTCTGTCCTTGACATGATCCAGCGCGCGACCTCTACGCTTGCGTACTCAGTGCACGAGAACGTTGAATCCTTTGGGGCTGGTTCTTTCGTGTCTCCGTTGTTGATTAAGATGATCTGCTCGACGCCCTCGCATCTGCTCGCGGCCGTGTATATCAGCCTCCCGTCGTTTCCGCTCTTGTCTGGTTTCGTGGATCCCTTGCGCACTGATGGGTCGATGAATAGGCGGCCCGGGCGCTTGACTGTGATGCCTTGTGTGCTGTGTACAGTGGAGCAGTGGTTGAGGGGTGCGTTTGATTCAGTAAGCGGCGCGGTTCGCTCGAACACGATTGATCCGTTGAAGTGGCCCCCGGCGCGCTTCTTCACGCGGTACCGCTTGGCCTTTCCGGCCTTGTCCATGATCTCTGTGTAGTTCTCCTTAGACAAGTTGGAGTGTGTAAGGATTAGATCGGTGTGGGGGTCGTATGCTTCGATGAGCTCTTGTCGCGATATTGTCTTGAAAGCGGCCACAGCGAGATCGCTGCATCGCACTGCGTCTTCGATATTCTCGCGCATTTCTCCGAGTACTTTGGCGAGTACTGGGCACTTGCATCTGTAGTTTTCGGTGTGTGGCACCTCGTGGCATAGAGATTTATCGAAAGGAATGACTGGCTCGTTGTCCTCGCCCCATGGTCCGAGCTGGCAGTGGTCGCCGCAGAATACGATCCGCACGTGTCCATATCTGTCCATGATCTTTGTTTGTATTCCGCGCGTCATAGCGAACGCCTCATCGAAGACGATTGTGTTGAATTCGCGCTCGAACTCGTGGAATGTTGGGACGTCGGTTGTTGTGTTGTGCCATACTACGGCGCGCACCCCAAACTGCTCGCGTACCTGTGCGGCGAGGATGTACGACGGGGCAACATAGAGGACATTCACGAGCCCAGGATCCGAGAGGATTGAGTATGTCTTGCCGCAACCTGCCGGGCCTGTGTGCACCTCGATCATCTCCATGCCCCGGAACTCCGCCTCTGGGACAATGCCCCACGGGCGGCGGTTCACGTATCGGTCGCTGGCCATGTTCGTTTTTATGAGCTCGCCCTCCTTGACCCTGAACGCTCCGGTGAGAGGGGCGTTCAGCTCTGTGCTGTAGATGCAATCGCATCCGATTCGGACGATCTGTTTCTTGTCCATGACCATAATCTGCTTCAGCATCGCGAGCACGACGTAGTCCGTGATGTACGCGGCAACGTGCTTGAGATGGTATGCAGACTCTCTCCTGCGCGTGACCATGATCTCGCCCCATTCCGGATAGACGCGGACGATCTCGCTGTCCTCGTTTAGCGCGGCGATGTGCCGAAGGTACTCTGGAGTTCCGTGCACGCAGAAGGTCTCGTGGTCTCGCTGGATCATCCACCTGCCGACAGTGCTCGAGTATAGCGGAACACCGTTCTCCTTCTCGAACCAGCGCGGGTCTGTGAACTCGATGTCGGTCCTAGTCCCCCATGCGCCCGCGGTGATTTCGTACGTGCAGCCGTGGTCACGCAGGAACTTGAGGGATGCGCTCGTTAGAGTTGTGCCGTTAACGAACACTCCTCCGACGAGTTTGTCTACCTCTGCGACCTCGGGGCTTAGGCAGATCGACTCGACCGTGTAAAATCCGACCCCCATCTCTCTGGTTGTCTTGCGGAAGTCTGTGATGCGACACGGGAAGCCTACATACTGATCGCATGTCTTGGCTTGCGTGTAGGCCGCCTTCATGTCGAGGCACACGTAGTCGTCCCGTCCTGGTATCGTGCGACCGCACGGAGTCACCCGCTTGAATTCGGCCGATGGGCGTGTGTCGCAGTGGCCTGGGTGTATGAGACCGCTCGTGATGTATTCGGAGAGCTGAGGGTTCTTGACGCCGTCGATTCGGGAAAGGCCCCACTCGCGCCCCTGTTCTTTCACGAAGTCGTTGGACGCGTTGTCGATGGCGTAGGTGCCGTTTATCGTGCGCACCCAGACGACGCCGTCTTGATACCTCGAAAATTCGTAGTATAGATCCGTGGTCTTGATTTTCTCGAATATATGCTGAAGCCGTTCGCGTGAGACGTGGATCTTGTTGCCGATGGTGACTTCCGTGTCCAGATGGTTCATCCTTGTGTGCACGAATTCAACGGACGCAATGGGCGCGCCGCGTGGGGAGATGACCTGGGTCTTCGAGTCTGCGGTGCAGGGTGTCTTGATTAGGATCTTGACGCGCAAGTAGTTGCACAGATCCTGGAGCTCGTCCTCTGGAACTCCAAGATTCCATCTCTCGTCTCTCACCTTTGCTGCCTTCTTAATCAGCGCTCGGAGTTCGGCTGCTCGTTTGACGCTCGTCGTGTCGTTGAGCTTTCGCTCGAGAATGTTGATGATCGGGCCAAGTACGCAGTGCTCCCGGCCGTCGCGGTAGATTTGGAACGTGCGCTGGCCGACGATTGACGCTCCGCGGTTGATGGTTATGCGGACGATCTCCTCTCCTTGGCGCGTGTAGAATATCGTGTCTTTGAGGGTTTCTGTGCGCCTGTACAGGTCAGCGGCCGTTTTGGGAGTGATCCGTTCGTACGGCTCAGACCAATTTCCGCGGGCGTTTTGTGTGCGGCGCCAGACGCCGATCTGGAGCTGCGCGCGACCGCGTCCGCTGTTGACAAGTTGGTCGGCAATGCTGAGAATCTCCTCGATTGCAGTGTCCA
>RGZB01000095.1 GCA_010031735.1 Pseudomonadota bacterium | reverse complement strand
GGATAAAAGCCCGGAAGGGGAGGACTATTGGCTGAGCGTAGCTCTGCAGATCGTAGATATAAGACTCGAAAAGATCGCTTCAAAGCAATAACTAAAAGCGCCATGAAACGCAGATCAAAGGCACTCGCCCAAGGAGGAAAGAGGAGGGACCAGGTGGAGGCGGGTGCCTACGACGGTAGGTACAGGCACAGGGTGGTGCAGGATAAGAGGAAGAAAGGGAGGAAGGAGTGGGCAAGAAAGGGAAAAAACGAAAACGAATAAACAAACACACGCAAAATGAATAACGAAACTACGCCTAAAAAGAAAGTAAAAATGCGATTGGTGGGTCTGGACGGGAACGCTTTCTCCCTGATGGGAGCTTGGCAAAAGAACGCAATGAGGCAGGGTTGGACAAGGGAAGAGATCACGCCCGTGCTGGAAAAGTGCATGAGCTCCGATTACGACAATCTCCTATACACGCTCATGGAACACATCGAAGACTGAAATACGCAAAAACGAAAACGAATAAACGATGAAACTTCGACTCACAATCAACCACGCGACCGAGGACAGAGTTCTATTCTTGGGCGCAAACGACATGAACGAGCTCGTGGAGAAAATAATAAAGTGGCAGACCATGGACGAGCACGACGTGAGCTACTACGAAAAGAAGGGTAGGCTGCAAGAGGAGATCGAGAGCGGGTGGTACTACCAACCCAAGCCCGACCCCGTGCAATAGCGGAACATATTTATGTAAAACCTCATGCAAGAAAGCACCAAACTCTATGACCTCCTCGAGTCCGTTATGTCCGAGGTGGGTGAGACTACCGCCGAACCCTACCCGACCCGCAGGTCACCACACCCTTGGGATAGAAAATCGGTACAGTACCTTTGGAGCTCTGAGGGCAATGTTCCTTATATCATGTACATTTTCAAGGGGAAAAACGATACCGAAAATAGTGGAGAGAGCGACGAAACATACGCGTACATGGTTACGTTCGGAGTTCAAACTGAGAAGGGGGTCGATTACGACGTCACAAACAAGACGGGCCAAACTGGTAACATGTGGAGGACGATGGCAACGGTCGTAAAGTCCATAAAGGACGAGATCAAACTTGACGAGGAGAGCGGAGTATCGGTTACCACGATCGCCATGTCCCCGACAAAAAGGGAAGAGGGGGACGAGAGGAGAACGAAGCTGTACACGAACTACATACGCAAGAACATTCCCGATTCGAAGATCGAATACGACGATGATCTCTTAAAAGTCAGGATGCCAGTAAAAAAGCAAACGCAAGATGAATAGCACCAAACTCTACGATCTCCTCGAGTCCGTCATGGCCGAGGTGGGCGAGAACACAGCGGAACCCTACGCTACGAGAAGGGACTTGGGGTATAACTCCACAAAGTACTATTGGAAGGCGGACGACGTTGAGGGCGGAGCCAGCTACGTCATGAAGATATTCAAGAAAGAGGTGAAAGGGTACGACAAGCTCCATTTGCGCGGAACGGTGCTTTACGATATAGCTTTCGGAGTGTTAGAGGACGAAGAGTACGATTTCGTGGACTATCACGCGACCAACAAGACCGCAAAACTCGGTAACATGAGGAGGGTCATGGCCACCGTCATATCATCTTTGAAAAAGGAGATCCAATTTGATATCGAGGACGAGCAACCTCCCGTCTCCATGATAACTATGCAACCCACCAAGGAGACAAACTTTGACGATAGACGGGCAAACGTCTACATGGCTTACATAAAAAAGAACATGCCAGCCGGTAGTCGCGTAGAGTATCAAGAAAAGGGGAACACGATCGTGATAGAGCTTCCCACCGAGTAAAGATACAACCTCCCCAATAGATTGGAAGCTAATCGCTTGCAACTGATTGGTTTCCAGGAAAGAATTTTGAAAAAAACTTGAGGAAAGTGTTCTAGTTATCAGAAAAAGCAGTACTTTTACCCTGTCACTAAGCGCATCGATATTTATTACCAAAACACGCACTATGGACAATACCAACACCAAACCCAGCGGTTTCAAGTGGCGCTGGGGCCCGAGAGGGGAGGGCCTCCGCTCAAGTCAGGAGGACCTCGTCAACTACGCCAAGCACGACATGCTGAAGATGCTCTCTCGCGACGTAGGTCAATACAGTATCTACGACTTCTACCACCCGTGGATGCTACCGAACAAGAAAATCGCGTCCTTCAAGAAGTGGAACGATCGTCCATTTTCAAAGGAATACGACGTGGATGTCGACCTGACGACTGACGCCGAGAAAGAAAGAAACAAAAAAATAAACGTTAAGCGCGGTAAGCGGTGACTCGCACACGCCTTCACGAAAACAAATGGTTCCCAACGCTTTGCAATTCGTTGGTTCCCAAGAAAGAATTTTGAAAAAAACTTGGAGAAAGTGTTCTAGTTATCACAATAAGCAGTACTTTTACACTGTCACCAAAACAAATAAGTTATGAACGAAAAGAAAATCGCATCCTACGCCATCGCATTTCGCTTCGGTCGCGAGACCGCAAACAAGTTCGAAGCCTCCTACGATCTCGATGCGCTTCGAGATACTCAAGAGAACTACAACGAGGAGGCGTTCGGTTCCATGTCCATCATCGAGGGGACAGCGATCCTAAGCGTGTTGAGGGAAAAGATCGAAGCTCAAGTCATTTACTACGAGAACCTGGTTGCCTACAGCCATTATTTGAACAGGAACCTCAAGCACAGGCTCATCAAGTACCCACCGTCCGCCATGGTCGACTTGTTGCTGGATGCTTACCGAGCAGTGAACGAACGCTCGTCGGTCATCGCGTAAATCAAATAGAGGAAAGCAGAAAAACAATCAAAAAACAAAACCCAATAGGTATATGACAAAGCAGCAAACAATCGAAAAGCTCAAGCAGCAGATGCCCAGCTTCTACTCGCTGGAACAGGTCATCGAAATCGTGGCAGGTATCGACTGTGGTAGTTCGATAACCGAAGCCCGTATCGAGAAGGCCATGAACGCGGCAAGGGAGGCAATCAGGGATGCTGTAAGGGGCTTCAATCCCAGTGACCACGGTTACGAACTCGAGATCTCGAATGGCAACGAGGTCTACATCTCGTCCATAGACCTCGACGAGAGCATCTTCGCCGACCCCGTCGAGGACGCGATAAGGGAGGCATTCGGTGTGGAACAGGAATAACCTTACAATAAGAGGGAGGGAGGGAGTAGCGGACGAAGGGGCAGATAACCGGTTCGTACGGACAACAAGCCAGACCGTCCTGCAAAAGATGGAGAGTAAAGCCTCCAAGGGAAGCTACTTCCTCCCTTCTTTCTTTCAAAACAAACGAGTTATGAAGTCGCAACAAGAGATAGAAGCCCGACTCTCCGATTGTAAAGCAGAGTACGAGCACCTCAAGGAGTGGAACGAAAAAGCCCTCCAAAAGTATCTGGAAGACAAAAAATACTGGGGTGGAGAGGCTGACAGGTTAGAATACGAATATTCGGGACAACTAATGACCCAGTGCATTAAAGAGATCGAGTTCTTGGAGTGGGTACTAA
>RGZB01000094.1 GCA_010031735.1 Pseudomonadota bacterium | reverse complement strand
CACCACCGCAAGAACGCCATCGTGTGCGGGGCGGGGCGAGGGCCGCAGAGGGATTCGGCGGTTGTGATGGTTGGCATGGTGTCAGTCCTATGTCAATGAACCAAGTGATTCTCTTCGAGGGTACGCCTATTGACTCAGCCGGCATACCGCCGTGCCGCTCGTGTAGTTGCCGGTCTTGATTCCAAGCCGCCACAAAACGCCCGTCTCGGGACTGTCAACGACCGTCTCGACGTTGGCCGTAACCGAGTAGACATCCAGCCACGTCGAGCCATTGTTGAATGATCGCTGTAGCGTGACCGTGCCGGCCCACGTTCCAGAGACCGAAAGATTGAACGGCCGCAGATAGTCGAATTCCGCGTCCTCGCAAAACGTGTTCTGAGCCGCGACATTGAACGACGTCACAAGCTTCCCGCTGCTGTTGTCCCGAATCCGTACGGTCATTGATCAACCCTCCTATTGCCGTGGTCGCCCTGGTCGGAAGTTTTGTCCACCGCCGCCGAAAATGCTCGCCAAAAGCTTCCTCGCTTCGGCCGTGTCTCGCTCTGCTTTTGCCGCTTGAGCCTTCGTTTCAACGAGACCTAGAGCGAGATCAGTCATCAGCTTTGTTTGTTCTTCGGTCAATCCCTTGATGGATGCCTGTAACTCAACGTTTTTTCTCACAAGTTCTTCGTTGGCTCGTTGGACTTCCGGGTCATCGATCGACCCATCCGCAAGATCTTCCGACACCTGAGCACGGGCTTCCTTCTGAGCATTCTTTCGCGATATGTCTGGACGCGCGAGCCTCTTTTGTTCGGCAAGCTGCGCGATCAAGTCGCCGCGACTTGGTCCGCCGCCGGCATCGGATGGAGAGCCGCTCGCAACGAGTCCGCCGCCTGAGATATCCTCTCCGAACCCGCTCGCGAGAGCATTTCCCAGTGGGTCCAACGCCGCCGCGTAAGGGTTGCTTGGCTGGGCTTGCTGCTGTTGCTGTCCCTCGGCTTCCGCTTGCCGCGCTTTCTCTTCCTCGTATTGTTTGGTTCGCTCATCGCCGACCGCTTCGACGCCTCCCAGCTCCTTCTTCAGCAACTCTAGCTTCTTGTCGTAGGCGTCCTGCTCTTGCTGCGCGAGGATCTGTTGTTTTTCTTCTTCGGCCTGCCGAAATGCTTCTACCTCCGCCTCTCTTGCCGCTTTGTCTTCTTCGAGAGACTTCTTCAGTCGTTCAGATCGCTCGGCCTGGGCCTCCTTCTCCTTGTCGGCGAGTTCTTTTTGTTTCGCCTCTTGCTCCTCAAGAGCCTCGATACGTCTCGCTTCAAGCTTCTCGATGCCGCTTGAGTATCGCTCAAACGTCTCTTGAGTAAGCTTGCCGCTTCGCGTGATCTTGTCCAACTCTTGGGATAACTCGTCCACTTGCCGCTTCAGTTCCTCGGGATCAGAAATCTCTTTCAGCGACTTTACCGCGCTCGCTTCCTCGCGGGTCTTCTCGATGGATCGCGTGAAAGCGAGTGCCTTTTCTTCAAGTGTTTTCTGTAGCTTCGCTTCCGCCTCTTGCGCAGCAGATGTAGCTTTGTCGTGTTCCTTCATTGCCCGCGTTGCCGCGTCCAGGGCCTCTTGCTCGGCTTTCAATGTCTCGCTCGTGTTCAGCGTTTCTTCGCTGATGAGACCGAGGGAGTTAAGCACCTTGAGAAGCGTTCCATCGAGCAAGGAGTTTTTGTCCGCGACTTGCTCGATTGTTTCGGCCCAGTCCTGATAGAGCACATAGAGAGAACTGACGATAGCGACCAAAGAAGAAATGACGACAGCGCCCTTCGCAAGCGTTGCCGAGGAAATCGCGAACGCCGCAGCCTGTCTCTCGTCTGCCTGAGCCGCCGCCGACGTTGCAAGGGCTTCTAACTCCTTCGCTCCCGTGTTCTCGGTTGTTGCTACGGTGTTAGCCTCAGTCGCGACAGTAGCCGCCGCCTTTGATGCCGCTTCGGTTGTATCCGCTGTCGATGCTGCAACAGTGGACACGGTCTCCTTCGTTTTCGCTTCCGTGACTGCGTAGCTTGCTACCTCGCTTACCGCGCTGGCCGCCGCCAGATCTTTGTAGCCGACAACAAGCCGCTCGATCGCTCCCGCGAGATTTCCCAGAGTCGATAGCCCAAGGGTCGTCAGGATCGCATCGAGTCCGCCGGCCGCATCCTTGAGCCTTGATACTCGGTCAGTCGTTCCGCCCGCGGATGATCCGAGGCTCCCAAGCCCTTGGCTTACGACCGTTGAGGATTTTCCTACACTTTGGGTGGAGACCGCAAACGAGCTTAGCTCATCGCCCGCCTTGTCCGCCTGCTTGGCGATCGCCGCGAGATCCTTAGCCAGCCCCTCGACCTTGTCGTCGGCTCCCTTCGCGGAATCCTCGACGTTCTCCATCTGCTTGGCGATTTGCGCGAGCCCTGGAGGAACCTTCGCCCCTGCCGCTTCCAGCTCACGGATCGCCTGCACGACGAGCTTAAAAGCCGCTTGGGCTTGAGACGGGTCGTAGGTGAGTTTGTAGGTTGTCGTCATGAGGACCCAGAGAAGGAGGTTCGCAGAAGATCGCGAATCATGGTTAGAGAGACAGCTAAAGACGATTGGGGAATGACTGTTCCATCGGACGAAATCGACTCTATCATTGACAAGGCCGACAAAGAGGAACATTTGTCGAAACAAGACGGGAAAATACATACCAACAGAAACACCGACCAGTTTAACGGACTGAGAACATACAGCCTCAGTCTTGAGGCCGCTAGACATCGAGATAGGTCGATTCTCTTTGTTGTTGTTGCTGGAGGAAATAAATATCCAAAAGAGATTGGTCTTACTTTTTTTCGTACTCACCGAGTCCTTGAGGACGCTTTTATTGGAACCAATGCCGATATCTACGCCAACGACAAACCCATCATGCGTCGAGAAACTGAATTCAGACCATCGAAACCGGTCGGAGGAACGAACCTGATTTCCAGCAGAACAACCATGTTGACTCTCGATGAGTTTCGATCGATCTTTTCGAAAGATGATGTGATTCGGATTACTGTTGGCAATCAAGCCATCACGATCAGCAAGCGAGACACTAAGCGAATCCGTGAATGGCTCGCTGGGGTCGAGGAGAGCGAGAAAGATGAAAAGGGCAACTAGCATCACTTGCCCCCCTTCTCGATGAACGCATTGAGAGCCTTGTCCGCCAGATCGTCAAGCTGCTTCTTCCTCGCCTCGTCGATAAATCCCTCGGGGAAGATCGGCCGAATCTCGTCGAAATATCCTGCGTATTTCATCACGCTGCCGAGCCGCAATGAGTCTCCCTCGAGCGCGAATATGCCCGGCGTTAGATCCGCGTTCGTTGATGGGCGAATGCCGACCTTGACCGATGACAACGCGGGAACTCCATAGACCAACGAGTTGACTAGCCGGCCCGTATCAACGCCGATCTTCGAGGAGCCGCTCTCCTTGCTAAACATCGCCTCCCGCTTTTTCTTGATCGATGCCCGCTTATTCTTCGCCTGCTTCTGAGCCGACGCATACGCTTTTCGCAAGGCTTTTCGCTGCGATACCGCGTCTTTGGTTCTCTTACCCTTGATCGCTGCGAAGCCGCTCTTTTTGTTCGCCTTCGCCGCCTTGAGAGCCTCCGCGACAGCCTTCTTTTCTTGACTCAACCGCTGCCAAGGAGTCCGGCCC
>RGZB01000093.1 GCA_010031735.1 Pseudomonadota bacterium | reverse complement strand
CGACCAG
Organism: Pseudomonadota bacterium; assembly: GCA_010031735.1. Classification (GTDB taxonomy): domain Bacteria; phylum Pseudomonadota; class Alphaproteobacteria; order Rickettsiales; family RGZB01; genus RGZB01. Next base: position 3,706 of record RGZB01000093.1, on the reverse strand, counting down.
TCGCGAATCGTCCGGCCAGCCTGTCGCGTGGTAAATCTCCATTGCGGCATCGAAAACGAACCCAAGGTCGGAATCTTGGAAGTGCGAACCGCGTAGCGGTACATGCTCGATAAGGTCCGGTCGCTTGATGGCGGCGCCCGCTGCCGTTTGTTCTGCTATTTGCGTCGGTGTCAGGTCGTCGAGGCCGTGAATCACTTGGCGGCCTCCTGGCGTGCTTTGCGACGATGCAAAAGGCCTTGTCTGTTCTTCTCCGAAGTCGCGCAATGTTTATTAGGGGAATTAGAAGAGTTAAGAGGTGTTCCGTTTTCGGAACGAATGGCGCGTTCATTCCTTCCGTTTTCGGAACGATCTTCGGAACGAATGGCGCTTCGATTCCTTCCGTTTTCGGAACGAATGGCGCGAGCGTGTTCCGGAATCATCGACCAGTAGTAGGTCTTTCTGGCGTGCTACATCGAGTTGTTTGCCGCTTCTGAATCCGAGCTGTTCCATTAGCTGCTGCCGATGGAACCTAATCGGGCGTGAGTAGTGGAAGTGATCTTCGGCGACTGCGATCAGGTTAACTAGACTCGTCGCGTTACTGCCGATGACGAGATTGTCACCGGATTGAATCAACGCCTTGATTACCTTGAACGCGAAGAACTTTTCGTCATGTTTCGGGTAGCCTTCTTCATTCACTGGCTACACTCCTGTCCAAGAGTGCAATTGATCGCCAGTTCAATCAAGATTTCTAGCCGTCGGATTGAAGCCTCAAGCGTCGCCTCTCGGCATGACGCGCAATTGCATGGCGGAGCTTGCGAATGACGTTCGCATTGGACGAACGATGGCTCGGTTGATACCATTACAGAACCTTCCTTGTGTTATGGCGACACAACTGAACGCCCTGGGTTTCGGCGGCCTGGGGCGTTCTCCATTTACCGACTAGATTCCTTGCTCCTGGAGTGCTTTTTCCGCCCTCCGGATTCGCTCGGCGCGTTGTTTGTCGGTTGACGCCTTTGGCTCGTCCTTGAAACCTCTTGGCGTTCTAGATTGTGTAGTGGCATCGATGAAGCGAATGACCGCTTCGGTTGTCGTCATACGCCGACCGCCAAGAATCCAAGATTCAAGGCGATGGCCGGAGCGACCTGCCATGCACCAACGAAGTACAGTCGAAAGGTGAATTTTTCTGCCCGTTGCCGAGTGTACTGCTTCAACAAGTGGCAGAAGATCGATTTGCGGTGTCGTCATTGGCATTCCTCACATCTGGGAAAGATTGCCTGCACTTGCAGACACGTGAAAAGATTGCCGATGAAACACGGAAAGAAAATACGGACAAATCCGGACATTCTTTCATGCAGATTATTCCGCGTTTTATCTCTTGGGTTTTCGTCCGGAATTTTTCTTTTTCAGTTCAATGCCGTTCGCTTTAGCGAATCGTGCTACAGCTCGCCGGACTGCTTCAGATGATGCTTCGTCGTGGCCAAGTGCCCCTGCTACGTCCGTCCATGTAGTACCGTCGCTAGCGTTCCATATCTCGATCGCTTTTCGTATATCGGGATCGTCAGGAGGGCTGGGGATTGAGTTTGCAAGTTGTGCTTGAAGTCGTTTTGCGAAAGCGGCAAAACTCACGGCTTCGTCGAGTATCGCCTGAAGTTGTCCCCATTCCGGTTTCCAAAGCAGCTCCTCCATTTTCTCCGTCGGAGACTTGCTCTCTTCTTGGCGCAGCGGTTCCAGAATCTGCCGATCAAACTCGATCGCTCGTTCAATCAAATGTTCAGCGCGATGCCTGAACTCAATACCGAGAGTGACGTTTTGACCTTCGATCAGATAAAAGTCTACAACGTGTTGAATGAGCGATGATTTCGGAATGATTGTGAATGCCGGAGTCGTTGGGAATCCGTGAATTCGCTCTGAATGTTCGATGAGCTGGTTTCTTTGCTCACACAAAGTGGCGGATATCGTTTGTGGCAATCCATTTCCGTTATGGTCAAACCAGCGAAGTCGAGAGCTTCGGCAATCCTCAAGCGATTCAACGATGTTCTGGAGAACCTTAATGACGTGAACGCGTTCCGAGACATTCTTGTGATCGTTCGACATTGAACTGATACCTTACTTGTTAGAAGTCGCTGACGACCGGCAGGGCGCAAGGTAAGGTTCTTGGCCTGCCGATCGACGCGCGGTAGCTACTCCGCTGGCGACGTTGGTTTGAGATTAGCCGATCTTACGAGCGACCGACAATGCTTTTTCGGTGTCTGCTTCCGCGTAAACCTGCGTTATTGCTAGATCGCTGTGGCCAAGCATGACCGAAGCGGCATCGAGTCCGAACTGCTTCCGGATCTCGGTTGCTGCCTTGTGACGCAACTGATTCGGTGACCATGTTTCAACGCCTGCTCTTTTGCACGCGTACCGAATCGCATTCCCGTAGGTTCCCGTCGTGAACGCCTTGCCGGGCTTCCTGCGTGGTTTGCGGACTCGGTTGGTTCCTGGGCGGTTGCCGCATGATGGCGGAGTCTTACGGGCTTCGGTGCGTGCCTGGCGTCGCTGGGCTTCGCTCTCCGCTGGCGAGAAGCAAACATCGTCAGGACCGCGAAGCAGATACTTGGCGAGAATCGCCTGGGCTTGTGGACCGCAATACAAAACGCGTTGTTTCCCACGATGGGCGGTTTTGTGCTTGTCCAGTTTGATCGTCCAAACATCGCCAGAGCGATCGACCATACGCGGAGTAACTTGGATCGCTTCACCCGGTCGGCATCCGGTCAGAAGTTGAAAACGGATCAGATCGGCCAGAACCGGCGTGCAGTGCGGCAAGGTCGCTTCGAGCAACTGACTGCTGACCGGTTCAACCGGTTCAGCTTCCCGGGCTTCGGTTCGGCCCGCTTTGAGCGGCCCAACGGCTGCCAGCACTTGTAGAATTGCCGCACCGCGTTCTTCACCCAACAAGCCTTCGCCGACTGCCCAACGAAACATACGTCGCACTCGGTGACACTGGGCGTTGATGTAACCCCGCGTAACTTTGGTAGCGATGAGCATCTCCCGAACCGCTTTGAGTTGCAAAGCACCAAACTCGGCGGCGGGTGTCTTCCCGTAGAGTCGTTTCATGACCGTCAGTACGGACTTGATTCGGTGGTATTCCGAGCTTGAGCTTGTGCCGTAGTACCGCTTCATGAATTGCGAGTAAGCAGCAATTAACTCGATGATAGTCAGCTCGTCCGGTCGGGTGCCAAAGGCCGGACTGCGGCCCGAAGCCAGATACTCGGCAAGTAGTCGATCGTACGCCGCGCGAGCGGCCTTTGAACCGTACGGACCGAAGTAGTAGTCCTTGCCCAATAGAGTGGCAACAGCTTGCCCGCTGGCCTTGTGTTTGCGGAGCTTGGGTAGCTTAGAGAGTGGGTTCGTCACAAAAGTGCCTCCTGACGAAAAACGGTATTTACCGTTTTCCTCGATCAGAATTCAGCACTCTTGCGACCGTCGCAAGGTAACGTTTTCTCAACGAATTACTGGGTTTTCTTGAAGTGGTCAGGGCCGGGATCGAACCGGCGACACATGGATTTTCAGGGAAGCCCAAAATCGTCGATGAATTGCTGAATTTCTCAGGGAAAACGCAATGTTTTGACCGTTTGCGTCGCTTGCAATTATCAGTAAGCGATAGCAAGAAAATCAAGGGATTTCGGTATGTACCGTTTTTATTTTCGGTAATTACCGTTTTCGTTTTGCCGCGCTTTGCTGCCGA
>RGZB01000092.1 GCA_010031735.1 Pseudomonadota bacterium | reverse complement strand
TTGCGCCCTCCCGCCATTTCTTTGCGACGGTCTGCGAGCGCAAGGTCGGCCCAGTTGGCAACAATGCCGTACCACGAGTGGCCTTTGACCGCATTTTCCGTTCGGGACGTAGGTAAGCCTCTCACCCACTCCAGATACGCCGAATCCACTGGGCTTAGTACGTTGGGCAAACGCTCAAACAGTATGTCACGGGCAACAAGCAGCGCATTGTCAGGGAAGGTCGAATCCTCTTGCTTGAGAGCCTGTTTCTCGGCGCGGAGTAAGACTTGCATCACGGCGGCAAACCGCACATAGACACTCTCAAACGCCCCTTCGTTGTCATCACTCGCATCTTCCAGCCGACGTTCCCACGTCGCATCCCCGTCGTTGTGCGACGTGAACCAAAGGCGTGCCGTGTTTGACTCCTCGCTTGCGCCCAGCCAGCGGAAACGCGGTAAAGGTCGAGAATCCTCGGATTGCACATAGCGAGGCGCGACACGTTGCACGCTGTACGGCTGGGTAGGCCGAGCCAGTTCCACAAACTCGGGCGGCGGTTCCTCGGGTTGGCGCTGCATCGGCGGTTTCAGCGCCCGTATGTCGCGCTCAATCGACATAATGGCGAGAGGCCGCTCGAAAGACTCGGGCATGGTCCGTTTTGGCGGCTTAGAGCGAGGCTTGTCGAGTGTTGCTGAGGATACAGGTTCGGAAGGGAACAGAGGCTTGAAAATCCGCTCGATATGCCAGAAAACTTCAACATGGTGCTGCTGGTACAGTGCCCGCGCCGCCGCAGACATACTCCGCGCCTGTATGGAGCGCATGACCTCCAGCACAGCAAGCTGCAACGGCGTCACGCGCACGGTTGCGTAGGTGGACGCGGGGTTTCCGATACGCTGGCCTTCGGCGGCAATATGGTCGGCTAGGTCCACCGCCGCCGAATGTACGCCCCAGCCTGAAACAATCAGGCGAGCCAAGTGCAGGGCGAAGTGAGCAGCATCCATATATCACCAGAAGGCGCTTGGCACTTTGTTATCGTAGGGCCAGTAACGAGAAAACCATGGGTCCAGCCCCGACTTATCGCCGTCTGGTCGGATGATTCGAGCACGGTCCCACGCTTGCAGCATGAGGGCCGCACCCTCGCTGTTCGGCTGAATAATCTCAACGGCCTGCATCATTTCCTCGATGCTGGCTGGCATAAACAGTTCGTAGCTGTCGGCTAACTGTGCGTAGGTGACATTTGATTTACCTAGCTGCACATAGCCGGGGACACCGCGCTCCCAAAAGAGAGCAGGCAAACTGGGGTTGTTGTAGTTGCTGTCATAGCCCCGAAGTGAGGGTGAGAACCCAGTGTTGTTCAGTTGTGCCGGATACCAGATTCCAATCTGTCCTGTTTTTTTCCACAGGACAGGAATTGAATGATGAGCATTTGATAACGTCCTCTGCGGAGCCGTGAGCAATCGCCGCAAGTCATCGACCATGACGGTTATCTGCGATACATGAAAGGTTTGCATCAGTGTCAACCACATTTCTTCGGAGCCGATTGCAAGCAATCTTTCTGGCATGGTGACTGGTTTCTCGTTGTCGCGTTGGCCATATTCCTCCGCACGCCGCAAAGCCGCCTCCCACTGAGCACGAGTGACGGCTACTTTCTCACCAGCTTCGTTTATTTCCGTGGCGACGGCCATTTTCCACAGGCTTTCAATGAAGGCTTTTCGCCAGTCATGGGTCTGGGACTTCCACCGATTACTCTGAAAACCGAGCATGATGGTCTGGTCGTGCAGCGCCCCGCGTAAGAGCCATTCTTTGATTTCAGCCCAGCCTACCAGTTCAAGCTGTTCGTTCGTCAGAAATGCGAGAGCGGTCCACATATTGCGCGAGGAACCGATAGCCGCATAGTCTGCCTCCCCGCCTACGCGATTGCGTTCCACGGGGACGACGTACTCTCGCTTTGTTTGAGTATCAATTACCACAGGCTCTGCGTCAGCGGCGATAGGCTTTCTGTGAAAGTAGCTATCCTCACGGATTTGCTGTTCCCATGCTTCTCGTAAAGGCAGTAGCCACTCACGCATTGATGCGGAAATGGCGTTGACTTCCTGACGATAGTTGACACTACCCTTGAAATACTTGGTGAATATAAACCTACCGTTGTTCGACTGTATCAGCACAGCGGCGTTTTCTTCGCGGAACCGCAAAATCAGATATTGCTGTCCTTTTTCGCTTACTACATCACCCACCATGACGGGCCGCAGACCCGCTTCGGAAAGTATCATGCGGACTTCCTTCCCAGCGCGGAGAGCCTGCACATAAGCGCCGTACGGCAGCACGCCCGCCAGCACATCGGACTCCAACTCCTGCAAAGTCGAATCTTTTTGAGTCGTGATTATCTTACGCTGTTCTGCGTTTCGACCGCGATAATCTGCCTCAATCAGGTCATGACTGAAGTTGCACGCACGTCCGAGTGTTCGCAGAGACTTAGCAGCCCGCTCGGCCTGTTCTGCACGCCTCCGTAACTCGGCAAACCGTGCAGCCACAAGAGCAGCCGCTTCCTCGTCGGGACACATGCTCATAAACGTCTGTTCGCGTGTTGCGTCGGGGTCAGCCGTAGGGTTTGCCAGCGCGAAAGCCTCGGATTTCACAATCTGGCTAATCCACCCACTCTTACCTTCGAGCATTTGCATCCGATACCCGTCTGCACTGTTAGCGGCGGTGTAGTATAGGATGTCCACCTGCGGGTTTTTGTTGCCCTGTCGCCAAGCCCTTCCGTTTCGCTGCGTCAACGTCGCTGGCTCCCAAGGCAAGTCAAAATGGTGAATCGCTACGGTACGCACCTGAAGGTCTATGCCTTCGTATGCCACGCTGTTTGCGATGATAATATCGAGTTTGGCCGAGTCAGGAATATCCTCCGTGCCGTTGAAAGCGTTGGCAAACTCTAGCTTTGCGCTGGGTGTCGGTGCCGTGTCGGCGTTCATAATGCCAATACGCTCTTGCGGGAAGCCCGCACTGACAAGCGCCCAGAACAGGGCAATCTGCATATCCTTTTCGAGGCAGAAGATAATCTGCGCCTTGGAACGGTCGTAGGACATGACGCGCTTCACGAGTATCTGAATACGCTCGCTTGGCTCGTAGGGCATGACCTCCCAGAAGTTTTCACCATCTTGTGAGGGGTCAAAGTGCCATAACAGCGTTTTGCGTAAAGCCTCTTTGTTACCGTCTGGCAGTAGAGGGATATAAGACTGTGCCAACACGGAGCGGATATATTCGTCCTCCGTACCGGGGGACTTGGTGCCCTGCTGGCTAGCTTTACGCACGAGTTCTGCATGTTTCTTGCGTGCGGCACTGATTTTCTTCTTATCCACCCAGCTTGCGATGGTTGTGCGCGTGCGCTTCGGGCGGTCCAGAAGCGGGTCATCATCAGTGTCTAAGTCCTCTGACACGAGCGTAACGGCATAGTCCGCGATAGTCATTGACCCTTTGCCAAGCCGAATCGCACCGCCGTCATTCCCCTGCTCCATCGCTATCAGCCCTTCTTCGGGACTAAGTTCAGGGACCAGAGTCCGTCGCAACTCCCCCTGTACCATCAGCCCTTCGCCTGCGGCACTGATAATGCGTTGTGGCTCGCCTGCGAACGGGACGTAGGCGCGCACCTGCCAGCGATTCAGGCTGCGAACCATAAAGGCTTTTTCATCGGGTGTAGCGGCCTCCCACCACCAGCGCGGAGGAATCATTTTCCATCCACAGTTTATT
>RGZB01000091.1 GCA_010031735.1 Pseudomonadota bacterium | reverse complement strand
GCGTCCGAATGTTCATCGGTTCACCATCCAAGAAACGCTCTGGTTGATGTCCCTTCGCTGATTGTTTGCGTCCGATGTAGCGGCGCTGTTGAACGATGCGATGAAAGCCTGGTAGCAAACCTGGGACATCTTCATCCCGGCATCACCCTTGATTACCGGGCCAGCCAGGTGGCTTGCCAAGAGCCATGCAAGCGCGTCAACAAATTTCGCGCTGAACTTCGATGTGTCAGTGATTCTCCCAACATACCTGATGAGAGCGTTTTCCTGGTTTGTCAGGATGACGCTGGTTCCATCATCCAGGCTTTCCAGGCTGAAAGGCTGCGGCGTGTATAGGCCCATGCCTTGATTTACTGTCCCAAGAACTTGATTCTCGACAATGACGGGCGAGCTGAAGTCGCTGGTAGCGCTGTTGTCCAGGACCGCGATAATGTCCATCGCATCATTCGGCATGGCATAGACATACCGCCACTGATTGATCGATGTTGCAACAAGAGCTGGATTTGCTCGGGAGTCTCGCGCGAGAGGATAGAACCTGGCACAGTGCTCGGCTTGCGCTGAACCTTCTGGTGGACTGATACTCGATACTGTCGCTTCGTCTCCAAGACGGGCGAGTGCCAAATTACAGATGTCAACTTCTGATGCCAATGTTCACCTCTTAAGGAAAGAGGGGGAGCCTTTCGACTCCCCCTCCGTGTGGTTGAGGCCAACGAAAGAGGAATTTCACTCTTCGCTTGCTTCGGACTCTGAAGACTCGGCTTTTGCCTTGCCTTTCTTCACCAACTCCAGATTTTCAGAAACATCACCCTCGTACTCGACGATGTCCCCCTCTTCGCAAATCCGGTTATTGATGAATGACTTTTGAAGAACCTTGTACTTAGGCATTCAGCTCTCCTTAGAGAACCGAGTAGCCAGAGGCGTAGCTCTTCTTGCCATCCTGGATGTCATGCACGATGCCTGCGGTGAACGCGCCAGCGGTGAGCGGGCCAGTCGCCACAGAGTAGTTCGCAGACAAGTAGCGAAGGCCAAGCGAACCGATGCTCGGATTGATCCGAACGGCGATTTGCGCGCCTGCTACGAGTGCGGTTTTCGCGATCGGGCCAGAGGACCCGAGCACGACCGGCGAGGACATTGCAGCGGCGGTAGATCCAATCACTTGGAATTCCACGGTCGCAGCACCGGCAGCGGTTACTGCGGTGTCCACGCTGAAGTGCATGTAAAGGTCTTCGCCTTCACCAATATCGATCGCTTTAGAGAGATCGATCACATCGGTAGAGACAGCAGACGCGGTTACTGCTTGTGCGCTTGATACAGTCAACAGTCTATCAAAGATCATTGTTCAGTTTCCTTTCCTAATTAGACAACCCGAGATTCGGTGTTGAGGAGTTGATCAACCTTACGCAGAGGAACGCCCTGGAAGGAGGTCCAGCTCATCGGAGTTCCGAACTGGCTTAGGCCCTTCTCGATCGCAAGCACGTTCTGGGATTTAGCCAGAGCTTGAGTGCGAAGGAAGGAGTACACGGTGCGGTTCATGTAGAACGCAGCGCGGCCCATGCTGAAGTTCGGGATGCGGTCCAATGCCCGGCTCATGAGAACAGGGAGATCGGCTGCACCAGATCCGCTGACAAGGTTAGCGGTGTTGATGTTCGCGATACGAACAACATAGCGCCAGTCCTTAACAACGAGACCGTTCTTCCACTGATAGTGCGTGCGGTAAGCCTGGAAGCGACCGCCGTTGCTATCGATCACGGTGTCGAGACCGAGATCGTCATGGATGAGACCTGCCTTGGACCCTTTCGGGAACGGGCAGAACACGGTGTTTTCGCCCCACACTACGAGGTAGATAGAAGCGTTGTTAGACACGGTTCCGCCTGCGTCGATGATGTTCTGGCTGTTACCAGCACCAGAGATTGCAGAGTACCGAGTAGCAAGACCGAGATACTGTTTCGGATCAATGCCAGGGTTGCCGTAGAACATGGTATTAGCTTGAGCCTGGTTCATGGCTTCCAAAAAAGCCTGATCTTCGCTCAAGCGGAACGAAGCGGTGTTACCGTTCAGTTCTGCCAGGTCCTGGTCCACTTCGCTGTATGCTTCGAGCATACCGCAGGCTTCGTCAACCTGAGCGGTAACCGACTTTGAGGTCGGAACGCCCTGGTTGATTACACGCCAGTAGACGGTGGGGAGCCCGGTCCGGATCACAACACGGTGACCGGTGGGCAGGTTTCCTTCCATGAAGACACAGTCTTCAAGGATTTCGTTTGATTGGGAAAGGAGCTCCGCGATTACGGGAACCTTTCCGTTTGGATCAAGGCGCTTTGCATGATCCGCAAGAGTCAATGCGCCAGCCGAAAGAGTAGCCATCTTTCATTTCTCCTATTTGGTTTGGTTTGGATACAGGGACTTTGCAAGGTCCTTGTCTCCGGTTTGTTTAGGAGCGCTTCCTGTTACGAAGCGATCCTCACTGATTGCTTTTCCAGCCCTGAAAAAAGCCCGAATAATCTCGGGATGATTTCCAAGACCAGACTCATTGAGCAAGGTTCTCAGCTCTGGAGTCCCGAAGGTATCCAATGCTTTTTTTGCGACCGCAAGGTTTTCGTTGAGCTTGTCGCCACCGAACTCCTTGTCGGACTTGGTGCCTTCAATCCATGCCGCTTTCGCTGCACTGACCTGCTCGGCCTGCTTCTCTCCCCATTTCTGGGCGAGCTTGAAGCCGATGTCGGCAACCTTTTGAGCTCCCTCTTGCTTCAACCCAAGCTCTTTAGCCAGGTTTTTGAACTCAGTCGCAGCTTCGGAGTCCAGTTGGACGCCCTCTGGTGCAACGAAGTCGGCGAGCTCCGCGGCTTGTTCAGCCTTGGCCTCTTCTCCCTTTCCATCACTGGCTTCTGTTTTGGTCTCGGTCTGAGCTTCAGACTTTGACTCTTGTGTTGATGCCTGCTCTGAAGCGGCTTTGACTTCAGCCTGAGCTGGAGCCTGGGCCGCTTCTCCTTGTTGAGACACAGCGCCATCAGTGGGATTACTTGCGGCTTGCGTCATCAGAGTCTCTTCCATGTTTTTGTTCCTTAATCATTGCCAGGTATTGGTCCGGGCAAGCCTCGTGGATCGCCGCGACCAACATCAGGCCTATGTTTCGTTGTCCTTCGTTGAAGAATGTCGTCGAGTTACCAGTGAAGGACGACCTATAAATTCCTGCTCGGTCGAGCAACCGCCAGACGAATCGCCTGCCGCGCTTGTTCGACATAACCCATTTGAGATCTTCTTCCTCGACCTTAGCCTCGAGCTTCGCCTCATCTCTTGCATCTGCTTCCGCTTGCTCCTGGCCCCGAAGGTCCATTGGATCGAAGGATCTCGTCATGATGTTACTTTACGGACAATGTGTTGCGACACGCGCACCACTTTAGGCGTCAGAATCCGAGGCCCCGTACAGCAGAGACCCGGCTTCCTTCATGCCGCCCGAGAACTTGCCGACCTCCATTTGCATGATCTCGAGAGTCAGGTAATGCTCTTTTCCTTCGCCGTCATCCTCGACCATGGTCCGCTTGACCTTGGCGATCGCCTTGATCGGGACCTCGGCCCCGACCTCTGGCAGCTTATCCAGGCCAAGTGCTTTTGTCTGTTCGCTGCTCAGATACAGGCAGAGCCCGGTGTTTTGTTCCATTTCTGTCTGTTTAATGTTCATATTCATCATTGCCATGTTGTTCTCCTACGCTCATTACCCTATTTCAAC
>RGZB01000010.1 GCA_010031735.1 Pseudomonadota bacterium | reverse complement strand
GTTAGCATCAATTTGCTTAAGATAATGAAGGATGTGCTCTGCCTGCGGAAGCAGGGGCTTCATGAGAGGTATGTTTTTTTGTGCCATCTAAAAAATCTTTGGTTTTTTAGTTTATTAGCACAATATGAGAGGCTTTTCCATCTCACAATCAGAAAATCATTTTATTGCAATATGCCTGTAAAGCTTTTTTCTTGTGGAATAGAAGATTTTGGATATCTTCAGATTATCAGGAGATAAGTATATGAAATTTAATCGTTTCGTAGATAGCCGTGAAAATCGTGAGATTATCGCTAACAACCGAGACTTCTTGAAGCGAGAACATATTCTTTCCGTTACTCGCATCTCTCTTATCTTCATCACCATCTTCTTAATCGCCATCATTTTGATGGTACAGCTCATCCACTCGATTCTCTATGCACCAGATGCATATGAACCACCTATCGATAAAGTTGTTCTCTCATTAACGCTGATTACATTCTGTGCACTGTCGGTAGGTCTGATCGCGATTTATCTGATTCGCCAGCTGAAAGATACGCTGCATATCACCGAATTCCAAAGCATGCTGTTTGCAGGCTGTATGCAGCTAGAATCCGATTTTTGCCTGATCGTGCATAAGGAAGGTCGCGGCGTGTATTGCGACTATAACTTTAGCCGGCTGATGGCACTCTCACCGGTATTCTCGAAAGATCCTTATGTGCAACTTCTCGCAAGCGAGGGGATTAGTAAAGCCGATGTCAAAAAAATCGAGAAGGCGCTTGCCTCCAAAGGAGTCGCTGAAGTAGTCCTAAACCACAAGAGCTCAAATGCCAAAGGCGCAAAAACGCAAAAGGTGACGATATCAATCGAACCTATCCATCGTCCGGACGGCTTCTTCCTATTTAAAGGCCACAAAGCAAAATAGGCACAAATTTCCGATGTGCATAACATAGCTTAATCTATTGTTTTTCATAATTTATATCTAATAATTACCATATTTCCATAATTGTAGATATTGACATATATCAAAAATTTGATATCAATGTCCGCGAATAAATACACATTCAATTACAGGACCTTCAAATGATCAAGACCTTTACGCACAAATTGGCGTTTGCCGCACTGGCAGCTGCTGTCATCTTTCCTGCATATGCTGCAGAAGCCCGCGATCAAATCCGCGCTGTCGGCTCTTCAACGGTATATCCGTTCGTAACTGCTGCTGCCGAACAATTCGGTCGTGCCGGCAAATTCAAAACCCCGATCGTGGAATCTACGGGTACGGGCGGGGGCTTCAAGCTGTTCTGTGAAGGTGTTGGCGAAGCATATCCAGATATCGCGAATGCTTCTCGTCCTATAAAGGATAGCGAGAAGGAAGCCTGCGCTAAAGCAGGTGTGAAGAATATCGAAGAAGTGAAGATCGGCTACGATGGCATCGTATTTGCTAACTCTACTAAAGCACCGCACATGACGATCGATAAAAAGCACCTCTTCTTAGCGCTTGCTCGTAAAGTACCGAAAGATGGTAAACTGATCGACAACCCGTATAAAACCTGGAGCGATATAGATTCCAAACTCCCGGCGAATCCGATCGAAGTCTATGGTCCGCCGCCGACCTCTGGCACGCGCGATGCTTTTGCTGAACTCGTGATGGAAAAAGGTTGCGAAGCATTCCCAGAATTCAAAGCTGCCTTCTCGGATGAGAAAGAGCTGAAGAAGCAGTGTTCGCTTATTCGTGAAGATGGTAAATACATCGAATCTGGTGAAAACGATAACCTGATTATCCAGAAACTGGTTGGCAACCCGAATGCGTTCGGTATCTTCGGCTTCAGCTTCTTAGAGCAGAATGCTAACCAAGTGCAAGGTAGCCATGTTGACGGCGTTCAACCGACGTTTGAGAACATTGCCGACGCTTCCTACTCTATCTCCCGTTCACTCTATATCTATGTGAAACTGGATAACGTAGCTGTAGTGCCGGGCATTAAAGAATTTGCTCAGGAAGTCACCAGCGAAAAAGCAATGGGTGACACCGGTTATCTCGTCCAGAAAGGCCTGATCCCGCTCAAAAAAGCTGAGAGGGAAACAGTCAGGGCTGCTCTGAAATAACAGAGTGGATTTACTCCCGAAACCCGCCCTCACAAGAGGGCGGGTTTTTTATGCACCGTATAATCTTGCCTCTGCATACCGACGGCGGATAAGGCCTTTCTGTTTACATCCACCAGCCCACACCCATTTGGGAAATTCATGAATGGCCTGCCCATGTTCTTCGCGGTTCACTTTCTGTCTTAAGGTCGAGCGCTGGAATGCAGCTGACCCAAGGTTAAATGTGAAGCTAACCAGAGCATCAAACTGCCCTTCTGAAAGGCCTATATTCACTAGCCTACATACGGCAGAAGAAGCGATTCTCAGATCTTTTTCTAATAATAAAATCGCCGCCTCATTACTGATATCTTCTGGATAAAGACCTGTTTCTGATTCTTTCAGCATGTGGCCATAACCTATTGTAGGATAACCTGCTGGGCAGCGATACACACGAGAAGAAAAACCCTCGAATCGCATTACCAAATCCATGCAATTCTTTGAAGCGTTCCTCATAACTCATCTACCACCACGCAGCTTGAAGAAGGCACGCTGTCCAAAATAAAAACTGATGATACCTGCAAAGATGGCTTGGTCATCCTCGTTCCAAACCAGCCACGGCAGCCCGGCATGAAGATGCATGATCTTGAGTGCTGCATAGAGGCCAAAGAAGCCATAGGCAATAACCGGTCGTACAGTGGCATTCAACGCGTCCACCCAGAATATATGGCTTTGGAACGTCTGATACAGAGCCTGTGATTCCTGGATATCCGCTTGCGTTTGAATTTCTTCCAAGCGAGACTGGTGTCCTCTTGCCTGTTGCTCCATCTGCAATTTAAGGATGGTGATTTCATGCGCTTTATCCGCAGCATCACGAAAATACCTCAGAAACTCTGGTGCAAGTGAGCTTAGAAATCCCAGCAGAGAGCCCAGTAACGTAATCATAACTATTTCCCTAGAATATAGGCGATGATCTTAATCATGGCCGCACCTATTACCCCTGCGAGGGCAACAGATACCGCAAAAGCACCGCGCCCGCGGTTCATTACTTCAAACAACTTATCTACTTTTTCGGCAAGATCCGAAAGTGACTTGCGTGTACTTTCGGCATGCATGCGCTGCTGTTCTCTAAGGCCTCGCATTTGCTCTTCAAGTACAGCAACCTTCACCATATGTTCTACTTCTTCAGCCATACCTTCTCACTATTTGAATTCGACCATCTCTACGGCATAATTCTGTGCGCCGCTAGTGCCACTGCGTGTAGCGGTAATGGTCGTGCCACTTGTCACCTCTGTATGGCATGAAGCATTATCAAAGCTTGTGTCAGAACCAATCCGGTACCCCCCATAGAAAACCACCGTCTTGCTTTCTGTCGTTGCCGTATAACCATAGGTATCTGAGGTTGCTGTGTTGGCAATAGAGTCCTCACCACGGGAAGAGCTGTTCACTGTATCAGACGTAAAGTCGATAATCGTGCCATTCACCGTTACATCGGCATCAGTACCACCACGCGTAAGAAGCACATTGGTCGTAGAACTACGGTAGCTTGTGGCAGCACCACTCATCATCCCGCCACTCGTAGTACTAAGTCCTGATGAAAAATGTACCGCATTGCTGCCTACGGTCGATATCGTCACGTTCTGTGTGGTATTCCCCGTAGCGATGGTGCCACTGTAGGCTTGTCGTGAATTGATCTTCGCCGATTTGAACTCTACCAGCGCATAGCCAACCGTTACCGCCGATGTCGTCGTACCTCTCGAAGCGGTAATGGTCGTTGCATTCGTCAGTGTAAGTCGTGTGGCAAATCGTGCAGGATAGCAATCGTCTGTCGCTGTATCGGTCGCTGTCTGCCCTAAATAGATGACTGCGCTATTGCCGGTAGTGACAGAACTGACCGTGCCGGTATTGGATGAGGAACCAGCCGCAATGGTGATGGTACCTGTCTGGATCGATTGTATCCATGCACTGTCCCATTCGATAACCGTCGCACGCACCGTCACACTGCCACCCGCCGTATTCCGATAAGCGGTAACCACGGTGCTACTCGTTAGTTCCACACGAGGCTGGATCTTATTGGCACCCCCCAGTGTCGTAATGTCGGTCAGGAATCCATTGAAGATCACATGGGCATTCGATGTATTCACCGAAGTGATCGATGCCGTATTGGAAGTCGCACCACTACCAATAGTGATAGCCACCTCCTGCACGGAAACGATAGGCGAACTGGCCGGAGCTGAGGGAAAGAGATACGGATTAATGATGATAGACATTAGCTAGTCCTTTTGTACATGATCCAGACTTTGAGTCCTTTAGCGCCCGTGCCTGCCACATCAACATCGATCCCCACTTCGGCGCCGGCGGCAATCGCTGTGTCTGATATGACAGGTGCGGTGGCAGCCGTAAGCGAGGTTTTTTCACTCGCATCGATCGTGATCTTGGTAGATAGAATCGTCGTCCCAGCTTCATTGATATCGATGGTGGGGAGGCCTGAACTTGAGACTGTATTCAGACTGGCTCCCACGCTCGTGACCGTCACGTTGAAGGGAAATACGAAAGTCGCTTTGTTGGTACCGGTAGTGATTGTCGTCGTTTCATCCGAACAGGCGATCCAGACGGTTTCTTCAACCGTTACCGTGGGGTTACCGGAAACACCGTCACCGTTACCGATCGTGGTGTTCGAACTACCCGAAGCAACCGAGCGCTGTACCCATGTGTTCGATGCAGAACGCACAGCAATACCAGTGCTCGCAAGCGCTTCCAGTGCACTTAGGTCGTTTGCAAGTGCTAGTGTCGGGTTACCGGAGACACCATCACCATTCGTAATGGTGATGCCTGCCGCAGGTGCCGTAATCGTGCGCACCGCTGCCGTACCGGTTGCCGTCCTTGCAATAAGACCTGTACTCGAAAGGCCTGCCACGGCCGATAAGTCGGAATCGAAAGCTTGGACATCTGTACCGATTACCAATCCAAGCGTCGTTCGCATGGCAGAAGTAGAGGTGTCATCCAGCAGTGAGCGTGCAGTAGAGGTGCAAACGATTTCCTCGATATCGCCAGCGCCGGCCGTAGCGCGACCCAAGATTTTATCCGTAGCACTCACATTCTGGATTTTGGCATAGGTCACAGCGTCGCTATCGATAGTCCATACCGTACCACTCGATGAAACCACCACATCGCCTTTGTCACCGTCGGTGAGCGAGCCACCGCTCACCGTTCCCCAACTGGCATTCGTGCCGTCCGTCGTCAGATATTTGCCGGATTGGCTTGTCTGTGATGGTAATAGATTGTTCAGTGCTGCCGTAGCCGTGCTTGCACCCGTGCCACCGTCCGCAATGGCAAGGTCGGTGATGCCTGTAATACTCCCACCCGTAATGGCGACACTGCTATCGGATTGCGTAGCCATCGCACCAAGTCCCATACTGCCACGCGCGGTCGAAGCCGATTCGTTCGCCCAATTCGTCCCGTTATGTACCAGAAAATGATTATCCGCGGGTGAGGTGATGATTACATCCGTCAGACCGTCGAGGTCGCTGCTGCCTCCAACGCCGCCGGAAGAAACCCAGTTCGTACCATTATAGCTATAGAGCAAATCCTCATCATTTACCCAGAGCGTCATGCCCTCGTTGGGCAGAATGAATCGCCATACCTGGTCGAAGTAAGCTACCTGCTTTGCTTTCCCGCTCCACGCACCCGTGGGAGAAGATGCAATGATGTACACATCTCCTGCTGCTGGTGAGCCAGGCGGGATCGACAGATCCTTATCCTTTGCGCCTGCATTCAGTACGGCGTCGATACGACTGATTGCCTCGTTTACCGTTACTTCCTTCTGCGCCTGAGATTGCTCAACGAGCGTGATCGCCAAGTGATTGGTCGTTGTCATGATAGACTCCTGATATGATGATTAGAGAGTAGCGGTCGCCGCAATTCCGCGGCCAATGGCAGAAGACATTTGATAGATTCGTACCGAGACACTGCTTTGCACGCTGCCAAAATCTGCAATCTGTTGGCTATCGCTATAGGTTACAAGCGGACTTGAAATACTGCTGATGGTGCGTACCACCGTGCTACCACTAAGTATTTCCACTTCATACGCCTCTGTGGCTTCAGCCAATGCAATATCGACTGCATCGCGCCACTCTCCGCCCACACGTGAACGTCGAATCCACGTGATCGTGATATTTCCACTCCCATCCCGTGCAGCCGCGAGATGTACTGGCGCATAGGGTCTCAGGGCTTTTCCCTGATAGGTGAAGTTAGTGCTATCCGTCTGGCCAAGCGTCATGCCGATCGATACAGGTTTATAAAGGCGTGATAGACCAAACAGACCCGTTGGCATGAGCATAGCGGCCAACGAAGCATCCAGCAGAACGAATCGCTCTCCTGCAACGTGGCTCGAAACCGTGTATTCGGTGCCCAGCCTGCCTCTCAGCAGGTTACTGAGCACGTATTTATTCGGCGCGATGAGTGTTGCTGTTTGGAACTGAAGCACCTCTTCACCCAGGACCGCGGTATTGGCGCCGTTCAGCACACCAAGCTCATTTGCTCCCGATAATTCACCACTCTTCAATACTATGGTAACCGTGTTCGCTTTATCAAAGGTAGTCGTTGTTCCGCCAGCAAGTACATCAATCGCATTACCAACAACCGCCTCATGCTCGATTCCAGCAATGTGTGCGTAAGAACCACCTGCATCATCCGAACGGTAAATTACCGCGCCGGACCAGTTCATTTCTTCACCACCGGCAGCAAAGCGCAGTTTTGCCTCCGCTTCGCCATCAGAAGGGAACGCGGGAAGATCGAGGAACGCGATATGGGTAAGGCCAGAACCTGTCACGGCCTGTATCTGAGGACTCACGGCGGCAGGAGCCGTATAAAAATCATAGACTGCAGCATCTTCCGCCACGCCTGAGATGCGCACAATACCTGGCTTACCATAATGCGTATCGGTAATACGCAGTGTGTGTTCGGCGCTATTTACTATGATGCGTATAACGTCCGTAGGTTCAAGCAGCGCATAACGATACGGCAAATCAAAGCGGTATCCCGTCCGCTCCTGCCACGCGTTGAATAGGCTGATGTCCGCCACTGTCTTCGCTTCTTGGTCCGGCATTACGAGCGGGAGATTTATCTCCACACTATCCTTACTGCTACTCACCTGGCGCTCAGAGCGCTGTGTTCCGACCTGATAGTCGGCTAATCTATTGAAATAGTTGATTTCTACACGACTTGGCAACTCCAGTTCCTGTTTGCGTACGATCGCCACGAGCTCTGTTGAACCACTTTTGTCGCTTGAAATGATCTCATCCTGGCTAATCTCTTTCACTACCGTCCCACTACGGCCAGTGAATTTGATGATGCCGTCAGACTCCACTGCATCAAAGAAGTAGGCTTTTTGTAGATCCTCGATGACTTTTCGTGCACTTGTGCGGTTGGTGATGATGAAGCCTTCCACCAGATCGAGCAGCCGTGAGGTGTCGAAATCCATATCACCCAATCCCACGCGCCGACAGAGATCCGCCACAATGGCCCCGAGCGTGGAAAGACCCAGTTTACCTTGCACCCAATGGCCTGTCTTCCATAAGGGGCCATCCGCCCAGACCCTGGTGAGATCCGGCCAGTAAGGGAATGGTCGGGCGTCCCACGTCCAGATGAACTTACGTTCGATCATCGCCGAATCTTTCCACTGCTTTTCGGTCGCAAGCAGGCCTAAGCGCTGCGCCCTGAAATCGATGCGACCTTTGGAGAAGCGCGGGAAATAACTCTCAGAACTATTCGGGTCGTAGAACACATTCGGCTGATTCGTAGCTCCGTCAACGGAAGGAAAACCATATTCCGTGAACCAGATCTTCTTCGATTCCGGCACCCATGCACTTGTCGTACTATCGGGATTCACATGCGAGTGGCTCCACCACCATGCGATGTTCTTCCATGCGTAGGCAGCGCCCAAAGATGCTTTTGTGGTTCGTGCATCGTCGGTGTAATAGAAGTCGTATCCCTCACCCGAGGTCCATCCATGTATTACCTTCTCGAGATCGTATTCGGTTTGCGTTTCGTCAGTCAGCGGGAAGTACGCATCGATACCGATCACATCGATGTTGGGTGATGCCCAGAGGGGATCGAGGTTATACCAGCCACCATCGGTGTGATGGTATTCGGACCAGTCAGCAGCATATGTGACTTTCACGCCACTACCTAAAATGCCCTTCACGGTTGCTGCAAGTGTGACTAATTTGTCGACTGCCGGAAACTGGTTGCTTCCGTTCTTCACTTTGGTGAGCCCGATGAGTTCGGAACCGATTACAAAGCCATCGACTTTGCCTAAAACCAGATTCGCGTAATGCGTAATGAATGCGTTATATCCATTTGTTTTTGTAAAGAAGTTAGAGACTTCTGTAACGGATCCTGTCACTCGGCCACGCCATGGCTTATTCGCCACATCCATGAAGAACATGGGGTAGAAAAGTATCTTATATCCACGCGCACGGAGTTCGGTCAACAAGCGTAAAACACTATCATCATCCGGCGTGCCGCCATACACAGGACTGCCATTTACATCGATCGTGATCTGCCTTGCGGTGCTCCTAGTGAAACCACCCACCCCCCAGATATCGGGATCGGTCGTCGCACCTACTTTGTATTCGACTCCGGGTTTTATCGTGCAATTTCGGGCATTTAGATCGTCGCCAAACCATGTGACGACAAGTGATATCCATTCGACGTTGGGGCACGTCTGCTCTAATTGATCGAGCGCCAGCAGCACATTCGCCTTATCTTCACGATTGTGCTGATTGATGCGCTCTTTTTTCCCATTTTGAATGAAGTTTGCACCCACCACTTCACCCGAGATTTTATACTCTATTTGAGTGTCATATACATATTCGCCAGAGCCAGGAATCAGCACCATACTCTCGATCATATTCTCAAGAATATTTCCTGATGAATCCGGTAGTAAAGCTTTTTTCTTAATCTCAAATGTGAAATTTGGAATACGGTTGCCATAAGCCTCCAGTGGGAAGTCTTCCACCATTATATAGGCAATACCTCGGTATGCAGGAACTTTACCCACCCCTTCGAAGGATTCGATGAGGGGATCGGGCAGCTGCAGATCATCCCCTTTATATACTCGGTAAGTAACCGAGGAATTTGCCACATCCACCACTCCGGCATCCGCCCACACACGCAAGACTTCATCCACCTCACCTTCACAGATAGCAATAGCCAGTGTTGCATAATAGGCATAACTGGTCTGGGTGGAGGAAATCTTGCCACCGCCACCCTTACCCCCGCCAGCACTTGAAGTAGAAGTAGTCACCACCTCCTTAATTGGTCGTGACCACAATATGTTACCGGCGATCCGAGCATTACCGTAAGCCACCGGTATGCTGCGTCCGTACGTCGAGGTTTGGACTGACAAGTCTTGTAATCTGCCGCCTTTTTGGCTCGAGATCGTGAGTGGGCCAAAGACAAAATCATCCACCTTGCCACCTATTTGCGATCCCACCTGGGAACCGAGGAAAGCAAGAAACGGATTGGCAGCAGCTCCACCTACAACGGCGGAACCGGCAGCACTTAAGATGATCGATGCCATAAGGAAACTTTACGAAATGAGGGGTGGTATATAGTCAAGGATTCAGACAGAAACCAGAGGGGATTTTTATTAATCCAATATATTAGATTAAAGTCTTTAATTATCTGATATTAATAAATAAAATTATATGAAGAATCTGCCATTAAAAGCCATTGTTCGTCGAGCCTGGTTTCGACCACTTTGCGGGCTTCTGCATAGCAATGGAGGATGCCACGACCGCCATATATATAGTCGGTCGCAATGCCGATATGTTGCGGATTTGCATCAAATCGAAAGAGCACCAGATCACCCGCCTTCACCTCAGCGAGTGGAACTTCATCAAGATGTTTATGTAATGCTTGCTTGAAGGATTCGCCGTTTGGGATGCGTCCATAGTCTGAACGATCGTGGCGGGTGATGAGGTTTCCATTTTTATCTTTTAGCTGCAGTCGATCCGCAACTCCGAGGACGAACCCGATGCAATCGCATCCACCATCGTGCAACTCAGTGCGCTTTACCCTACCCTGATGTTGAAAGCGTGTCCCGATCCAGGTACGCGCTTCGTTGATAACCATCTTACGCGATATCATCTTACCACTCCGTTCGTGTTCCAGCCGTCTGTAACATGCGATCCGTCCCCGGCACATGGGGTTCGCCACGGAAATTCACCGCATTCGCAAATCGTACAATGCACGTCTCGATCGTTTTGTCACAGCCTGCGGTCATACTGTAGGTGTCCCCAACCACCACTGCGAATGGCATCGGTAGCGCCAGCGTGATCTTACCTGGCACATACTCCTTCACTTCCATACTGAGTCCGTTATTAGCGCCGCTTGTAAAGGTGATCTTGCCGAACGTAAAGTATCCTGCGGCTTCCACGCGTGTACTGTCAGCGAAGCGGGTGTTATCCGTAACGCTCGTGATGCTCCCGGTTCGGGTATAAGGTTCCATCGCGATTTTGCAGCGACTATCGCCAAGCGAAGCACGACAAGAGGGTGAATAAAGTTCACCGATCGTTTGTGAGAGTGCCTGCATCAGGCCCCTCACCTCGGCCACGAACTGACCTTTATTGACGGAAACCTCGCCAATCCAACCACGACGGAGTTTTAGCGTCCCCTGACTCAAATCCGTGTAGTTCACTTTGAATATCTCGATCTCCGCAAAGTCATACAGGCCGGCCATTAGATCGGCTTCTTTGACTTGTGCACCCTCGCCCGTGACACTTCCTCCGACGGAGCTTGCAAGACGGTAACCGCGCGCAGTGGTCTGGAATTTGGCTTTCTGATTTTGGTCCTTGGTAAGGAGCGTATAAGGAAAAAGCGAGCGATACCAATTCGATTGTACGACCAATCTACAATCCAGCGAATGCTTGATACTGATGGCTTGCGCGTAACTCGCTGCGATGATGCGCCTACTCGGATCATGGCCAAGCAACCATGCGGGCCATGCCACACTCACGCAAAGTGATTTCATCGCACGTGGGGGAAGGTTGATGATCAGCTTGTGGATTTCGCCGCGCGTACAGGCATTCAGATATTCTGCGATGATATCGATATGCCAGCTTGGGATATATTTCGTGCCGGGATTGGTAACACTAAATACCCGTGTGATGAAGGATGCAAGATCCTGCCTGAGTGTCGCCTCAAGTATTCTGCGGCGTTTTGGCGGCATTAGCGCCGCCATATCGTTCGACATACTGTGCTAGAATTCTCTTATCGGTATCGTTGATATCATCTTCTTGTGCGGGTTTATCGATCGTTACATGGAAAGAACGTTCGAGTGCGATCACCTTCAGAACGATGGGAACTAATTTAGAAAGGATGATGGTAGCTTGTTCGGTCTGCTCCGGATGCTCGGCTACATGGATAGCCTTCATCAGGGATTCCCGTATGACCTGCAAATCCACTTGCTGCTTCAAATAGATATCCACATGTTCTTTTTCGCGGGTGGCGGCACGCGATTTCGTGCGCTCTAGAATCTGGCGCATGCTCGGTTTGGTATCTGACATAACCCTCCGCAGGATATATTTATCCTACGAGAGAACCCTCAAACGCGGGAGTAGCTATTCTCAGAATATGGCGAAATCGTCAGCCACCACATTCGTTGCACCAATTAACGTGATGGAATTCCCACCACCAAAATTGATAACGACACCGCTATCGGTTACCACGGCAAGCGCAAGGATAGCAGCAACGTTTGCCACCACCGCTGAAGATATCTTGATGACATCAAGAACCCCGCCACCTGCACCGGCACCATCGAATCCACCGATGGTATCGTTACCGAACCCGGCTTCGAAAACATAGATATCAAAACCTGCACCACCATTCATGTAGTCGTTACCCGGACCACCGAAGATAATATCTTCATTAGCGCCACCAAAAATCTGATCGTCGCCAAAACCACCACGGAGAATATCGTTCCCGTTATCACCCGAGAGAATATCATTACCTTCATTACCCTGGATGCTATCGGCACCATCACCACCCGTGATCACATCGTCACCCATATTCCCAACGAGATTGTCGATACCGGTAAAGCCGTCGATCGTGTCGTTATCCTTGCCGCCTGCGATCGTATCATCACCCGCACCACCGAAGAGGTTATCGTTCCCCTGGTTGCCGTTGATGGTATCGTTGCCGAGCGCACCACGGATGACATCGTTGCCACCCGCGCCGTTCAGGATGTTGCTCATGCTATTGCCGAACACCTGATCATTGCCATTACCAGCCTGTGCATGCTCGATATTCGAGCCGTAAGCGAGCCATATGTTCGTGCGCGATGCTGAGGATGGACCCACCTGCGTGACGTTTTTATAGCCTTCACGAAGGTCGATCACCGAATCGCCAGAGTAATTCGCGGTCGAGATGGTGTCGACACCACCTGCATCCCAAATCGTCCGGGACTTCACTTCCGTACCATTGATGTCATATAGGTCATTGCCTGCGTGGAAATTACGATTCGCACCGTAGATATGCTGTAGCGCCGCGATATCATCGATCTGCATGCCTTGGGGACGTATGTTCGCCGTAAAATCGTCCGGACCGAAATCGGGGAAGGACGAGTTCATCACCGTCGCATCGGACGTTTGCTCCGCTACTGGCAACTTGACGCCCGTTTGCGATTCACCGGTGTTCGGGTGCGAAAGCCCGAGTGAGTGACCGATTTCGTGAGTCAGCGTTACGTAGCCCTCACCGCCTTTCTGTAATTCTGCGGGAGTCGCATTCACTGCTACGTCTGCGGCAAGGATCTTGCTTTCGGTCGGCGGGCCTGCACCGAAGAACGGGAAGGTGGTAAGACCAAGGATGCCTGGCGCTAATGTGGTGTCCACCGAGAAGATCAAGTCCACACTTTGATGGTTCTGTTGACCATTGATCGTGCGCGACTGCTGTAGCTGGTTATTGATGGAGGATACGAGATTATAATTGAAATGGATGTTGGCATATTCAGAAATGCCATTGAGTATGGAGTTCACCGCTTCACGCAGTACCGGATCAACCGCCTGCTCGCTTGTCGCTTTGAAGGTGTAATCAACCGTCGTGCCGGTTCCTGCTTTTCCCGTCCACGACCAGCCCTGCAGAAGGGGGTTTACATAACTCGCACCTGATCCAGGTATCGACATAGGCTCATGCTCCGTTAACTACTTGTTAAACATCTATAGCTTGGTCCAGTGTAGCTTCCCTCAGTTTACTCTGTTCTTGGATAAATTGGAACCGAAGTTCCGGTTTTTTACCCATTAAACGCTCCACCTGTTTCGCAACATCCTCTTTTCCATTATTCTCGTAGCGTACCTGCATGAGAATACGGGTCTTGCGATCCATGGTGGTTTCCTTCAGCTGCTTCGCGGTCATCTCCCCGAGACCTTTGAAACGTCCGATTTCTAAGGCACCGCGTCCTTTCGAAAGCTCCGCTACAATGCGCTCTTTATCTTTATCATCGTTGGCATACCGCGTTTCCGTGCCCTGCGTGATGCGGTAAAGCGGCGGACGGGCTAGGTAAAGATGGCCATTTTCGATCAGTTTTGGCATCTCACGGAAGAAATACGTCATCAGAAGCGAGGCGATATGGGCACCGTCTACGTCGGCATCCGTCATGATGATGACTTTGCCGTAGCGCAACTTATCTTCCTCGTAATGCTGGCCTGTGCCACAACCAAGTGCCAGCAGCATGTCGTTAATCTCTTGATTCGCATGGATTTTATCTGCGGTTGCATTCGCAACGTTCAGAATCTTACCGCGGAGCGGAAGCACGGCTTGCGTGTCTCTATCACGCGCCTGTTTGGCAGAGCCACCGGCGGAATCACCTTCCACCAGGAATATTTCGGTATTGTCCTGCAATTCTTGCGTGCAATCTGCGAGCTTACCCGGCAGACGCAATTTCTGCGTCACGGATTTACGCGCCACGTCTTTCTGACGGCGGCGCAGACGTTCATCCGAAATCATGATCAGATGTTCGAGGAATTTGTTAGAGACATCAGGGTTCTTGGCAAGCCAGTGGTCGAAATGGTCGCGCACGGCGTTTTCCACCAATTTCGTCACTTCGCTATTCACCAGTTTCTCTTTGGTTTGGCCCTGGAAGTGCGGCTCTTTGTAGAAAAGGGAAAGGATCACACAGGCACCAAGGAAGATATCCTCACTCGTCACCTGCGTTACTTTTTTGTTATTGGTCATCTCACCGTATTCACGGATGGCTTTCAGCATCGCGGTTCTAAGACCTTGCTCGTGCGTACCACCTTGCGGGGTAGGGATGGTATTACAGTAGGAGTGGCTGAAGCCCTCTTCCTCCTGCAACCATTGCACCGCCCATTCGATGCTACCTTTTTTATCACCGAGCTGGGATTCACCGGCAAAAGCATCCGGCACCACCGTCGCCTGGCCATGCACCTCAGCAGCCAGGAAATCCACTAGGCCGTTCGGGAAGTGGATACGTTCCGAACACGGCACATCATCCTTGCCTTCCACCAGGCTTGGATCACACGACCATACGATTTCCACGCCACGGAAAAGATATGCCTTGGATTTTACAAAGCGATACATCTTCGCCGCCCTGAAGCGCGCTTTCGGGCCGAAGATTTCTGCATCGGGATGGAAAATGATGGTCGTACCGCGGCGGTTATTGATCGAACCGCTTTTCTCGATCTTACCCAAGGCAGCGCCGCGCGAGTAATGCTGCTTCCAGAGCACTTTATCACGCACCACTTCCACGGTCAGTTTATCCGCCAGTGCGTTCACCACCGAGATACCGACGCCGTGCAGACCGCCAGAGGTCTCATAATTCTTACCACTGAACTTACCACCCGAATGGAGGGTCGTCAGGATCACCTCGAGCGCCGATTTCTTGGGGAATTTCGGATGCGGGTCGATCGGGATACCACGACCGTTATCGCTGATCGTCACGGTATTGTCTTTGTCCAGATGCACCTCGATACGGGTCGCATGGCCTGCCACCGCTTCATCCATGGAGTTATCGAACACCTCAGATACCAGGTGGTGCATCGCATTTTCGTCCGTGCCACCGATGTACATGCCGGGACGGCGCCGTACAGGTTCAAGACCCTCTAAGACTTCGATATCCTTAGCGGTATAGGCTTGAGCTTGGGCTTTTTTAGGGGATCCGGCGCTGAATAAATCGTCTGTCATGGCTCTATCGGGTAAAATGAAGTGTCTTTATGCCATCAAACACGGCAGAAATCAAGGATTTCCGCAGGTTTTATAGCCACCCTTTCCGCAAGAAATAGACGTAGGATAGAATCGCACACACCACCATGAGCGAAAGTGCATAGGGGTATCCGAGGGTCCATTCCAATTCTGGCATGTGCTTGAAATTCATGCCATAAATACTTGAAAGCAAGGTCGGTGGCAGGAAGAACACGGCCATCACCGAGAATATCTTGATGATCATGTTCTGTTCGATGTTGATCATGCCGAGCGTGGCATCCTGCAAAAAGTTGATTTTATTCGACAGGAAATGGGTCTGCTGTGACAAGGCATGGACGTCCGTTTGGAGAATCTGAATCGCCGCCTCCAGATCCTTTTTCCCGCCATGAATCTGGCAGAAGAAGTTCAGTAGCCGTTGCAAGCTATGCAGGCTTTCACCGATCTTTGAATTAAGATCAGCGCATTTACCTAAGCTCTTGAGCGTATCTTTCAGCATCTCTGAAGAAGTCGCCGCCTTCTTCTTACGAGCATTATTAAGCACATGCGTACCAAATACCTGGTGCGAAAGATTATCGAGTTCTCCCACCACGATTTCCGCATTGTGCGCTACACGCGTGATCACTTCTTCCAGCAAACCTTCGAGGATTTTGCTACAGGTATTGAATTTCTTTGGCTTCTTTATCAAGCGTGCCGCGAAATTGTTGAACGATGTCGGCGTGATATAACGAAGCGTGATAAGATACGTTTTGGATAGGATGATGGTGACCGTGCTGGTCTGCGGGTAAGGCGTATCCACCTTCGTGATGATCGCAAGCGTCATGTAATAGACGCCGTCTTGTTCATAAAAACGATTGAGGACTTCGTTTTTCCATATTTCTTCCCGGGTGGGGATCTGGATATTAAGTTGTTGCTCGATACTCTCTTCTTCATCCTGCGTCGGATTCAGGATATCGATCCAGATCGACTTCGGCGAAAGCGGCTCTTGGCCTTCGAGCTGGCGGTATTGGATAGCGTCTGCCTCGAAATTATAGCATGTGATCATAGGCACCTCTCCTGTAACCGACTGCTATAGCACAATTTTTAGCTGTCCACAATTTTTTGCATGCAAAAGGCGTGTTCTACCTATATTGACGCGGAGACTGATTCTATTATGATACGCCTCCCTTAAACGAGCCTCTGTGGTGGAATTGGCAGACGCGGCAGACTCAAAATCTGCTGTCCTTTGCGGGACGTGCCGGTTCGACCCCGGCCAGAGGCACCATCGTTTAATCTGCTTTCTTCTTAGGAAGCATATAGAGAAACCGACTGACTGCTTTGAAGGTACCGACGTTGAGCGGGAATTCGAGCAGCACGTGCAATACACTCAAATAGAGCAGCACGAGAAAACCTGTTTTGTAGTCGTATGCATATACCCCGATAGAACACACGTACAGCAGTACAATAACAGCCGCGCGTATCTTGCTCATCTTGTGCCAACCTATAATCCCGGTTTTGGAAAACCAGTTAAGGTAATGATATGTGTAAGCAAAGGCGGCAAAGCGTGCGACCATCCAGGTAGAGGCATCATCTCCCGAAATTCTGAGCATTTCAAAAAGTGATTTACGGATGGCAGTCAGAAGGATCTCGTTCTGGCTTACATATTCCGGATAAAAAATATTGCCCACATAATGGCCGAAAACCAAGAATTGCAATCCACATACCACCAGCAAAACCAACGAGATCATACCTGCTCTGTCGTAATTCCGAATCAATCCGGCAGCCATGAATAGTAGCGTAAAGATATAGACATGTATCAATGTGGGCGTCAGCGCCATCAATGGGAAAAACCAGTGGAACCGCATCAAGACCGCCCCAAGGAATAGCAAAAACAGCCCCAAGCATAGTTTATGAAATACCCGCGTTTCGCCGGTAATGACCACCGCATACGTAAGCGCCACCTATATCACCATCGGGGCTATCGCAGAGAACAGCACCACAGGAACCGATAAAAAGTACAATAAAACAGCATGATAATTAAAATCAGCGCGCACAAAATAGCGCCGATCATGCAGCCACGCTATCTGTGTTAAATAATGGGCAGGTCCCAATATCGCATATGAGAATAAGAGTAGCTCAAAGGGTACAAGATATGCTATCACACAGGACGCTAAAATCAGCGCGCTGTTGATGTGATTCACAGTGGCGGTGTTTTTCTGCATGGAATATCCGACTACCTCGTAACGCCCTAAAATAATAGGCCGTTTTCGGTTTAGTACACCATTAAATAGTTGAACGTATGAAAATGAAGACTCTTATTTCATTGGCTGTGTTGCTGTCTCCGCTGTCTGCTGCTTTTGCACAGCAGAACACGAACGAGATTTACGGCGCGCAATACATGGAATGCTTGGCCGAAGCACGTCAGCGTACCCAATATGTGCACGAAAGTATCCGCGAACAAGCGATGGGCGAGATGCTGAATGGCTGTATGTATGCGAAGGGCTGGCAACAATTCGCACCCGTTGATGAAGTCGAAGATAAGCAACAACGGCTTATGATGATGAATAATGGTTACTAAACCAACTCGTGCATTGACAATCCGCGTGAGATGAATAAATCTGCAAGCATCATGATACGCCACGCGAATAACGAATTCGATAACGACGACCTGCTGATAGAAAAAGGTTTCAATCTCTTTTATGTCGGGCTGCTCGTAGCGCTTCTGGTGCTTATCATCTTCATTCGTCCTTCCATGTTCGGGGATGCACGCTGGAACAGTAACGGCGATCTTTCGGGCGATGGCACCTTCAACATCGTCGATTTATTCCACTGGTTACTATGGATATTCAGCACGCCGGGTGATACCGTCATCCAGTGTTTCATGACCTCCAAATATCTGACTCACTTCTTTGCACTCTCTGCCAAATCGTATGGTGCACCCGCATCCGTTCTGATGTCGCTGTGCTATTGGTGGCTGCTCGGCGGTAAGAAAATGGTGCGTTTCTGGATCATCGTTGTCGCACTCTGTTTATACGAATATATCCCATCCCTACCTTTGAGAGGCTAACATGGATCTGATCACACTCCTCCACGCTGCGTTACTGGGTGCTGTAGAGGGTTTGACAGAATTCATTCCCGTCTCCTCCACCGGCCATCTTATACTGATGGTCGATATGCTCGGCTTCAAATCTCCCCCGGGAAAAGTATTCGAAGTGCTCATACAGTTCGGCGCCATCTGTGCGGTCATCTGGCTCTATTGGGGTAAACTCTGGAATATTGCCACTACTTTGCACAAACCGGCATCGCGCATGTTCGCGAGCAATATCATCGTCGCTTTCCTTCCGGCGGCAATCGTCGGCGCCATCGCGCACGACTTCATCAAAAACGTACTCTTCGATGCCTCGGTCGTCTGTTCATCTCTCGTGGTCGGCGGCGTCATCATCGTATTGGTGGAACGTCTCCCACTGAAAACCCGTATCAAGCATATCGAAGAGTTTCCGCTTTTATTCTCCGTCTGTATCGGTCTTTGTCAGACACTTGCACTGATTCCTGGCCTTTCGCGCTCCGGCTCCACCATCATTGGTGCCATGCTGCTGGGTGCGGATAAAAAAGCGGCAACGGAATTCTCTTTCTTCCTTGCCATTCCCACCATGTTCGGCGCAACGGTATTCGATCTCTATAAAAACTACCACCTGCTAAGCTCTGAGAACTATGCGCTGATCGGCATCGGTTTTGTCTGCGCGTTCTTAACGGCGCTGCTGGTGGTAAAAAACCTGATTCGTATCGTCAGCACCTACGGCTTCGCGCCTTTCGGCTGGTACCGCATCGTGGTGGGCACCGGCATGCTGCTCTGGCTAACGCTGTAAGCATGTTATACCTCGTCCTTAAATCCGCGCTGTCCGGCATCATCGTGATGCTGGTGTCCGAAGTGGCTCGTAGAAGTCCATCCCTCGGCGGACTGATTGCCTCTCTACCCTTGGTTTCTATTTTAGGCATTCTGTGGCTATGGAAAGATACCTCCGACGTAGAACGTGTGGCAGCGCATGCCTACTCGACCTTCTGGTTTGTGCTACCCTCACTGCCGATGTTCCTGATTTTCCCAGCAGGGCTTCGCCATGGGATCCATTTCTGGATAGCGCTTATCGCTTCTTGTGCCATCACCATGGCACTGTACGCGCTGACCTTCTGGTTACTACCCAAATTCGGCGTAAAGACCTAACCTACTTTTTTCTTACGCTTGAGCATTTTTCCGAATTCTTTCGGGCCAAAGACGTTCATTACGAACCCTAGGCCGAAATAGCTCGCCATCGCGGTGAACATCATCACGCACAGCGCAGAGATGCGCGCGACCTCTCCGTCATCGAGATACGATTCTGTCTGGCTCTTTGTAAGCCACAGCACGATGCCCGTCAGCACACTGATGATCAGCATCTTGGTGCCCTTCGTGCGCAGCACCGCATCCATATGGAAATGCTTGCGCTTCACAAGGCCTGTGGCCAGCATCGTTACATTCACCCATGCAGCAAGCGAGGTCGCGAGCGCGATCCCTATATGCGGATAAAAATCCAAATATTTGAGCAGTACGATGAAAGCAAAGTTCAGAACGATATTAAGCACCAGGCAGAACACGGCGATCTTCACCGGTGTTTTCGTA
This sequence comes from Pseudomonadota bacterium, assembly GCA_010031735.1. Classification (GTDB taxonomy): domain Bacteria; phylum Pseudomonadota; class Alphaproteobacteria; order Rickettsiales; family RGZB01; genus RGZB01. Next base: position 35,178 of record RGZB01000010.1, on the reverse strand, counting down.
TCGTGGTTGGCGAAATAGCCGGGCGTGAATACTTTTACCAGTACGAAGGCAGGCAGGCCGAAGGCGTAGGCCATCAGTGCGTAAGCGCTCGAGAGCGAATCTTCCGCAGAGAACTCCCCACGTTCGAATAATGTGCTGATGATAGGATGCGCCGCAATGAACATCCCCACCATCGCAGGCAGGCTGAAATAGAGCGCTACTTCCAGTGCGCGGTTCTGGTTGTGTATGGCTTCGTCATGTTTTCCTTCACGGAATTGCCGGGAAAGCATCGGCAGCAGCACCGTGCCGATCGCGGTACCGACAATCGCCATCGGCAGTTGGTTGATACGATCCGCATAATAGAGATAGGAAAGTGCACCCGGGATCATGGTCGCGATGATCATATCGACCCAGAGGTTGATGTGCACCGCACCCGAACCCAGAATGCCGGGTACCATCAGCTTCAGCATCTTCTTCACCTGCGGGTTCATCTTCGGCTTACGCAGCCTGATGCCCACTCCCCAGCGTTTGCAGGAATAGAGCAGCCACACGAATTGCACGACACCGCCCGCAAGTACGCTCCAGGAAAGCCCGTGCGCGATCGTGGGCACATAATCCTCAAGCAGCATCGGGCCGAAGATCAGGCAGATATTGAGCGCAATAGGCGCCAGCGCCCCTGCCGAGAATTTATCGACACTGTTCAGCACCCCTGTCAGGAGTGCCGCGAGCGAGATGAACATCAGATAAGGGAATGTAATCCGTGTCAGGTCGATCGCCAGATTGAACTGTTCGGGATTGCGGGTGAAGCCGGGCGCCATCACCAGCATCACGAGCGGCATGGCGATTTCCACCACCACCGTGAAGATCAGCAAGGTGATCATCATCACCGCGAAGACCTTTTCGGCGAAATCCTGGGCATGTTTCTTGCCCTCGCCCGCCATGATCGAGGAATACATCGGCACGAACGCCGAGTTGAAGGCCCCTTCTGCAAACAGCCGGCGGAAGAAATTCGGCAACTTGAATGCGAGCAGGAAGGTGTCGGTCAGGATGCTTGCCCCCATACCCGATGCGATCATGATATCCCGTACATACCCCGTTACACGGGATAAAAACGTGTAAAAACCGATAGTTGCGGCAGAACGGTACATCGACATAAGAAACAGAATTTCCAAGAAATAATTGACTTTTACAGCCGCTGACCTTATTCCGCGTAGGTACGAATAACAATCACTTTTTATAAATTGGCCCTATGCGATTCCCGATTCGTCTGATTCCGTTGAAAACCAACCTCAACTTTATGAGGATGAAGTGGCTAGCGCTTGGCCTCTCGGTCTTCTTCATTGTAGCAACCGTCGTGTTGGTGGCCACCAAGGGCCTCAACTTCGGCATCGACTTCACCGGTGGCGTAGTGGTTGAGATGCGCACGAAAGACGTGGTCGACCTCGGCCATATGCGTGAAGCACTCTCTAAGTATCCTGAGCTCGGTGAAGTGAACATCCAATATTTCGGCAGTGATAACGATATCCTGCTCCGCATCCAACCGCAGGATGTGGCGGATGGCGAACAGCTGAAAGCCGTGAACCACCTGAAAGAGATCCTCGGTAACGAACTTAAAACCGAGATCGAATACCGCAAGGTCGACTATGTCGGCCCGCAAGTGGGTAAAGAGCTTGTGACCTCGGGTGTAATGGCGCTTGGCCTCGCACTGCTGGCGATGATGGCCTACATCTGGTTCCGTTTCGAATGGCAGTTCGGCCTGGGTGGCATCTTCGCCCTCTTCCACGATGCCATGGTGACTGTTGGTTTCTTCTGCATCACGGGACTGGAATTCAACCTCACCTCTATCGCGGCCATCCTCACCATCATTGGCTATTCGATCAACGACTCTGTCGTGATCTATGACCGTATCCGTGAGAACCTGCGCAAATTCAAGAAAATGCCGCTCGAGGAACTCATCAACCTGAGTGTGAACGAAACGCTATCCCGTACCATCCTAACCTCCAGCACCACGATCATCACGCTGATCGCACTGGTACTGCTCGGCGGTGAGGTCATCAAAGGCTTCTGCCTTGCGATGCTATTCGGTATCGTGGTGGGTACGTATTCCTCCATTTACATCTCTGCGCCGGTACTGGTGTTCATCAATCCGCGCCAAAAGTCGCCGGAGAATGCCGTAGCAAAACCTGCGTAGCATGAAGCTGATCCGGCTTTCTTCTACGACACGTAAACAGCCACCGTGTGCGCTTGCCATCGGCAATTTCGATGGTATTCACCTTGGCCACAAAGCGATCATCACCGAGGCCATCACACGTGCCAAGACTCTGGGTGTCGAAAGCGCCGTACTCACATTCCATCCGCATCCGCTCAAACTTTTGAAGCCCGATATGCCGATCTTCCATCTTTCCCGCTTCCGGCAGAAGGCGTTAGCGATCCGCGCGCTTGGGGCCGACCGCCTTTATGTCGCACGGTTTGACCAGAAATTACTAGAGACCGGTGCCGATGACTTCATCCGTAACACACTGCTCGGAACGGTTTCGGCACGGCATATCATCACCGGCGAGAATTTCGTTTTTGGCTATAAACGTTCCGGCAATGCTGCAATGCTGACGGAATATGCCAAGAACTTCCCTTGCGGATATACTCCCTTCAAGATGGTCGGTGGAAAGGAAGGTCGTTTCTCATCCTCGGGTGTACGCACGGCACTCGGTAAAGGTGATATTGAACAGACGGAAGCCATCCTCGGCCATCCGTTTGTGTTCGAAGGCCGTGTCCGTAGGGGCGAAGGCCGCGGCAAAACCATAGGTTACCCTACCGCGAATATCTCACTACGTAATTATGTCCGGCCCGCATTCGGCGTCTATGTTGCCGAAATACGGATTGAAGGCGAATCCTTCTGGAGACCTGCCATTGCCAATATTGGTAAGAAACCCACTTTTGGTGTTTTTAGGGAAGCGATCGAAGTATATATTTTTGACTATGATGCGGATATTTATGATAAAAGGATCGAGGTTCGCCCAAGACACTATGTTCGTGCCGAACAGAAGTTTTCTGGCATCGATGCGCTCCGCGCGCAAATAAAAAGTGATACGGATACCGTAAGGAAGTGGTTTAGTGAACAAGCTTAAGTTGGGTTTATGGGTGGCAGCCCTTATCTTTGCACTCGATCAAGGCCATAAATGGTACATGATCAGTGTGCTCGATATCGCCGATAAGTCCCCTATTCTCCTGCTTCCGTTCTTCAGCCTGGTCATGGTATGGAACCCAGGCATCAGTTTTGGCATGTTCGGCGGTCTCGATTACAGCCACTATATCTTCACCGGCCTTGCAGTCGCTATCAGCGGGTTCCTGGTATTTTGGCTGCGCTCGGTCACCCAAACCGTCTCTGCCACCGCTATCGGCTTTATCATCGGCGGAGCGCTCGGCAATGCCGTGGATCGGCTGCGTTTCGGCGCGGTTGCTGATTTTCTGGATTTTCATGTCGGCATGCATCACTGGCCGGCCTTTAACATCGCCGATGCATCTATCTTTACGGGAGCCGTAATCTTGTGTATACACAGCATATGGTTTACCGAAGAAGAGCGAAAACCTGCAAAAAAAGCGACCAAAAAGCCCAAGAAACAATGAAGAAGTCCCTCTATATCCTGCCTTTGGTGATGTTGTCCCTCGCTGCATGCGAAGGGAACTCCGTGCGAAACACGCTTGGACTGAAGCGCAACTCGCCTGACGAGTTCATGGTGATTTCCCGCCCGCCGCTCAGTATGCCACCGGATTTCAACCTCCGCCCCCCAGGTTCAGGCCCGACGAATGAAGCGCCGCAAATCAGCCAGGAAGCCAAAAAAGTAATCCTAGACCCGATGTCCACCGGCTCCACGACGAAAGCCGCAAAAACGAAGTCTGCATCGCAAGATGAAGCAAGCTCGAAGGGTGTTCAGGTACTGCTGGATAAAACCGGTGCGAGCAGTGCAGATCCGAATATCCGCAGTGTTCTGGATTCCGAATCGAAGGTCTATATCCCTGATGCCGAAGAGGAAGAGGATAAGGGTTTCTTCAAATCGCTCCACGATTCTCTGACCCCGGATAAGAAAGATCCGCTGGTGGATATCGATAAAGAAGAAGAACGCCTGATCAAGAACGCACAAGAAGGCAAACCCGCTTCGGAGGGCGATATCCCGCTCAAAGATAACGGTAAGAAGAGCCTGCTCAACGACTGGCTGGGCCTGTAGTGCATGCATAAGCGCCTTGTGGCACAGCTGCTAAGGGCGTTTCTGGTAGCGGTTATCGTCTTTTCATTCGGCGCATCGGCGGCAACCAATAAACTTTCCACATCCTTCGAGCTGAAAAACGGCCTTAAGGTCGTTATCATTCCGAACCATCGCGTACCTGTAGTCTGCCATATGCTATGGTTTAAAACGGGTAGCAACGAAGACCCAGAAGACTTGGGCGGTGTCGCACACTACTTCGAACACATGATGTTCAAAGGTACGAACACATTGAAAGAAGGCGAGTTCTCCAAAAAAATCGCGCAGGTAGGCGGCAACGATAACGCTTTCACCTCCTATGACTATACCGCTTACTACCAGGTCGTGTCGAAAGATCATCTGCCGCTCGTAATGCAGCTCGAAGCTGACAGGATGCAGAATCTGCTGATCGACGAGAAATCGGCAGAGATCGAACGCAGCGTAATCTCGGAAGAACGCCGCAGCAGCATCGAGAACAACCCTTCTTCCATGCTCGCGGAGAAGATGCGTGCATCGCTTTACCAGAACACGGGATATGGCCGCCCCATCATCGGCAGCATGGCTGAAATTGCGAAGATACCTGCCGTAAAACTCCGTGAATATTACAGAGCCCACTACAGCCCTAATAATGCCACGCTCGTCATTTCCGGCGATGTCACGGAGACCGAGGTACGCAGCCTCGCGGAGAAATATTATGGAAGCATCCCTGCGATCCATATCGCTCCGCGTGAAAATCCGAGCCGCAAGACCATCACGCGCCGCGATCCGATTGTTTATTACGACAGTAAAGTGAAGGTACCTGAATGGCACCGCTACTATGTTGCACCGAGCATCATGCAGGACGGTATCGAACATGCATTCCCCACTATGCTTCTCTCCTACATCCTCGGCGGTAGCGAAACGAGTGTACTTTATCGCCACCTCGTCAACGACAAGAAGATCGCGGCCTATATCGGTGTCCGGTATGACATCATGTCGCGTGGCCGTTCCACCTTCAGCATTTATGCGGTCCCTAGCGAAACGGTTTCTGTGGCAACCCTGCAAAACGCGATCGAGCGTGAGATCAAGCAATTCCTGAACACGGGTATCGACGATGAAACCATGACCCGCGTGAAGAATCTCCTGATCGCCGAAGATATCTACTCCCGCGATAGTATACAGCAGATGGCGTATGCGTACGGGCAGGCGCTGACCGTCGGGCTTAACAGCGATGTGATGGAGAATTGGTCCGCCCACGTCAAAGCCGTCACCGCGAAACAGGTGATCGATGAAGCGACAGAACTCTTCAGCAACGATACGCCGTTCGTCACCGGACACCTGCTCCCGGAGGTGAAAAAGCCATGAGTAAAATGCTCCGTCTTATCGCCCTATTCCTCTCTACACTGCTCATGGCAAACTGTGTGCATGCGGCAGATGTGAAGGTCATCCCTTCCAAAAGTGGTGTCGATACCTGGCTTATCCAGGACGATAACCTTCCCATCATCGCGGTACGTATGGTGTTCAAGAAAGCGGGTTACGCCTATGACCCGAAAGATAGACAGGGTCTGGCTTTCATGGTAGCGAACCTGCTCGATAAGGGCGCCGGCGATTTGGATTACGTCTCCTTCAACAAGCGTCTCGAGGAACAGGCCATTCAACTAAGTGCACACGTTGATGCTGATAATTTCTATATCGACCTCAAGACACTCCGGCAAAACGCCGATGAAGCATTCCGCTTACTTAACATGGCGCTGACCGACCCGCGTTTAGAGAGCTCCTCGATCGAACAGGTGCGCAAACAAGTGCTGATCGCCATCAAGAAAGATCTGGAAGATCCTGATAGCGTCGCCGAAACCGCATGGAATGAAGAAGTACTCCGCGGCCACCCATATGCCTACCAAAGCAAAGGAACGCTCGATACAGTCGCCAGTATCCGCCGCAAGGATATCCTCAAGTTCGTGGCCAGTCGCCTTTCCCGCAGCCAGGTGTTGATGAGTATGGCAGGGAACATCACACCGAACGAAGCGGCGGCAGCCACCGATAAAGTATTATTCAAACTGCCCCGCCTCTCGAACTCACTTCAACTGCCAAGTCCACATTACAGCGAAGGCCGTGAAATCACCCTCCCGCTCCAGGTGCCACAAAGCGTAGTGTTGTTCGGTCATGAAAGTATCAAATATGGACACCCGGATTTCTATGCCGCACATATCCTGAACTATATCCTGGGCGGTGGCGGTTTTGAATCGCGTCTCATGCATCGCGTGCGGAGCGATAAGGGTCTTGCCTACAACGTCACGACGTATATCAACTCGTTCGACCGCGGCGCACTCCTGCAGGGTAAGGTCTCGACGCGTAACGATGCGGTTGAAAAATCTATCGCCATCGTAAAACAAGAATTCGCTCGTCTGCAGAAAGGCGATGTCACCCCAGAAGAACTGAAGCTTGCCAAAGACTATCTCACCGGCTCTTTCGTGTTGAAGCTCGATAGTAATGAGAAGTTAGTGCGCTTCCTCGCCTTCATGCAGCTTGAGAACCTGGGAACGAACTTCCTCTCCAAACGTAACGATTATATCAACGCCGTCACCCTCGAAGATGTGAACCGAGTAGCTAAAACCCTGCTAAAACCCGATAAACTGGTGTTTGTCACCGTGGGCAATGTTACCACTGCGGAAAAGGTACCCGAAAAGGGGTCAGAAAAAGCACCTGAGAAGGCGAATTAATCCTTGGCAGAACGGCCTTTTTTGCTTTAAAAATAACCGCATGTTGTATTCACACTCAATTGCAGGCTGCGTCCAACGCACCCCAAAGAAGAACGGCTCGGATAACGGTATCAAGACCGCGGATCTCGACGGCGTACTTTCTACCCTCGAGAATTTTAAAGAAACCTTTGAAAAAGAATCGTTATACCGTCCTTTCACCATCACGGAAGAAACTGCTGACCTCGTAAACATCAACGATATCGCTTCGCGCATCAACAAAAACTTCACCCATCTTGTAGTGCTCGGTACAGGAGGGTCTACACTGACTGGTCAGGCACTCGTCGCACTCCGCCCGGCATATTATGAACAGAAGGTCGAGATCATCTTCCACGACAACGTCGATCCCGTCACCACGCAGTCGCTGTTAAATTATATTCCGCTGGAGACCACCTGCGTACTCGTCATCTCAAAATCGGGTACCACGCTTGAGACCCTTTCACAGTTCGCACTATTCTACGACACGCTCCACCGCAAACTCGGGGATCGTGCCACACAGAATTTCTTGGTCATCACCGATCCGAAAGATAACCCGCTTCGCCGCATCGCTGCATCGCTTGATCTCAAAACGCTCGACCACGACCCGGAAGTCGGTGGCCGCTTCTCCATCTTCTCGAATGTGGGTCTTATCCCAGCAGCCGTCGCCGGCCTGGATGTCAGAGCCATCCGCAAGGGTGCCCATATGGTACTCGCGGATTTCTTATCGAACCGCGAATCCGCCCCAGCGGTGGGTGCGGCGCTTAATCTCTGTCTGATCGAAAAAGGTGTGAACACCACGGTCTTCATGCCCTATGCCGACCGCCTGAACGGCCTCGCGCAATGGGTGCGCCAGATCTGGGCAGAGAGCCTCGGCAAAAAAGGTAAAGGTTCCAATCCGGTGACAGCGATGGGTACCATCGACCAGCACAGCCAACTCCAGCTCTATCTCGATGGCCCGAAGGATAAATTGATCTCGCTCATCACCCTCAATCAGAGCGGCGGAAAACCGGTCAATACCGCCGTGTTCAAAGAAAAATCCGTGCTCTATATGAACGGCAAGACCATGGCGGATATCATGACGGCCGAGCAAGAAGCAACCCTGCATTCGCTCGAGAATCAAGGCTGCTTGGTGCGCCACTTCGCACTCGATACACTCGATGAGGCAACCTTGGGTGCACTTGCCATGCACTTCATGCTGGAAACCGTCGCGACTGCCCATCTTCTTAAACTCAATGCGTTCGACCAGCCTGCCGTGGAAGAAGGTAAGACCTTGGCCCGTAAGGCACTCGAGAGCGTCAAAGCATGACCATCCGCATCTTACCGCCGGTGCTTATCAACCGTATCGCTGCCGGTGAGGTGATCGAGCGTCCTGCCTCCGCCGTAAAAGAACTACTCGAGAATGCAATTGATGCCGGCGCCACGCGAATCGATATCAGCATCGAGCAAGGAGGACGTAACCTCATCTCCATTTCCGATAACGGCATTGGCATGGATAAGGATGAACTCTCCCTCGCGCTCGAACGCCATGCCACTTCCAAACTGCCGGATGAAGACCTCTTTAACATCAACTCTTTTGGCTTCCGCGGGGAAGCGTTACCCTCCATCGGCGCGGTCAGCCGCCTGAAACTCACGAGCAAAGCGAGAGAGGCTTCGGAAGCCTGGTCGATTGAAGTCATCGGCGGCGAGAAACACGATGCAGCCCCTGCTTCCCATAACGGCGGCACACGCGTGGAAGTGCGCGATCTGTTTTTCGCTACCCCTGCCCGCCTCAAATTCCTCAAGACCGAACGCACCGAGCAACAGCACATCACCGAAGTAGTGAAGCGCGTGGCCTTAAGCTATCCAGGCATTCAGTTCTCACTCGAGGGTGACAGCCGTAAATTACTCCAACTCTCTGCCGAACCCGAAGGCTTGATGGCCGGAAGTTTGAACCGCATCGCAGCGATTCTGGGTAAGGATTTCGCTGCGAACTCCATCGAGATCCATGCCGAACGCGAAGGCGTGAAGCTCACCGGCTATATCGGCCTCCCCACCTTCCACCGGGGCACCGCGCAGGAGCAATATCTTTATGTCAACAACCGTCCGATCAAAGACCGCTTGGTCCTGGGCGCCATCCGCGGTGCCTATCAGGATTTCATGGCGCGGGATCGCCATCCCGTGGTCGTACTGTTCATCGACATCACACCCGAGATGGTAGATGTGAACGTGCATCCGGCCAAAGCAGAAGTACGCTTTCGCGATAGTAACCTGGTACGTGGCCTGATCGTAAGCTCGTTCAAGAATGCCTTGGCGGGTGCCGGCTTCCGTGCCTCTTCCACCGTTGCCGCTTCCGCGATACAGGCCTTTTCGGTAGGGACACTTCCTTCAGCAGGAGCCCCCGCCACCAATTATGCTTACGGTTTTGGTGAGCGTAGTGGTGCTGGTAGCCATTACCAATCACCGGCTTCCCGCGGCGGTGCACAGCCCATGCTGCAAGAGGTGGCGGAGATGTTATATGCCCGCCCGACACCCACCGAACCACAGCACGATGCGAGCCTTGCATCAAAACCCCTCGGTGCGGCACGTGGGCAGCTACATGAAACCTATATCGTTTCCCAAAGTGCGGATGGCATCATCATAGTCGACCAACACGCAGCGCACGAACGCCTCGTATATGAAAAAATGAAAAAGTCTCTCGCTTCTCAGTCGGTGAAAACACAAAAGCTCCTTCTACCCGAAGTGGTCGAACTTGATGAAGCGGATATCAACCGCCTCATCAACCACAAAGAAGCACTTGCTGAACTCGGCCTTGTGATCGAAGCGTTCGGCGAGAAAGGCCTGGTCGTGCGCGAGGTGCCGGCGCTCCTTGGCGAAGTGAATGCAACGAAACTCCTGAAGGACCTAGCCGATGATATCGTGGAATACGGCGAAGCCTTCACCCTCACCGAAGCGGTCGAGCACGTGTGTGAAACGATGGCGTGCCACGGCAGCGTGCGCGCAGGTCGCAGGCTTAATATCGATGAGATGAACGCACTCCTGCGCGAAATGGAGGCGACGCCTTATTCCGGCCAATGTAACCACGGCCGCCCGACCTACATCAAACTCGAACTTACCGACATCGAGAAACTCTTCGGCCGCCGCTAGGGCTTTATGGCGAAAACCCACCTCATCTTTGATCGCCTCGCCTACCGCCGCCACCGCGACCGTGCGAGTGTCTATCTTCATCAAACCGACCACCTACTCAAGGAAGCGGCCGACCGCATGCTCGAACGCCTGCTCGAAGACCCGCAGGTGAAACTGGGTAGCGTGCTCGAAATCGGCAGCCGCAGCGGTTATATCGAGAAAGCACTGCGTCAGGAACGCCCGGTCGGAACCTATCTTGCAAGCGACCTCTCCCTTGCCATGTTGAGAAAGAATCCGTCTGCATCGGTAGTATTCGATGAGGAATTGGTGCCTTTCTCTGGTCCCCAGTTCGACACCATCATCAGTCTGCTCAACATGCATTTCGTGAACGATATCCCCGGTGCATTGGCGCAACTCCGCCGTACGCTGAAGCCAGGCGGGCTATTCATCTGCTCGATGCTGGGCGGCGATACGCTCCGCGAACTGCGCCACGCTATCATCGAAACCGAAGCGTCACTCTCCCCGATCATCTATCCCCGCGTCTCACCTTATACCGAGGTGAAGGATGCCGGTAGCTTACTCCAGCGCACGGGCTACGCACTTCCGGTCACGGATACAGATACCGTCACCGTACTATATAAAAACCCGCTGAGCTTAATGAAAGATCTGCAGCGTATGGGTGAGAGCAATGCCCTCCTCGAGCGGAACAAGCATTTCACCTCCCGCCACACGCTGCAGTCCATCGCGGAAACCTACACACGGCTTTATGCGAATAGTGAGGGCGAAATCCCTGCCACGTTCGAGATTATCACTCTCACCGGATGGAATCCCTAGAACGTCAGGATGATCTTGCCGATATTCTGATTTGCTTTCATGCGCTGGTGCGCCTCGTTGGCCTCAGCGATCGGATACAGCTTATCGACCACCGGTTTGATGCGTCCTGCTTCCAGCATCGGCCAGAAGCTATTGTATAGCGATCGGGTGATCTCATGCCGTTCTAAGATCGAGCGGGAACGAAGCGTAGAACCGGTAATGCTGATATTCTTCATCAGTACAGCCGCCAGATTGATTTCGGTTTTGCTGCCTTCGAGCACGGCGATCTGCACGAGCTTGCCGCGTGGCGCAAGCACCTTGACATTCTTCTCGAGGTAACTTCCAGCTACTATATCAAGCACGATATCGACACCTTCTGGCACAGCCTTCTTCAGCACCGCGACGAAATCCTCGTCCTTGTAACAGATCGCGCGTTTTGCCCCGAGTGCCTCAATGGCCTTGCACTTTGCTTTCGTGCCGGCAGTGGCAAACACCTCCGCCCCCATCACCGCGGCCATCTGGATCGCCATCGTGCCCACACCACTGGCGCCGCCATGCACCAGCACCTTCGCACCCGGCTTCAGCTGACCGATCTCGAACAGGTTCAGATACGCGGTATACATTGCTTCCGGCAGCGCAGCACCCTGCACCTCTTTAAGCCCGCTCGGCAGCGGCAATATCTCGCTTTCGCGGGCAACGGCATATTCGGCGTAACCACCACCGGGCATCAATGCGACTACTTTATCGCCCAGGCGGCATATCTTCACCCCTTTGCCGAGCGCCACCACCTCACCTGCCACCTCCATACCAAGCACAGGCGAGGCTCCTTCCGGCGCAGGATAAATGCCTTCTGCCTGGAAGATATCAGCACGGTTCACGCCTGCTGCTGCCACTTTGATCAACACTTCATGCTCTGCCGGGGTGGGCTTTTTCCCCTCTTGCACTTCAAGCGTATAGTGGCTTCCTTGCTGCTTCACACCGATAAGGCGCATAGGTTCTGCTTTCGTTCGCTTGCTAAAATCTGGTTTGTTGCTACACTCTCTTGCAGTGTAACGCCACCTCAAGGTTGTTTCGATGAAAAAATTTCTTTCCCTGCTCGTTTTAGCTGCAGCGCTCATGCCCGCCGCTACTTTCGCAGATAACGGCAATAAGCCGTACGAGTCTCCGAACAAATATCTCCCAAATACCGGCATGGAAGATACGCCGCTTGTGGTGATCCGCTTCAACAAAGAACAGAACGTGATGTACCAGATCCCGCTCCAGAATGCCGTGAAGAAGGCCATGCACGTCTATCCGGGTGCGTTCTTCGAGATCGTTTCACTGATCCCGACCACCGGCAGCTATAAAGAAGATGAAGATGCCGCGATGACGGCAGCAGCTAACGCCCGCCGCGTAATGCAAACCATGACGGAGATCGGCCTCCCACCGGAGCGTTTCCAAACGAACTACACCACCACATCCACGCTGGGCTTAAACGAGATCCGTATCTTCGTCCGCTAGTTTAGCGCCTGTCATAGGCACAAAACAAAACCGCGCCCTTTTTTCAAGTGGCGCGGTTTTTTTATCCGATAACGGAGTAATGCTACGAACTAACCCTGGCGAGCTTTAAAGCGCGGGTTCTTTTTGTTGATGACATACAGGCGGCCTTTGCGACGCACCACGCGGCAGTTTTTATCGCGTTTTTTTGCTGATTTCAGTGAGCTGACTACTTTCATATAAATACCGCTATACTTGAAAAATGAGCTTGGAAACTACTGAAAAGCGCCCCCCTTGTCAAGCGCTAGTTTATTCGGCTGCCACAGCTGTTTCCGAGACGGCCATACGGGTGATCCCATGCTCGGTTTTCTCCCAATAATGTGGGTTTAGGAAGAGCTGCCACAACGCCTTCAGGCTTGCGAAGGCGTGAAGCACCCAATAGAGCGGGAAAATAAGTGCGGAAACCATCATGTTTTGCCATTTTTCGAACTGTATGACCCTCATCGCGATCGCAAAATGCAGCGCAATCCCGGCAAAAAGATTCGAATAGACGATAAATATCAGATGATTAGGCATCAGGTGCGGCTGGAACGCAGCAATGACCGAAATCGTGATCATCGGTAGCATGGAAACGAATATAAACGACGGTACTCCCACAAAGAACTGGAAGCCCATGAATCCCTTTATGCCACTATAATTCAATAATAATTCTGGTTTTCGCATATGCACGATATAGGTTTGCATATAGCCTTTGATCCAGCGCGAGCGCTGCTTCATCCAGTCTTTCAGGCGAATCGGCGACTCTTCCATCGTGAGCGAATCGACAATCACGGTATTGTACCCGCGCTGTGCCAGCCTGATGCCGAGGTCGGCATCTTCCGTGACGTTGAACGGGTCCCAGGCGTAAAGCTCACGGATGATCTTCACCGGAAAATGGTTACTGGTTCCACCGAGCGGAATCGGGATCTGGAGCCTATCAAGACCGATCAGCATGAAGTTGAACCATGCGCTGTATTCGATCGAAAAGAGTTTCGAGAGCAGGTTTTCCTCGCGGTTGAAATAATTGAGTTTCGCCTGTACACACACCGTTCCGCGCGGCGCATCGGTAAAGCTCTTGATCACTTTCTTCAGCTGGTAAGGATCCGGCACATCCTCTGCATCGTAGATCGTCACGTATTCCCCCCGCACGAACCGCAGTGCATAATTGCAGGCCTTCGGCTTCGTCTGCGGATAGGAGAACGGCACACGGATGATCTCGAAATAACTCTCGCACTGCGTCGCTTTGATCGCCTCGATGGTCGCGACGTCCGCCGCCTCGACGATGAGCTTCACATCCAGCTTCGCTTTGGGATATTGCAGATTACGGATGGCGGCCACCAGCTGTTGGATGGTTCTAGCATCCTCCCGGAAGAGCGGCACCAGGATGGAGTACACCGGCAGGTCGCGGTCGTTCATCTGCTCGAGTTCCTTGCGACGGTAGGCATATTGCGTCAGGCGCGAGCGGTCACCTACTGCAAAAATGAGTGCTTTGAACAGAAGCGAGAATGCATAAAAGAAATTCATCACCGCGAACATACTAATCATCGCCAGATGCGGATAGATCACTACCAATGCCATGAGCGCGATCACGATCAGCATCGTCACCACACTCGGCATGGAGAAAAGATAGCGTGCCGACTCATGCGGCCGTTCTTTCCAGAGCGCATGGCGCGCATGCTCATCATCCACCGCATAGAAATGGTCCTGCAGCACCTTTAGTATGTCGAAGGGCGAGGTGATCACAAAACGGTAGTCACGGTATTTGGTTTTTGCCCACGCGAGCACTTCATCCGACAGTTCACTGGTGGCAAGTACGGTCTTCCCCGCTTCCACCCGCCACGGTACGACATTGAAACGCGCGTAATTTCCCCGCTCAGACGTCTCGAGTAACTGGGTGTCGATCTTTTCCTTGAATAGGTCGGCGAAGGGAAGTTGATGATGTTCTGCGAGTGCGGAGTAAAGCTTGAGATGATTGACGTGGCCAAGGCCCACCAGCACGTCGCCGAGCCTGCCGCCTTGTTCTTTCTGTATCTTGAGTGCGTGGGAAAGCTGCTGCTTGGTGATCAGCTTTCGATCCTGAAGAATTTTGCCTATCGGCTGCTCAGGCTTGGTCAGTTTCACAAATATAAACCGCTAGAAGTTCTTCCAGAACGATAGCACCAAACCCTCGCCAACACCAGTATTTTCGCCCATCACGTGGCTGAACACCCCTGCTTGCACGGACATATCTGGCGTAAAACTATACACCGCTGAGAGCTGGATTTTGTTCAAATCATAGTCACTGGAATTCGAGAGATTGAGAGGCCCGCCCGCACGCGAACCCACCGCGAACGTGTTATAACTCTGCAGTAACGCCATCCACTCCGGCGTGTAATGCAGCCCCAACGTCGCATCGAAACGCACTTCGTCTGCTGGCTCCTCGAGGCGTTTGCGATACCCTGCCTCGAGATTCACAAAATGGTGCTGCCCTTGCCATGCAAATCCTTGTCCGTAAAGGAGGCGTAGTTCCGCATCCACTTGGCCGTTCCCAAGTGCAGGCGACGCATTGCTGTCATAAGCACCAGGGATTTTGATGAGCGGCTGCACCGACAGAATCGCATCTTTCCTGTGCCACAAAGGCGTACGCAGGAACATCTCCGTGTCGGCAAGGCCAGTGTTCGTATCATCCTGTTGTGAGAGGTGCTGGTAACTCTGGCTGATCCCAAGCGTAATGTCTTTGCTATATCCCCATTCAAGGTACGGATTGAACTCAAGCTTGGTGAAGCGGTCGGCCTTCTGCCGTTTGCCATTCCCGTCGAATGCTTCATCGGTGCTATAAAGGAAAGCGTTGGCAATCAGCTGTACATTGCCTTCCGGCTGCAGCCATGCCGCGGCCTGTGCCAGGGAGGGCAGGAGATAGAGGACAGAAATAAGAAGAAAACGGAGGCGCATGATTGGCAACCTCCTAAGATTCTAGTGCAGCTTGCGGCCAACTTCAGCGATCGAGTTCGAGAGCAGACTCTCGGCTTTGTCCTTGCTGAGGTTTGCGGAGATCACGTTTTTAGAAGCCTGTGTCACCATATCGACCAGTGTATCGCGCATTTCCTGCACCACGGAGGTTTCGGCCTGCGCGATTTTCTGCATCGCGAGTTCTGTTTTGCGGGAGAGTTCTTTTTCCAGATTTTCGCGGGTCTCTTTGGTCACGCGTGCGACTTCGCTACGTGCGTGGGCCAGGATTTCCTCCACTTCCGAGAGCGCTTTCTTCTGGTTCTTCTGGTAGCCTGCAAGGAGCGCTTGCGCTTCTTCACGTAAGCGTACCGCTTCATCCAGGTCGTTCTGGATGCGGTTGCCGCGCTTATCGAGGCCTGCAACGATGATACGGCCTACCGGTTTCGCGATCAGCGCAATGAAGCTGATGAACGCGATACCAACCCAGAACTTCGCATCGAATTCGAAATGCATGACCTACTCCCCTGCTGCCATTTTGGATGGCATTTCATACGACCCACTGACAGAAACGTTCTTCACAGCATCTTCGGCTTGCTTCTGGGTGATCTTGAGGTTACTCACCTCGTTCACAATCATCGTCACCAGTTCCACGGCTTGCGGTTCCAGTTTCGCCATTGCAGCAGCACGGCTTGCTTGCAGCTTCTTGTCCGCATCGCTTACTTTACGTTGCAGTACGCCATCCAGCTCATCGCGGCGCGCTTGCGATTCCTGATCCAGCTTCTTCACTGTCTCAGCGATCATCGTTTGTGCCTTCGCGCGCGATTCCGCCAGCTGTGCTTCGTATTCCACAGCCATCTTCTCCGCCTCACGACGGATGCTGTCGGCCTTCTCGAGGTCGTTTGTGATGCGTTCTTGACGCGTCTGGAGCACCCTGCTGATCGTCGGCAGGATAACTCTCGACAGCATTACATAGAGCACCGAGAAGGTGATAGCGAGCCAGAAAAGCTGCGATAGAAAGCTGGAGGGATCCAACTGTGGCATAACGTTCCTTTTAAGGGTAGTTGTCCGTTATGACTAAACTATACAGCGAACATCATGATCAGTGCGATCACGAGTGCGAACAGACCCATTGCTTCAGAAAGACCAGCACCTACGTAAACGTATTTCGCGAGTTTGCTTTCAGCAGAAGGATTACGAGCGATGCCATTCAGCATTGCAACGAAAATGTTACCCACACCGATTGCAGCACCCATCATGCCGAGCGTCGTGAGACCAACACCGATATATTTTAAAGCTTCACCTTCCATAGTAGTACCCTTTCTTAAAGTCGTTAAATTAGTAGTTTCGTTTAGTGATGCAGATGCAGCGCATCGTTCAGATACACGCACACCAGCACCGTAAAGATATACGCCTGCAGTACAGCCACGAAGATTTCGAAGCCGGTCAGCAGTGTCAGCAGCAGGAAAGGCATCCACCCGAGAGTGAAGCCCAGTGCCACTACAAACCCGCCGATCACTTTCAGCATCGTGTGGCCAGCCATCATGTTGGCAGCCAGACGAACCGAGAGCGTCACGGGGCGTGCGAGATATGCGAGAAGTTCAATGAACACCATGAGCGGTGCGATCCAGCCCGGCGCGCCGGCCGGTACGAAGAATTTGAGGAAGTCCACACCATGGCGGACGAAAGCGATGGTGGTGACACCGAGGAACACCATAGCAGCGAAGGCAAAGGTCACGACGATCTGGCTCGTCACCGTGAAGCTGTACGGCAGCATGCCGAGCAGGTTACAGGTGATCACGAACATGAAAAGCGTGAAGATGATCGGGAAATACTGGCGGCCTGAGGCACCGATATTGTCTTTGATCATGTTGGTCACGAATTCGTAGGAGAGTTCCGCCATCGATTGGAAGCGGCCCGGCACGAGTGCGCGTTTACGCATACCGGCAGCAAGGAAGAGCACCACCGCCACGACCGCCAGGGTCATGAACAGGGACGCGTTGGTATAGCTGATGTCATGGCCAGCGAGCTGAAGCGGGAAAATCGGCTTCACTTCGAATTGCGCCATCGGGCTATGTTGTGCGTGCTCTGCCATCGTTACTCTTTTTTCTCGTCATCAATCGGGGTTTTTGCAATGCGGTAGATGTTCAGACCGCCGGCAATCGCGCCCAGGAAAAATAAAATAATCAGAAAAAGGGGGGAAGTTCCCAGCCACTTATCCAAAAAATACCCCATGCCGGTGCCCACGAATACACCGGAAAAAAGCTCAAGGCTGATCCGGGTAGGACTGGCAACCGCGCTGCTTTGCTCAACGTCCGCGCCCGATTCCTTCGCCTTGGCGGCGTCAATCTTGTCTTTGAGCGCCTCTAGGCTTGGTTTTTCGTTGGTGTCGGACATGAACCTAAGCAGGGGTAAAATTCGTGTGGGAACATACGAACCCGGGGCAGCCGGTGCCGGTTTAGATTCTGATTTTTCGTCGGATTTCGCTGCCGGCGCTGCCGGTGCTTTTGCATCCGCTTTCGCATCGGATTTCAGCGGCTCTTTACCCGCGATCGCACGCTCTAAACCTTCGATGAACTTATCCTTCGGTACATTCTCGAAAAGATTGCCATTCACATAGAAGGTCGGCGTGGATTGGATATTCAGTTTCTTGGTCGCGATAAGTTGCTCAGCAAGAATGGAATTTTCCACATCTTTGTTTTTCATGCAGGCATCGAAATCTTTATCCGTCATGCCACCGATTTTCGCGATGCTGCGGAGTTTCTCGAGGAAGTCTTTCTCGAATGCCCATTTCTCGATGGTTTTGAACAACGTCTTGATATGGCCTTCTTTTTTGTCTTTATCGATACAGCGTACGAGTTGTGACGCACGCAGTGCCGGTTCGTTCAGCGGATAGTTGCGGAACACCAGCTTCACTTTGCCGGTATCGATGTATTTTTCTTTGATGGTCGGGAACACATCATTATAGAAGTGCGCACAGTGGATGCACGAGAAGGATGCGTATTCGATGATGGTCACCGCTGCATCCGGTTTACCGATCACCACATCGGTAGGTTGGACCTTGCCCAGTTCCGCGGTGATTTTCTCTAAGGTTTTCGGGCGCGGCGCCAGTTCTTCAGCGACAGCCTTCGGTTTTTCACCTTCCGGTGTCTTCACGACGGGGTTTTTCGGGTCTGCTACTTTTTTTGCCTCTACCGGAACATTCGGTGCATGGCTGTGGTCGTGGGCTTTATCTTCGGCAAACACCGGGTTTGCGATCATCAGTGCACCAACAGTCAGGGCGAGTAGACGGAACATAAGGAAACCTCTTTATCGTGTGAATTCGGCCGGAGTGTGCCATAAGCAAAAGCCAAACTCCAGAAAAAGATTAGCCCTGCTGCAGTATCCGGATATCTGCCACCAGTTTATAGCCGAAAAAGACCGAGATGCGTTCGATCATCTGTGGCAACTGGTGACTGATCTCAAGGGCATGCGCGCCATACACCTTTATATAGAGTGTACCCCCCACCTGCTCTTCTTTCGGGAATTGCAGTCTGGCAGGCATCGACACATTGGCAAAATCTTCCCCGACCACACTCGGCCACTCGGCAATCATGCGGGCGAGCATATCACCTTTCTGCTTATAGATCGGCTTTACTACATCCGGCAGGATCTGTGCTACCTTCGTAGGCCCGAAATGCTTGCGCTTAGGGGTATCTTGGTTATCAGGCATCTTGCATTTCCTGCAGCAACTTCCTCACGGGCGCAAAACTTTTGCGGTGATGGACGGTCACACCATGTGCCGCCAGGCCAGATATATGTTCCGGCGTACCATATCCTGCATTGTTCGCCCAACCAAAGTGCGGGAACTGTTCATGCAACTCACACATGATGCGGTCGCGGGTGACTTTCGCGATGATGGATGCCGCCGCGATCGACACGCTGATAGCATCGCCCTTTACCACGGTCTGCACCTTGCCGTGCCATTCGATCGGCTGGTTGCCGTCGATGAGTATCGCCTGCGGCTCCCTTGGCATAGCGGTCACTGCGCGTTTCATTGCAAGTTTGGTTGCCTGTAATATATTCAGTGCGTCGATTTCTTCGACCGCAGCGATACCCACGCCCACTACTGCCGAAGCATGGATGGCATCGAACAGCTGCTCACGTTTTGGGAGCGATAATTTTTTGGAATCGTTGATGCCTTTTGGGATATGACTACCCGTGAACATCACGGCTGCAGCCACCACCGGCCCGGCCCAAGGCCCCCTGCCTGCCTCGTCTACGCCTGCGGTCGGCAGGCCGAGGCTTTGCTCCAATGCATAATCCGGCAATTTTTTACTCATAATAAGGCCACTTCCCGTTCG
The DNA here is from genome assembly GCA_010031735.1 of Pseudomonadota bacterium. Classification (GTDB taxonomy): domain Bacteria; phylum Pseudomonadota; class Alphaproteobacteria; order Rickettsiales; family RGZB01; genus RGZB01. The sequence continues at coordinate 15,549 of RGZB01000010.1, read as the reverse complement.
CGATATCGTCCATCGACGTGCTTGATTCGCCAAGTCTATCACGGTACATCCAATAATTCGCCATCACTCTTTCGATATAATTGCGGGTCTCTCGTACCGGGATCGATTCGATGAAAAGCAGCGGATCGTTCTTGAATTTCGTATCATCCAGCCAGCGTATCAGCTTGGTCTCTCCGGCATTATAGGCAGCCAGGAAAAGGAAAAGGTTGCCGTTGATATCGCTCTTCTTCAAAAGATACTTTACATATTCCTGACCGAGCGTGAGGTTCTTCACCGGATCGGTGAGGTCACTTTCTTTATACGAAATCCTGCCCTGGCGCGAAATGAAGCTCGCCGTCTTCGGTAACAACTGCATCACGCCCACTGCACCGGCTTTGCTTTTCACACTGGCATAGAAGCCCGATTCATGCCGTGCGATACCGAAGAGCAGTGCCGGGTCCACGATGAATCCGTTCTCTGGTTTCCACGGCGGCATCGGATAGGCCGCATAATCATGGTTATAATTGCCACGACTGAATATCATGCTCGACATGCGAAGCTCGAGCACCGGATAGCCCATTTCGCGCGCGACCGAGATCATTGTCTGTTTCATGCTGCGTGAGAGTTGCGGGAAGAGTTTGCGTAGTTCCTCTTCCGCTTCCTTGCGCATGCCCAGTTGGCGTAACGCTAGCGAACGCTTGATACCGGGAAGCAGCAACACATTCTTACGTTGGTTTTCATCAAGGGTCGGCCATTTCCATTTCGCATCGAGCGGACGGCCAAGCAGTTTAAGTGCAAGCATTCCATAGAATGTACGTGGATATTCCGCTGCACGCTCAAGCATGGCCTGGGATTTTTTCAGCTGCGAAAGACGTTTGTAACTACGGTAGGCCCAGAAAGCACCGGCGGATGCATCCCATTCGGAAGCGCCCTTTGCTTCCGACATATGTTCGAAGTGGCTCGCGGCATCTTTGAGGCGCTCCAGGCGCCACGCGATGATGCCTGCACTATTATACATCTCGGGCACCGCATTGTTCGCGTCACGTATCGCTTCGATGATCGCCCGGTAGGCCTGTGCATCATTGCCTTGCGCGAAATAGCCATTAGCAATCGCCCAATTGGCCATGCCGATCTCTTTATCTTTGAACAGGCGGTTGGTCATCTCCGAATGCAGCTGGCGGTGGGCATCTTTCACACGGCCGGCGCTCACCATATGGTTCACCTTTCTCCAAATCGCACGCGCCTCGGTGCGGTCACCCCAATACGCCTTGTCGAACATATATTCGATACTGCCGGTCTGCACGCTGTTATCGCCGAAGCCAGAGAGATAGTCCTTTTTCATCTCCTGGCCGACTTCGCCGTAAGTCGGGTTGAACTGCGCCGCGACTTTGTATACGGCATGGGCCTGCGGATGATCGGAATAGAGATCGATCCAGTTCAGCAGTTCCTCTTCCGTTGGGACGTAGCTTTTATGTAGGTAGCGCTGCGCCAACACATACCCTTTCAAGATCGGCGATTCGAGTTTTGCGATCTCGAGGTCGGCCTCTGGCCATTTACCTTGCTGTTGCAGCTGGAAGATATGCGTGTAGAGCGTGACATCTTGCGCCGAAAGCGGGCTCGGGAACGTCACTTGATCGCGGGAGGTGATGGGCGTGGTATACGGCTGCAATTTGACCGGTTTCGCGGCGGAAAGGAATTTGGTGACCGTTCGGTTCTCCGCGGCATCATGGATAAACAGTATCGAAAGATACAGTACGAAGAATACGGCATACGATTGAAACGCCGTAGGCATTCGGAGGTGCTTGCGTTTTTTCGAACGTGGCATGGGGATGGGGTTATCTTTCAGCGCTTAATAGCTGGGCCTACCGCGTTCGCGATCTTCGCGTTCGCGTAAGAAATCCGCACGTGCGAACCAGCGGTTCGCTTCCTCTACGTCCTTGGTGACGCCATAACCGCCCATGTAGAGGTTACCAAGGTTCCATGCCGCTTCCGAACTGCCGCTATCGGCTGCTTTCGTATACCACTCCACGGCTTTTTGGTAATCCACCGGCACGCCATTACCGTTACCGTACATATATCCAAGGCGTGTCATCGCGATGGTGTTGCCACCAGCAGCCGACATCTCGTACCATTTCTTCGCCTGATCATAATCCTGTTTCACGCCGGTACCGTTCATGTAAGCTTCAGCGAGCGAGAATTGTGCCGGTGCATGGCCTGCTTCTGCGGCTTTCGTCTGCCACTTCACGACGTTTTCATCAAACTGGCCATTGGCTTTTTGGGTATAGAGGTCTTGGAGGAGCAGCCACGTGCTGAACTGCGTATCCTTATCGACGAGTGGTTCGAATTCTTCCACCAGCTGGATCCCTCGGTTCAGGTCTTTCTTCACACCCCTGCCTTGCAGATACATGAACGCGAGTTTGATCTTCGCATTCAAGATGCCGGCTTCATAGGCAGCCTCATACCATTTGCGCGCTTTATCCATATCCACGAACACGCCGTTGCCGGTCTCGTAGTAAGAACCGAGCAGGAACCACGCATTCGGGTTACGCGCTTTTGCCGCCTTGAACAGCCAGTCGAGTGCCGTCGTGCGGGCACCACTATCCTCGTTGATGCGCACCAACAGATACATCGCATCCCCATTACCTGCTTCCGCCGACTTTTCGACGTATGCCTGGCCTTTCAACTTATCCTGAGGAACGCCACTGCCGTAGTAATACATATAACCGAGCACATATTGCGCATCTGGGTCATTGCCCTTTTCGGCTTTTTCGGTTTGTGCCGCGATATCGCTGGGCGCGAATATTTTGACTTGGAGGTTATCCCGTTGCAGGAACTGCACGTCGCTTGCACACATGCCCTGAGGTGGGAAAAACGATAATGTTGCCAGAATGACAGACAAGAAGAAAAACGTACGGCAAGAAAGCATGATATTCGCCCACTCGTTAGTTATATGTTATTTCCTTCGGCTGCCAAGTGCCGTCGCAACCTCTATCGCCGCATAGGTGAATATACCCGTAGCACCAGCTCGTTTGAAAGCAATCAGGCTCTCCATCATCGCCGTATCGCTATCAAACCAGCCCATATCGGTTGCGGCCTTTATCATAGCATATTCGCCGCTCACCTGATAGGCAAAAACGGGCACCGGGAAGCGCTCTTTGATGCGCCGCACAATATCCAGATACGGCATCCCCGGCTTTACCATCACCATATCCGCACCTTCTTGGATGTCCTGCGCCACTTCGCGGAGCGCCTCGTCACTATTGGAAGGGTCCATCTGGTAGCTTCGTTTATTGGCACCCCCCAGGTTCGTGCGTGAACCGATCGCATCACGGAAAGGACCGTAGAAGCTCGAAGCATACTTCGCCGCGTAGGACATAATACGGATATTCGTGAGCCCTTTGTCATCCAGGGCATCCCTCACGGCACCGATCCTGCCATCCATCATATCGGAAGGGGCAACCACATCGAAACCCGCGCGTGCTTGCAATACCGCTTGTTTGGCGAGCATCTCGACCGTTTCATCATTCAATATCTGATCGCCTTTCACCAGGCCATCATGGCCATGCGAGGTATAGGGGTCTAGCGCTACATCGCAGATAAGGCCGATATTCTTCACTTTGGCTTTCAGTTCAGAAACTGCGCGGCATACAAGGTTATCAGGATTGAGCGCCTCTTTAGCATCCAGGCTTTTCTTCTTGCCGTCCACGACCGGGAACACCGCCACTGCCGGGATACCTAAATCCTCCGCTTTGCGAACATGCTTTACGAGCAAATCAATCGTCATCCGGCTGATGCCCGGCATAGAGGCGATCGGGGTCGCGGTGTTTTTCCCTTCCTGTACGAATACCGGAAGCACAAGATCGTTCACAGTCAGGTGATTCTCTGCCACCATGCGGCGCGACCAATCCTGCAACCGGTTGCGACGAAGTCTTAGGCGGGGAAACGATCCTAAATTATACATACGGCGGCCTTCTCTCGTTTTGATCACACCTCTCTTACCTTCCAGCGCATATGGAATCAACCTATAACCGTCCACCCGTTTGATAAATCTATATATTGTGTTTTGAAAACCAATCATGTAATTTATTTAGACGATGATACATGAGCTGTGGGTATAATGCGCTGCTTCAAATTTCTATATCTTGCTGTAATTACAGCATTATTACTGGTTTCCAATCCTGCGCTCGCGGCACGGAAAAAAGTCTCTCTGCGTCCGGATGCACGTAAGTATGCGTCACTCGTTGTACATATGCCTTCGGGCAATGTTCTCCAGCAGGAAAATGCCGATAAACTGCGCTATCCCGCATCACTTACCAAACTCATGACGCTCTATCTCACCTTCGAGGCTCTCGAGAATAACAAGCTTTCGATGAACGAGTTCTTACCGGTCAGTGCGCATGCCGCGGACCAACCGAGCATGAATTTAGCACTCCGCCGTGGCCAAAAGCTCACAGTCAGTACAGCCATTGCAAGCCTGGTCGTGCGCTCAGCCAATGATAGCGCCGTAGTCCTGGGCGAAGCGATCGGCGGCAGCGAGTGGAAATTCGCACAGATGATGACTGAACGTGCCCACGAGCTTGGTATGCGCAATACCACGTTTAAAAATGCTTCTGGCCTCTTCCATCCCGGTCAGGTCACCACCGCGAAAGACCTCGCGCGCCTGATGATCGCGATCGAACGCGACTTCCCGCAATATTTCAACCTGCTATCCCAAACCTCGTTCAAATATAATGGTCGCCTGTACCGCACACACAACCATGTGCTCGCAAGCTATAAGGGCGCCGTAGCGGGTAAGACCGGTTATGTGAATGCGTCCGGTTACAACCTGGTCACCACCGCACGCCGTGGCGGCAGCGAGATCGTCGCTGTGGTGATGGGCGGCAAGACCGCGAAATCCCGCGATATGTCCATGCGGATGCTGCTCGACCGGAGCTTCAATAAAATCAGCGCGAAATCCAAGACCGCCTCGGTGTCTGAAGATACGCCTACTGTTCCGTCCGGCAGACAATCGAAAACCTTTGTTCCTGCAAAACGTGGTATCAAGCCCAGTGGCTTAGCGAACCAGGATAAACTCAAGTTCGCGCACAAGGATCAGGATGATTTCGTGCAGGTCGTAACCTTTGCCAAAGTCGTCGGTGATGATGCAGCGGATAAGCTCCGCCCGTCGAACGCCCGTTAATCTACCACCCACCATCGAAATAACTTTTCCGGGAGTCGTTCTTTCCATACTCGGCTATTTGTAACATGTTTCACGTGGAACAAAAAAGCCGCCGGGTTTAATGCCGGCGGCTTTTGTATATTGTCTTCATTCGCTCCTCTGGGGTGATAGCGGCGGGAGCATAAGAACCGCAACAGAGCGTACATAAACGTACGAAAGTAGCGGATCGCAATACTCCGGACGATAGCGCCCAGAATAGGAGAATTAGCGCGAGTAGAACTCGATCACTAAGTGCGGTTCCATCAGTACCGGGTACGGCACGTCAGCGAGTTTCGGAACGCGGACAAATTTACCTTTCAGTTCCTTATGATCCACTTCCAGGTAATCCGGCGTGTTACGTTGCGGATTTTGGCTCGCTTCCAGAACCACCGGGAGCGTACGGGATTTTTCTTTCACTTCGATCACATCGCCTGCTTTCACTTGGTAGCTCGGGATGTTCACGGTTTTACCGTTCACTTTGATGTGTTTGTGGTTCACGAACTGGCGAGCCGCGAATACCGTCGGCACGAAGTTCATGCGGTAGATGATGATATCAAGGCGTTGCTCGAGGAGACCGACCAGGTTTTCGCTGGAGTCACCTTTACGGCGGATCGCTTCTTTATACACCGCGCGGAATTGCTTCTCCGAGATGTTGCCGTAGTAGCCTTTGAGTTTTTGTTTCGCATTGAGCTGCAGGCCGTAATCAGAACCGCCGCGGCGTTTTGCTGCACCGTGTTGGCCGGGAGCATAGTTTTTCGTGTTATGCGGATCTTTCGCCGAACCCCAGAGGCTTACGCCCAGACGGCGGCTGATTTTGAACTTGGATTGTGCACGTTTAGTCATGTTTTTCAGTCCTTTAGGTTATAGGGTGCGTCTTGGTTTGCCCGTCTCTACCATTTACATTCCGGAGGATGGAAACACACACCTTGGTAGGTTGGGAGGGCGTAATCTAGGCATTTTTGGCCGTTTGTCAACGCTTTTTCTGTCACATAACTGCCATATTACAGCCCTATAATCAGACTTAGAACTGTAGGAAAATTACCGTCTGTACCCTTTTGGAGGATCAGGCGGACTATATAACCTTTTGGTGGGGAAGGGCATAAAAGAAATCCCCACCGCATGTGTATGTGAGGTGACCTGCGATGCTTATCGCATGTCTCGGCTTCCCCCCGGAGCAAATCGGGGAAGGCTTCCGCAAGGATGTGGAAGTTCGGCAGGTGACGATGGGTGAGGTACGGGAGTTACGGAATCAGTACCCGCTCCAACTGATGGTTCTGGCGACGGAGGATGTGGAAATCACGGAACTCGAGAAGCTGGCCTACGCGGTTTCGGGTCTGATCATCGTACAACGTTCGGCGGAGCCGGCGATCTGTGCGGTGACCCGTGCGCAGGGAACGTGGATCGAGATCGTCGCGGTGGCAATCGGGCAGTACAACGAGGCCATCCGCACGCGACGCGAGATGCAGGCGACGGGCGACGGGCGATCGGGTCTCGGAACGGAGATCGGGTTCTTCGAGAGGCAGCTCCAGTTACTACGGAGCTTCCTGGCCTAAATGACAACGTCCCTTAGTGGACACAGACGGGGGAGAGTGGACAACCACTCTCCCCCGTTCTGTTTCTGGCTATTTTTTCTGTGCCTGCGTAAGGCTCGCCATCACCCCGAATAGCGTTCGTACCTCCTGCTCGGTAAGATTGGCGCGCAAGAAGGGGCTTTGTAAATTCTGTAACATCTTCGGTTTCATGTCTGGCGATTTGAAATGTCCGGCTTTATCGAGCGCCTGCTCCAGATGATTCAAGAAATTCCATACCTCTTCTTTACTGGCGCGCGGACTTGCTGCTTCCGGCGGCTTGAAGGTTTGGGTGCGTGCAGAAACCACCCATTGATAGAGCATCACCGCAACGGACTGAGCCAGGTTAAGTGATGGGAACTCCGGACTGGTGGGAATGGTCACGATCGCATCGGTAAGCACCAAATCCTCGTTTTCAAGCCCCGTACGCTCGGGCCCGAAGAGAAGTCCCACCCGCATGCGCGATTGGTAGGCAGTGACACACTTGATGACACCCTCTACCGCATCATAGCAGGGCTTCACCATATCGCGCGGACGACCGGTGGTGGCGGAAATATATTGTAAATCGGCGACCGCCTCGGCCGTCGTATTGAATATTTTTGCATCGTCGATGATGTGTGTAGCACCCGACGCCATCGCGATGGCCTGCGGATTGGGCCAACCGTCCCGCGGGGCTACGATACGCATTTCAGCAAGGCCAAAATTCGCCATGATGCGCGCGACCGCACCGATATTCTCGCCCATCTGCGGGCGAACCAGGATGATGACCGGAGGATGCATTATTTCGAATGCAGCAGTTTGTAGACGATCGCATCATGCAGCGCATTATATGACGCATCAATGATGTTGGTGGAAACCCCTACCGTGCACCAGCGGTTGCCTTCTTTATCCGCCGTCTCGATTAAGACACGCGTCACCGCACCACTTCCTGCTTCAGGCGTGACGATACGTACTTTATAATCACGCAGGCGCATATTCTTGAGTGATTTATACTTACGCGCGAGCGCTTTCTTGAGCGAGAGATTGAGCGCGTTCACCGGGCCGTTACCTTCGGCCACCGTCATGACTTCTTTGTCATCGAGCACGATTTTCGTCGTCGCTTCGGAAAGGGTGATGAGTTCGCCTTTAGCGTTCCAGCGCCGTTCATCAATCACACGGAAACTCTTCAAGTGATAATATTCTGGTACGCTCTCGAGGAACCTGCGTGCCAGTATCTCGAAGCTCGCATCCGCCACATCGTAGGCGTAGCCTTGGTTCTCGCGCTCTTTGATTTCATCCGTAAGCGCTTTGATCTTACGTTTCACCGCTGGATCTTTGTCATCCACCTTGATGCCTACGGATGTAAGCCTGCTCATGATATTCGATTTACCCGCCTGGTCGGATATCAGGATGATGCGCTCGTTACCCACCATATCCGGGTTGATATGTTCATAGCTCGATGGATCCTTTACCACCGCAGAGACATGCAGCCCGCCTTTATGCGCGAATGCCGAAGCACCCACATACGGCAGATGACGCGCACGGTTCAGGTGGATACGTTCTTCCAGGCGATTGGCGATACGGGTGAGCTGTTTCAAACCTTGTTTGGAAACACCGGTTTCATACCCCATCTTCAGCATCAGATTCGGGATGATCGAGAACAGGTTCGCATTACCGCAGCGTTCGCCCACACCGCCCATCGTGCCTTGCACCTGGCGCACGCCTGCCTGCACAGCTGTCAGTGAATTCGCTACCGCATTCTCCGTATCGTTATGGCAGTGGATGCCTAGATGGTCGCCCGGAATGATTTTTGCCACATCGCGCACGATCTTATCGATTTCATGCGGGAGCGTGCCGCCGTTCGTGTCACACAGGATAACCCAGCGCGCGCCACTGTCATATGCCGTCTTAGCAACCGAGAGTGCATATTCCGGATTGGCTTTGTAACTATCGAAAAAATGTTCGGCATCGAAGAATGCTTCGACTTTCTTCTTTTTGATATAGGCAATACTGTCGCTGACCATCTGAAGATTTGCCTTCAGGGAAACACCGAGCACATTCTGTACATGGAATGCGGAAGATTTGCCTACGATACATACTTGCTTCACGCCCGTGTTGATGAGTGCGTTCAGGCCCGGATCGTTCGCAGCACTGGTTTCGGCCTTATGCGTCATGCCAAATGCGACCATCTTCGCGGTATCGAGTTTGGGAACCGCCCGGAAAAACGCATCGTCTGTCGGGTTCGCGCCCGGCCAACCACCCTCGATGTAGTCCACGCCAAGCTGATCGAGTTCGCGCGCGATATCCTGCTTATCTACCACGGTGAAATTCACACCCTGGGTCTGTGCACCGTCACGCAGGGTGCTGTCATATATGTAAACGCGCTTCGTCATGGATTGCCTTTGTCGGGAGGGCTATATTCTAACAAAATCCCTTATTTTGCAAGTAGTAAGGCAATTAACCCACAGGTTTCTTATCCGCAGGCCGGATTTTGACCCCGTAAAGCTGCTCGATCTCCTCGTTCGGGATACCGGCTGCCTGCGCCCTTTTGATCGAGGGGAGCTTCATTTTATACGCGAAATCCTTATCGGTTTTGCGTTTACGATCCATCTCCTGCATGGCCTTTTCTTCCATGGATATCAGCTTTTCGTTAGGCATGGGCCACTCCTTCCAGTTGCAAGGTTGAACGCACTCATCTGGCGTTCGTTCGAGAAATCCAGCATGGCATGCCAGACCAAACCCATGAGCAACCCTTTACCAAGCGTCACGTTCTGGCCTTTCCACTCTACTTTGGGCTCCTCCAGCTCTGCGATATCTTTCGGGTAGGATTTGGCCGTATCACCGTCCGGCAAACTCAACCGATCGATAAGCCTATCCACCGTTTCGGGAATCCCGAAACCGGAATCCCTCAATCTTTTGATCCGGCGCCTTAGACTTTCCTGTAACTGGGTTTCGGCATTTTTGTCCTGCGGCTCCAGCCCAAGCGATGCCCAGAAATAACCACCCACTGAATCCCCGGCATGGAGAAAGCACTTGGTCATCTGCATATTCTCTAATATCTCGATTGCCGTGCGTGCGAGGATAGTGCCGGTTCCCTTTTGTGAATCATGCACATTAAAGTTCCACAGCTGACCGCTCCGCTCCCCAGTAAGCGAGTTTACATTGAACCACACGGCAAAGCTGAGGGCGCTTTTATCTTTGAAGGCGGATTCAGGATCAGGCGTGATATACTGGCCGTTGAGCTTGAATTGCCGTTTTGCGGATTCCTTCACCATATCCACTACACCCACAAAATAGGTGTTCGGCACCAGGTAAAAACAGGAAACAATATCCTGAAGGGTTATGTCTGTCCCGCAGGCCAACGCAAATTCTCTTTCCATTGTTTCCGGTTTTACGAACTTGCCGTTGATCTGGTAATTGATGCGTGGTCCTTCCGGCATCTCGCGCGCCATGGCGTTAAGCCTTCCGCCAGGTGGTGCCGCTCGCGCTATCCTCGATCACGATGCCTTGTGCCGTGAGTTCGGCGCGTATCTTATCGGCGGTGGCGAAGTCTTTGGCCTTCTTCGCCTCGGCGCGTTTCTGGATGAGCGATTCAATGGCAGAGGCATCTACATCACCCGCACCACTGCTAAACCACCCTTTGCTCTCCATATTCAGGAATCCCATGAACTGCCCAGCGGCTTTGAGCTCTTCTGGTTTTGCGCGATGCAGGATCGCGATGGCTTCGAGCGTGTTCATATCATCTGCCAGCGCCTCGACGAAACCTTCCGGCAATTTGCCAGGCTTCACACCCTCCGTCGCACGATAGAATTTATCGAGCACTTTCTTCGCATCCTCCAGACCCTTGTCGGAGAAATCGAGCGGCTTGCGGTAATGGGTCGCGAGCAGCACGTAGCGTATCACTTCGCCTTTGACGCCACGCTCGAGCAATTGCCGAACGGTCGTGAAGTTGCCGGCGGATTTCGCCATCTTCTCGCCGTTCACGGTGACGAAACCATTATGCACCCAATATTTCGCGTAGTGGCTGCCTTTATGTGCGCAGGTACTCTGTGCGATCTCGTTCTCATGATGCGGGAATTTGAGATCGGCGCCGCCACCGTGGATATCGAAATCATGGCCCAGGTATTTGCTGCTCATGGCCGAGCATTCGATGTGCCAGCCCGGACGACCTTTGCCCCACGGTGAATCGAATATGCTCGAGGGATCGTCGCCGGGATCCGCTGGTTTCCACAGCACGAAATCGCCGGCCTCTTTCTTGTAGCTCTCGACCTCCACCCGCGCACCCGCGATGAGATCCTCGAGTTTGCGACCGGAGAGCGTGCCGTAATGTTTGTCTTTCCCAACGGCGAACAGCACATGCCCTGCACTTTCATACGCATAGCCATTCGCGATCAGCTTCTGGATGATTTCGACCATCTCCTGGATGTGCGCGGTTGCGCGCGGCTCTTCGGTCGGCGGCAGATTGTTGAGCGCCGCCATATCGGCGTGGAAAGATTCCGTGATACGTTGGGTAAGTGCGGAAATCGGTTCGTTATTGGCTTTAGCCGCCGCATTGATCTTATCGTCCACATCGGTAATATTGCGGACGTAGGTGACATTCTTCTCGCCGTACACATGGCGAAGCACACGGAACAAAACATCATACACGACTACCGCGCGGGCATTGCCCACATGCGGGCGGTCATACACCGTTGGTCCGCATACATACATGCCAACGCGCTTCTCGTTTAGCGGTTTGAAATCTTCCTTTTTTTGCGTGAGGCTATTGAACAGCGTGATCTGCATCTTACATCCGCGCTAGCAATTCTTTTTTCTTCGCTTCGAATTCTTCCGCGCTCAAGATGCCTTCCTTCTGAAGGTCGGAGAGTTTGCGGATTTGTTCAGGGATATCTCCACCCACCTGCACCGGTGTTGAACGCATGCCGCCGGAGATGCGTTTACGCAGCGTCTCGAGGAACGTCACCACTTCCGTATCCTTTAAATTCAGGAGCGGATAAAACACTAGTCCGCCATTCAAGAAATAGAGCACGATCTGCCGTTCGGTTAAGGAAGAGCTTTCATTTACCGTGGTGATGTGGTCGTAGGCGAGTGAGATCAGTTTCCGACGGAAAATGCCGGGCGAGAAATAGATGACCTTATCCGCCGTAAGGCCAAGCAAGGTGCGGTGGCTGAACTCCGTTTGATTGGAACGTCCCCAGATATACATCTCGGGAAAATCCGCACCGCCCGTCGCATCACTGAGCTTATCGAAAAAGCGCTGCAGGATGGCAGCACGTACACGCACTAGCAGCGATTTCTCACGCGGCTTTTCCATGCAGCCTCGCAATGGCTTTATCGCGACCGATGAGCGGAAGTAAGTTCCGGAGTTCCGGCCCATGCTCCATCGCGGTGAGCGCTTTCCGAAGCGGCATAAACAGCGTCTTGCCGCTGCGGCCGGTCTTCTGCTTCACGTCGTTCACCCAGATATCCCAGGTCTTCTCATCCCATTTACCGGTAGGTAGAATCTCCGCCGCCGCCTTAGCAAAATCCGCATCTTCGATCTCCGGCGAAAGCGTCTCACGGCAGATCGTCCACCAATCTTTGACCTCATTCACCGTTTTCAGGTTCGGACGAACGGCATTCCAGAACGATTCATCGATTGCCGATAAACCCATCTCTTTCAAGCGCGGCGCTACTTTTGCAAACGTATAGAGATGGATGAGTTTAGCATTCAGGCGGTCGATATCCTCCGGCGCATAAATGGTCGGCGAACGGCTGAATTTCTTCATATCGAATTCAGCGACCAACTCCTCCAGGCTCGCACGCACTTCGATCGGGTCGGAGGTGCCGACCTTCGCGAGGAAACTTGCGATGGCGAGCGGCTCGATACCCGCTTCGCGGAATTCCTGCATCCCTTCGGAACCCTCACGTTTGGAAAGTTTGCCTTCCTTTGTTTTCACAAACGCGGTGTGTGCGAAGGTCGGCGGCACTTTGCCCATCGCTTTGAACATCTGGATCTGGACCGCCGTATTGGTCACATGGTCCTCGCCGCGCACCACATGGGTGATAGCGTAATCCGCATCATCCACCGCGGACGGAAGCATGTAGGTGAAGCTGCCACCTTCGCGCACGATGATCGGGTCGCTTAGATGTTTGCCTTCGAAAGCGACAGGGCCACGCACTTCATCGTTCCAGGTGATGGATTCATCCTTCATCAGGAAACGGTAGTGCGGCTTCCTGCCTTCCGCGAGGAATTTCTGCTTCTGTTCTTCGGTAAGCTTCAGGGCGGCACGGTCGTAAATCGGCGGCAGGCCGCGGCTCATTTGCATTTTGCGCTTCACATCGAGTTCTTGTTCGGTCTCGAAGCAGGCATAAACGCGGCCGTCTTTGATGAGCACTTCCACCACCTCGCGGTAACGGGCTAAACGCTCCGATTGGCGCATCTCTAAATCCCACCCGAGGCCAAGCCAGGTAAGGTCGCGTTTGATACCTTCGACGAAAATCTCTTTCGAACGCTCAATATCCGTATCATCGAGGCGCAGCATGAACTTGCCACCAGATTTCCTGGCATACAGCCAGCACACGAGCGCGGTGCGCACATTGCCTAGATGGATATAACCTGTAGGGCTCGGAGCAAAACGTGTAAGCATTATTCTTTAAATCCGTTCGTAATCGGGTAGCGACGATCGCGGCCAAACGAGCGTGTCGAAATCTTCACGCCGGGCGCAGCCTGTCTGCGTTTATATTCCGATGTATAAAGCATTCTTGCCACTTTTTCCACCACTTCACGGTGGAAGCCCTTTTTCACGATGGTCGCGAGCGGCGTTTCCTTCTCGATCAGTTCCTGCAGTATAGCATCTAACACGGCATAGCTCGGTAAGGTATCCTGGTCTTTCTGGTTCTCACGAAGTTCCGCTGTCGGCGCTTTGGTGATGGTCCGCTTCGGGATCACCATCTCATTCTTATTGCGCCATTTGGCAAGCGCGTAGACTTCGGTTTTATATACGTCTTTCAATACATTATAGCCGCCGCACATATCGCCGTAGAGCGTCGCGTAACCGGTCGCAAGCTCTGATTTATTGCCGGTGGTCAGCACCATCGCGCCGGTCTTATTGCTGATCGCCATGAGGATCATACCGCGGGTACGGGATTGGAGGTTCTCTTCCGTGATGTCGCGTTTCTTACCTTCGAATACCGGCTTTAACTGATGCTCGAAAGCCTTCACCATCGGTTCGATATCGATCACTTCAAGTTCGATGCCGAGGAGCTGTGCACTTGATTTCGCGTCCTCCATACTATCCTTCGACGTGAAACGGGAAGGCATGAATACACCTTTCACCGCTTCGGCGCCCAGTGCATCCACCGCGACCGCGGCCGTCAACGCAGAGTCGATACCCCCCGATAGACCCAGCACCACTTCCCTGAAACGGTTTTTGCGGACATAGTCTTTAAGGGCGAGCACCATCGCACGGTACATATCACCGTGCACATCCCGTGATTTGGCATCCACCGCCTTCTCGCACACCCAACCGGATTTCTTCTTCTGCCACACGGTTACCGCGACCGACTCCTCCCATGAAGGGAGATTCGCTACCAGTTCACCTTTGGCACTGAGCACGAAGGAGTTGCCATCAAATACGATGTCGTCCTGCCCCCCCACCTGATTGAGGTAGATGAGCGGCGATTTTACGATCTCGATCGCGCGTTTTGCAGCGCCTAAGCGCACTTCGTGCTTATGTTTGGCAAACGGAGAAGCATTGATGACCACCAGTATATCTGCAGTTTTGAGTGCAGTCGGCACATTCACGCCCCACATATCCTCACATACGAGCAGGCCGAATTTTACGCCTTCGATCGTGAACGGTTTCGGCAGCGCACCCTTGTCAAACACGCGTTTCTCATCGAATACGCCATAGTTCGGGAGTTTATGTTTATGCTGGCGGTGTACGATCTTGCCACCCCTCAGTACATACACGCTATTGAAGCACTTCTCTTTCTCGATCGAGATACCACCGATGATGATCGTTGGCCCCGCCCGGTTCGCGCGGGCGATCTCTTCGATCGCGGCGATCGCACGTTTCTGGAAAGCGGAACGCATCACCAGATCTTCCGGCGGGTAGCCGACTACTGCAAGTTCGGAGAAAATGATGATGTCCGGGTCACGCGCGGATTTGATCGCGCTTTGGATGCGGGCTTTGTTACCTTCGATATCACCCACGGTGAAATTGAGTTGCGCGAGTGCAATAACCAGCGGTTCAGACATTATGCCACCTTATGGCGGTGACCAAGGGATTTGAGCGCACGGTCAATCCATTGCGCTGTCAGCTTCTCTTGAACACCGTTCTGTTTCAGACGCTCATTTAAATGCGGGAATGAAACTTTATCAAGGCACTGATCCTGATTGAAGCAGGAATAGACATAATAACGCTCACCTGTGACCGGATCGACATGCTTCTGCAAGCATTGGGCGCAGATTTCTTTCATCATGCACTGCATCGGGGAGTTGATGCTGCCAAGCGCTTCGTGTTTCGGGTTCAGGTGTTTTTTGAGCACGTTATGACGTGCCTGACCGACGGCTGCCATCATGCGGTCAGAACCAATGGCGATGATACGGTTGATATCCTGCATTTTGATCGGTGTGTCACCGAGCTGGCCTTCGGCATACGCCGTCATCGCCTGCACGATATTGCCTTTGAAGGTGCGGTCGCCTTTACGCGTCGGTAGCTCTGCCTCATCGCAGCACCATACCACCACGTCAGACGCCGCCTCGATCTCCTCGATCTTATAGCGGTCGATCGCTTTCTTATAACCCGCGAAATAAAGAACCTTCGAGCCTGCCGCCTTGAA
>RGZB01000090.1 GCA_010031735.1 Pseudomonadota bacterium | reverse complement strand
AAAAAGCTCCGCCGCATCGGCAATGGCAGCATCGTGGCTGGTTTCGCAGGGGCAACGGCAGACGCCCTTACCCTGTTCGAACGCTTGGAAAGCAAACTCGAGAAACACCCCGGTCAACTGGCCCGCGCATGCGTGGAACTCGCCAAAGACTGGCGCACCGACCGCTATCTGCGTCGTTTGGAAGCGATGATGATCGTGTGCGACAAAGATACGATTCTGGTGCTGACCGGCACGGGCGACGTCTTGGAGCCGGAACATAACTCCGTCGGCATCGGTTCGGGCGGGAATTATGCGCTCTCGGCCGCACGTGCGCTGATGGATACGAAATTATCCGCCGAAGAGATCGTGCGTAAATCCATGAAGGTCGCCGCCGACATCTGCGTCTATACCAATGAAAACATCATGATCGAGGTGTTATGACATCCCTCTCCCCACGCGAGATCGTTTCCGAGTTAGACCGTTATATCGTCGGTCAGAAGGAGGCGAAACAGGCGGTCGCGATCGCGCTTCGCAACCGTTACCGCCGCCAGCATGTGGCGGAACCTTTGCGCCACGAGATCGTGCCGAAGAACATCCTCATGATCGGGCCGACGGGTGTCGGTAAGACCGAGATCGCACGCCGCTTGGCGAAACTCGCGGATGCGCCGTTCCTGAAAGTGGAGGCGACGAAATTCACCGAGGTGGGCTATGTCGGCCGCGATGTGGATTCGATCATCCGCGACCTGACCGATGTCGCGATGAATCTGGTGCGCGAACGCATGCGCCGGGAAGTGCGCGTGAAAGCCGAAGTGCACGCGGAAGAACGCGTGCTCGATGCGCTCGTGGGTGAAGATGCGCGCGAGGATACACGCCAGAAATTCCGCAAAAAATTGCGCGAGAATGAGCTGAACGAAAAAGAGATCGAGATCCAGGTGAAAGAAGCACCGGGAAGCGGCATGCCGATGTTCGACATCCCGGGGATGCCGGGCAGCCAGATGGGCATGATCAATATCTCCGATATGCTCGGGAAAGCCATGGGCGGTGCGGGCACCAAAACCCGCCGCATGACGGTCGCGGATGCCTACGAAGTGCTGATCAAAGAAGAGAGCGACAAGTTGCTCGATGAAGAGAAAGTGGTGAAGGAAGCACTTTCGGTTACCGAGAACAGCGGCATCGTGTTCATCGACGAGATCGACAAGATCACCACACGCTCGGACACGAAGGGCGGCGAAGTGAGCCGCGAAGGTGTACAGCGCGACCTGCTCCCGATCCTGGAAGGCACGACCGTCACCACCAAATACGGTATCGTGAAAACCGATTATATCCTTTTCATCGCGAGCGGCGCGTTCCACATCGCGAAACCCTCGGATTTATTACCGGAATTGCAAGGTCGCTTGCCGATCCGCGTGCAACTGCAACCGCTCACCGAAGACGATCTGGTTCGCATACTGACCGAGCCGGAAGCGAGCCTAACGAAACAATACGAAGCCCTGATCGCTACCGAGAAAGTGCCCCTGACATTCACCGAGGATGGTGTGCGAGAAATCGCGCGTATCGCGACCGAGGTGAACCAGAACGTGGAGAACATCGGCGCACGCAGGCTGCATACGGTAGTGGAGAAACTGCTGGAGGACATCAGTTTCCGCGCGACCGACATGGAGAAAAATAAACCTATCACCATCGATGCAGCTTATGTAAAATCCCAGCTCTCGGATATTTCGAAGCAACAAGATTTAAGTAAATTCATTCTTTAAGGACACAGCATGCTATTTGCAGAAGGCCTGGCACTCGGCTTCTCGATCGCAGCCCCGGTGGGGCCGATCGGTGTGCTATGTATCCGGCGTACGCTGCATTCGGGTTTTGCAACGGGTGCGGCCAGCGGGCTGGGTGCCGCTTTTGCCGATACGTTGTACGCTGCCATCGCCGCCTTCGGCCTGACCGCCGTTTCGCAGTTCTTATCCGCGGAGCAAGGGCCGATCCGTTTATTCGGTGGTATTTTCCTGTTGTGGCTCGCCTATAAAACCTATACCAGCAAAACCAAGGCAGAAGACGCGCACGTCTCGCAGCAGAACCTGACCATGTCGTGCGTTTCGACCTTCCTGCTGACACTCACGAACCCCGCCACCATCATCGCGTTCGTTGCGGTGTTCGCAGGGTTGGGCATGGTCGATGGCTCCAGTTTTGCAGCAACCGCAGAGGTCGTGGGCGGCGTGTTCGCAGGATCGATGCTGTGGTGGCTGATTTTGACCGGATTCATGCATAAGATGAAAAAGAGATTTTCCTTAAGCAGCATGAAATGGGTGAACCGGATTTCCGGCGTGGTGCTTTTCCTCTTCGCGCTGTGGGCGCTTTTGAGCGTTTTTATCTATTAGACCGCAGGGCCGGTTTTCGGACCCTTCTTGGATGAAACGCGGGCGTTCTCTTCCTTCACATAATCGAGCCAGTCTTTCTTCTCTGTATCACCATCCCTGATGAAACGTGCGGTCGCGGCTTCGGCGATCTCGCCGACCTGCTCACGGTAGCGACCCTGCTTCACGATGCCGGCGATGGTGCCAGTAGTCACCGACTCGATACCGCGAAGTTCTTCCCCGGTCACAACGCCTTCAGGTCTCTTCGTATTCAGCAATGTATCGCGCTTTCTCGTGCCGTCTTCATTCATCCAATCTTTTACACAATCTGCGGTAAGATCACACACCCAACCATCCGGTGCTTTGAGCATGGCATCGAATAACATCGGCGTGCCGTCTTTTAATTTAGCGATATTGGCTTCACGGATATCACCTTGCACTATTCTTCCGGCCACCATCACCGGCACCAACTCCAACCCAGAACCCACCACCGACGCCTTCACTTTCTCGACATCGTCAGCAGTCACGTTCCTCGTATCGAGCTGGTTATATTCCTGGATGCGTATCGGGCCGATATCGTGTGTAGAGATCGGCAATAGTAATGCAGGATGGTCGGGCTTTTCTAGCTCAGGATGTTTACCATCAATACTTGTGTTGAAGCTGAGAACCACGAGTCTGTCTTCGACCGTATTAGATACTAACTTATAGCCACCCGCAGCCATGAACCCAAACGATCGGTAGCCTTTCTCATCTAGATAATCAATTGCTTCTTTAAGCGTTTTTGGCGATGCCAGCATATATTGGAATGGATCGATCGAGGCGAAGGTAAAACCCTGTGTTATCACACCGTTCACGTTAAAATCCGGATTATTCACGTAACGTATTAACTCTTTGAGTGGTAGATACTGGCCGACAAAATCCTTACGCTCCAGAAGCGCGTCATCCCCTTGCAGAAGATGCCCCTCGCCTGCCCTTAATTTCTTAGCTGGTGTCTCGATAGGGCCATTCACCGTTCGTTGTGTGTCAGCAAAGCTCATATCGGCTACCTCGCGGAAGCTTTCGATGACCTCAGGCCCCATATCCTTTCCGCCACGAGTGATCAGTGCAAGCCGACGAAGATATGTCTCGATCTCGGCCTTGGCAATTTCGGTCATACCTTGATCATAACTATCCCGCATCTCGACCGGTTCAACTAATTCAGTACGTGGACGTACAGGTTCCTTTTGTACAGGCTTTGCCTCTGGCAAATCGGGAACACTCTCGTTCAAGCCCAGATCGTTGGGGTCGAGCGCACTGGAAGAATCTGCAGGCACCTCAGAAAGCTTAGAATAATCACTTACACCCTCAGGGGAACCCGTCGGCACAGGATCATCCTCAATTCTTTTATCTGGCTCTTTGCCGGAATCTTTGCGCCAAAATCGAAAATCCATGTCTCGTTCTCCAGCTTGGATT
>RGZB01000089.1 GCA_010031735.1 Pseudomonadota bacterium | reverse complement strand
TTTTCACATGCGAAAAAAGGAGATAAGTTTGTCATAGAGATACCCTCCGCCGTCGACACGGGGAGGATCAAAATCGAAGGTCACGAGCTCGTTTTTCAACATGTTTTCAAGAGGCGTGCCGACGAGCAGGAGCTCCGCGAGCAGGAAGCGGCGGACGTCCATGCCAGATGGGTTGTCATCGCGTTCCGAAGCCCGACGGCCCGTGCTCATCGGAGTCTCGATCAGAAACTGTCTCAGAGTGCCGCGCTCGCGAAACCACTCCAGGGTATCGGCCGCATACCGGACGGACCACGGAAACAGACGTCGCATCATGTCTTTGCCGGTCTGCTTCGTGTCCGTGAAGCCAAACCGAGATACGCCGCATCCGAGCTGGTCCGTGTGAGAGGCCATGAACTCATTCCACAAAAAAACACCATCGAATATGTTCTTGCCTTCGGTCGGGATGAACTTGTATCCTTCCTTGGTCTTTGTCGTCGGATACGGGCCGAGAGCGTCGTAGCGAATCGGAGGCGAGTACACGTGCATGACCAATATCCAGCACAAAGATTCTTCGAACTCGATGCGCCGCCCGAGACTCACCCTTCGAGGATCGCCCGGCGAGAAATTCACGCCCTTGTTCGACACGATCACACCTTGGCACACGATCTCGCCCGAGTCGCCAGGACCGTCACCTGCCGTCGATACTATTACCGGCTCGAACGCGAATTTGTGGCCTTCGCACACCGGCTTGTGATTCTCAAAGAATTTTGACTTGGCGCCAAACCCCGCGGCCGGAGGGCGTCGAATCTGACCGAATACGGGCAGCAGCTTGCCGACGAGATTGACGATATGTGCTGCTTTAGTGATCGAGTCCATGTCGTCTGCTAGTTTCTGTCCAAACGCCTCATAATATCCGAAGTCGACACAGGCGGCAAGCGTCGCGCGCGACATGACGATTGTGCTGAGACCGCGATGCTCTCGCAGCAGTTCCTCCTTGATCATCTGGATGTTGAGAATATTGTCGTCAAACATATTCATGATCGGGAGCGTCATTTTGTCGACAAACATGTCGTCGTCGAACCGCTTGCGCTCGTCATCCGTGAGACACGATCTGATCGGAGGCTTTTGATTCTCATTTCTCCTATCAGTCTTGACCGGTTCACCGTCAACGAGGAGTTGGTCCGGCTTTTTCTCGAAGAGAAACGCATACGGGTCCGACGGATCATGAATCCGCTTCACAGGAAAAATCGTTCCATCCTCGACGTCGATCTCTGCCTCGTTGAAAAATTCTTCGAACGTCTGCATTTTGTTGATATGACGACCATGGCGACGCTTTTATACTGTGATACAAATGACACATGCTATGCATGATGTGGAAATGACACGTATATTGACACTCTGAGTATAAAAGCGGGTGTTTTTGTCTTATGTCAGAGTAGAATGGATGACGCTATGTCGGATGTGCAACGACAGAGATGCGATATACGCGCGGCCAGGGCGAAAACCGCGATATTGCGGGCCGTGTTGCGTCGGCAAGAATATGATCAACGTTAAAAATCCAAAGTGCCCGTGCGGCCATCAAATGGTGTTTGGCTTCCCCGGAGGAAAAGCGGAGTGCTGCTCCGAGTGCAAGAAGCCGGGCATGGATGACGTCGTTAATAAGAAGTGCCCGTGTGGCAAGCAAATGGTGTTCGGCTTCCCCGGTGAAAAAGCGGAGTGCTGTAAGGAGTGCAAGAAACCGGGTATGGTCGACGTCAAGAACAAAAAATGTCCGTGCGGCACGCGAGCATCGTTCGGGTTTCCCGGAGGACCAAGAATATGCTGCAAGGAGTGCAAGAAGCCGGGAATGGTCGACGTTGTGCATGATAAGTGTCCGTGCGGAAACCGTCCGTCGTTTGGTTTCTCAGATGAAAAAGCGGAGTGCTGCAACGCGTGCAAGGAGCCGGGGATGATCGATGTCGTGAGCAAGATGTGCCCGTGTGGAAAAACAGCATCGTACGGTTTCCCCGAAGGAAAACCTGTGTGCTGTAATACGTGCAAGGAACCGGGCATGATAAACGTCAGGAGCAAGACGTGCCCCGGCTACGACGGTGTCCCGTGCCCGGTTGCCACGTATATCCATAGCAGTCGCGAGTACTGCCTGGCGTGCGATCCCGACGACTCGCGGCGCACCATGCGGCTCAATGACGAGACCGCGTTCTTCGACTTCCTCGCCGAGAACGGTGTGAGCGTCACGCAGCGGTCGTATCGGGTCGACTACCGGTGCATCGACACGGCCAAGAAGTATTCGCTGATCGACGGCGTCATCATCACGGCGGACGTCGTCGTGTGCCTGGAGCTCGACGAGGACGCGCACGAATATTACGATCCGGTATGCGAGAAAGCACGGATGCACGACGCGTCCGCGGAACTGAAGATCGCATTCCCGGATCGCCCGATCGCGTGGATCCGCGTGAACCCTCATACCAAGAAGGACGGCAAGCGCGACGTGTCGCGGGCCGCGAAGAAGGTCCGCGACGAGCGGCATCGCAAGGCGCTGGTTTTGATCCGCGATGTCCTGGAGAACCCGTGGGGTGGCATCAAATACGTCGGGTACTAAGCAATGTTTTTCGGTAATATTTTCGCTTTGTCGAAAATTCTCCACGGGTTCGTATTCATCGTATTGTTTATATTTTTCTTATTCATCGCTTTCAGAGTTTCCGGGGCGATCGCCGATCCTTGATTCACAATATATTTCCTCAATTGTTCGCGATCGTAAAATTTGCCGTCAATCTCGATAAGGGAGTATCTCGGTCTCAGTTGCCGGCTGAAATATTCAATCTCCGATCGACCGTTTCGGTATCGGTGGAGATTCAATAGATTCATAAAATTCTCCATTTCTTAAACAAAACATTATTATGGAGTTTGACGAAAACGTCGATATTATTTTATATCGACGTTTTGCCTCGGGAACAAAAGAGCAATCATCTCCTGGCGATCATCAATTGCCCGTTCTGCAACTTTGTGATGAGCGAACGAATCGCCGTCGTTTCGTCCGACGTTCCTCGGCGAGAGAAATAGAGTCTGAGTCGTTTGTTCGGAGGCTGGTTGATTTTTAAAGTCCATGTCTTACGGGCGTACGGATTGAACAAAGTCACGAACGACAAATCCGGCGCGACCGACCTGACCCATCCTCCGAGTCGATACTGCGACGATACGACTCGACCCGAGGAATCGACGCTGTCGATCGCATATCGTAGTCCTTGGGAAGGATCCCGATGAATCCGTCGAGGTACTGACGAAATGTTGTTTCCGTCAGCTGCTTTTGAACGCCTCTCGGAGGAAGTACAGTTTGTTGAACGGGAATGTAACGAGGCATGGATACGGGAACAGATACGGGAACGGGAGGGGGAAGCGGTCTCGGTTTCTCGATAAATTTAACGATTGCTCGCGAGTTCTTCGATTTGTTCTTCGTGACAGACAACGACATTTATATATAGAATCATTTAAAAAATTTTGACGACGTTCTTCGTGGCAATCAACAAAATAATTCCGACGACGATCGCAGATATTCCGGCGTTCACGATGTACGATCCGACCGCGATCGCGATCAGGATCGATATGATCTTCGAATTGTCTTTGAACGCGCTCTGCACCACGTCGTTCGAGTACAAAGTCGCAAAATATTCCGAGAGCATTTTGCCGAGAGATTTCACGTATTCGGAAATCGAATTTCCCATCGATGATGCGCCTCCCGAAAGCATGTCGACGATCGGAATATCGGCCTTCGACGGAATCTGGGCGTCCGGAGGAGACTCCGGAAGGATAGGGTCTGACATCGCAAGAATCTGGTTCTTCGGCACTCGCACGTCTGGTTTTTCCGGAATCGCGTCTCCAAGTTCGGCGGGAGGC
>RGZB01000088.1 GCA_010031735.1 Pseudomonadota bacterium | reverse complement strand
TGTGAGTGGTGGTTGTTTGTTTGTTTCTTTGGAGGTTGTGTAAATGAGTGTGATGTTGGAAGGAGTGCCCGCAGGCTGGAAGCCGATCCGTTACGGCAAGCCAAACAAAGGCGACATGGTGTTGTGTTCCGAAGGCGTAATCTTCTGGAACTTGGAGAGCGATAAGACCATGGGGTGGCATTTGATCGTTGCAAAGAACGAGGTGCAATCTGGCATCCGCTCGTTCCGCAACGCAGGCGAGTTTATCGACGAGATGGACTCGAGCAACTGGCTAATCAACGTCGAGACCGGCGCGTTGGAGACGATCCTGCTGGTCGATGACGACGGCGTTGAAACGATGCGTGGTGCGGTCGACTGGGTTGAATTGCTGTCGCGCTACGAGTTCGCCGATGGAAGGGTGTGTGGCTACCATGAAAATCAATAAGGGTATGCAGAAGAAGGCTCGCCGCATGCTGCTGTACGGTGAGAACGGGATTGGCAAGTCGACGTTGGCAACGCAGTTTCCCAAACCGATCGTCCTCAATTTTGAGGATGGGGTTTACGGAATTGAGTGCGATTCTACCGACAGGTTCGGATCGTTTGCCGACCTCCAAGAGTTCTTGGTCCGAGAGCTTCCGCAAACGGACTATCACACCATCGTTCTTGATACAGCCGACTGGTTGGAGAAACTGCTGATGGACGAGGTTGCTCGTCAAGCAGGCAAAGCAACGATCGAAGACATCGGTTTTGGTCGCGGCTACCAATCGTTGGAAAAGACCTGGAAGAAGACGCTCGGGATGCTGGAGTATTTCTGGCATCAGAACCGACACATCATCTTCACCTGTCACGAAGTGATTGATCGCTTTGCGGATCCAGAAGGCGACACGTTTAACTTCTATCGACCAGCATTGCACCGCACGGGTTCGGGTTGCGTGACGGAGTGGTGCGACGAGGTCTTGTTTCTCAAACACAAACGGTTCACTAGGAAGCGCGATGAGGGTTACAACCAGGAGCGGCACATTGCTCTTGGCACTGGTGAGCGCGTCATCGTGTGCAACAAGCAACCGGCGATCGAGGCGAAGAACCGATTGCATTTGCCCGACGAGGTGCCGATGAGCATTGAGTCATTTTACGAGCCGCTCAGCGGCATCGTGCCAAACTTTGGCAAGCGTGAACAAGTGGTTGAAGAAGCTGTCCCCGCAGGAATGTTTTAAGGAGTAAGTGATGCCTAATTTAGATTTTAATCCGAGTGAGTACACGGTTGTTGATTACGCGCCGCTTGAACCCGGCGAGTACCCAGCAGTGATCGTCGAAAGCGAAGACAAGCCGACCTCCAAGGGGGATCGGTATGTCAAGCTTAAGTTGCAAATATGCGAAGGTCGG
Organism: Pseudomonadota bacterium; assembly: GCA_010031735.1. Taxonomy (GTDB): domain Bacteria; phylum Pseudomonadota; class Alphaproteobacteria; order Rickettsiales; family RGZB01; genus RGZB01. The sequence continues at coordinate 2,567 of RGZB01000088.1, read as the reverse complement.
TATCAGAACCGCACCCTGTTCGACAATCTCAACTTGTGGAACAGCAGTGAGACGGCGCGGAACATTGCTCGAGGCACGCTGGCAAGCATTTGCCAAGCGGTCGGAGTTCCGAGCCCGAAGTTCACGGAGATGCTCCACAACAAGAAGTTGCTTGTCGTGGTTGCTTTGGAGAAACGAGCCGACACGGGCGAGATTCGCAATGTGATCAAGGCGTATCGTCCATACCAAACCCAGGTTCCTAAGGTTTCTGCGGTCGCAGAGGTTGCGGCAGCAGGCGAGGAGAAGAGAAAACCATGGTAGATGAATGGAGCGACTTCCCATGGCTCACCGAGTTGTTGGTTGGTGGAACTATTTTTCTGGCATGCGTAGCAGGAGCACTAGGATGTTAGGGACGACTCAGATGTCAATTCGCTGGATTCAACCCTCAGACCTCAAGCAAGTCATGGAAGTTGAGCGGGAGTCCTTTGAGTTCCCGCTCACGCATGAGGAGTTTGTCGACTGGCTCAAAATGGAGCAGTGTGTTTGTCTAGTATATGAGGTGCGTGGAGTTGTGGCCGCGTATTTGATGTACCTGTACGACCACAATCGATACGAGCTTCTCAACATTGCTGTGGGTCGAGGCTATCGTTTCCAGCGGATTGCATCTGAGTTGCTCTCCCATCTCAAGATGGGGCTCAACCAAGGACGGCACAGCATTAGTACTCGGGTGCGACGGAAGAACTACCCGGCTGTTAATTTTCTGCTCAAGAACGGATTTGCGGTTGTTGGCAAGAAGCGTGAGACCGTTTCAGAGACTGAAGGAGCCGAGTTCGTACTGCGAATGCGATACGTCGCAGGAGACTGACGCTCAATGGCAAGGATGCGATTTCAGGACATTGACCCTGTGATGCAGGAGGACATTGAGTTCGCTGTTCGTTATGGCTACCCGATCGAAATTGAAATGCTAATACGGCGAGAATGTAACTCTCGCTCGCATGCGATCAGGAAGCAACAGGGTGACGACAGCGAAATCAAAGCATTGCGATCGAGGTTGCTGGCGTACTCGCAGTATGTCGGTCGCAAGTACCCGCGATATGCAAACGATCGGTGCCCAGAGTGCGGCGTGAAGCTCGTCGTGCGAAGGTGCTTGGCTTGTGATTTGAGGAAAAGGAAGTAGCGCCGAGAGGCAACGGTTAGCCAGCACCGTTTTAACGCTGGTGAAAAAGCAGAGGTGATTTATGAAAACGATGACATGGGAAGAGATTGACAAGGATTGGGGCGGATTGCAAAAGCGGCATCGCATGGAGATCGCTCAGGCAGTAGCAAGGTATTGCGTTGGCCATTCTATCGACGAGGTTTCGAGGCGATTGAGTCAGTCAAGGGATTGGGTTCAATCGAGACTGGATTTCGCTGGAATCTGTGCAGGTGTAGGGGGCCCTACATCTCAAATAATTGGAACATCTCGCGGCGCACTCGAAGATGCTTCTAGAGTTGTTAAAGAGTTTGCTCCAGATATTGAAGTCAAGATGAAGGGGCAAGGTGGCGACCAGACTGTTGAGTCAGTAAAAGGCAAGGATGCCGCAGCTTTTCAACCATACCTTGACCACTACGTTGAACAAGGTCACGAACCAGCCGCAGCAATTCGACTAGCCAAGGCTGAGTGGGCCGCAGAGGAAGCTGTTAATGCTGGCGTCATCAAAGAAGACGTGAACAAGCAAAACGAAAAAGTCAATCGCATACTTTTTCCTGAAGATGCGAAAGACACCTTTGAGCTTGATTTGAAAATGCACATGGCCCGCGTTAAAGCAGCGGCTAAGTTTCTGGACCAAGCGAAGATGAACTTTCTTCGCAGGAAATCGACTTGCGAGATGGTCGAGTCGGCTAATGAGGCATGGGTCGAACAGGTCGATCGTGTTCTCACCAATCATCCTAACCATCGATAAAGGAGTGCGACATGGCCTCTTTAAGGCGTGTCAGAAAGAACTTTCGTAAGGAAGTTCTCCAGTTGATCAAAGCTGGCGAGGGGAACCTCAAGAGTTTGATGCAGTTGGCAGATGCTCATTTTGGTTCGAACGATTGCGGTTACCACGCCGTACTTCGTGCGTTCCATGCGAGCGAGGTCAACAACGCTGTTTCGCAACTTCGTCTCGACGGAGAAATCGAAACAGTAGGGAAGTCGTGGAAGTCTACCGAGGACCTTCAATCCGAAGACGTAGACATTATTACTTTGCGACGAATGAAAAGGCTTCGCGGTGAAGCCAAGTCGCTCGCTCGATTTGCACATGAACACGGACGGACGGAGGCGGCAATTTCTGCTTCTCACGTTGTTTCGATCGTCAATGTCAATGATGGCGAGCCCGCTATAGCTGAAGAGCAAGTAGCGGAAAAGTAAGGCCCAGGCCGACAGGCACCTTACGGTGAGACAGGCACCACAAACTGACGTAGCGCCCGGCTACGACCTGCCGACCGGGCTTTTCATTTTACTTACGCTGCGAGGTTTTAGCTATGAAGAAACCTAAATACTCAAAACGCTACTGCATGGCGAGGAATTGCGGGTGCTTGTACGACCCGTCTGCACCAAACCAGAA
>RGZB01000087.1 GCA_010031735.1 Pseudomonadota bacterium | reverse complement strand
GAATTCAAACGTATCGATTGGTGAATTGCTCAGCCTTCGTTGTCTTTGATTCGAGCGTCTTTTGATATTCAGCTATCGATTGGCGAGACACTCGAATCAACCCACGAATTGGTAGCGTCTTCAGCTTGCCATCTTTGATTTCCCTCCTAATGGTGTCGGCAGAAACGTCGAACAGTTCAGCCACTTTCTCGATCGAGAGCCCTCCGTATTTCTCCATCGCTAGAACTCCACCCTAGGACCCCACCAATCAGATACCCAATCAATTCCCATCCACCGACCACCCGATTCCGACCAGTAAATGAGCTTTCCAGCGTGCTTTCCGCTATCTGCGAGAATAACATTGATGCAACGATGAATCGGTTGTCCGTGGTAATCAACGCCAATCACCCGATACCACCCCGGTTCGGTGGGAGGGGTGGCGGTGTAGCCGGCGGGGGGTTGATTATTCATTATTGAAAACCTCCCGCGACCAAGCGCGAACATTGACATCGAAGGTGCTGAGGTTGCCAGCGTCGTCTCGTAAAAAAATACGCTCCCTCCCCAGATCCTGTGATTCAACTCCTTCTGTCAATATCCAATAGAACCCTTCGAGGGCTTGCTCAACAGAACCAGAATCAACAGTAGTGGCATCGCTTTCGTCCTCCCACACAGCCCAACATTGAAATTTCCTTGTCTCGATTACACTCACCTCGGCACCTCCGCGTTCTTAGACAAATAACTCGACCTTCGCAGATGCTTCGGCAACTCGTTTTCGCGATAGGTCAATTTGCGACTGACGAATATCGATTCCAATTGATGCTCTCTGTAATCGGGTTGCTACTGCGAGCGACGTTCCGGACCCACAAAACGGGTCGAGAACGATCCCACCTGGAGGGCAAAAAGAAAGGATCAACGGCTCCACCAAAGATTCAGGGAAGGGGGCTTCATTTTCATGCGATAGACGGCTTCCCATTTTTCCACCGCCTACCTTACATCGAATGACGTTTCCTGGATTGACCAGCGAAGGGACTGTATAGCCTTGAAGTTCCTTTGTTCCGTCTGATCTGGTCTTCGTATGTAGCTTGTCGGCTCGCTCGTGCGATGGCCTTGCAGATTGTCTCCTCGGAAGACGCTTACTCAACTGCGCATTGATCCGCCTGCCGTCGGCATGGCGGTGTGACATTTCTCCGCCTGGAGCCCATTTCGGTTGGTGCCCGACTGCCGTGTTGTTGGACCACCAAAGCTTTCCTGTCGGGGTTGCTGCGATGATGAATTCGTAATCGCAGCGAAGCCAGTCTGGCCCACCGCTTCCAGGGATGCCTACTCGATGGTAGATAGGTGGACATCTCAGATTCACGCCCACCCTATGCAGGTCGGCCATCAACAAGGCTGGGGTCGACGACCACCGAAAGCCTTTTGTTTTCCCCTGTAATACCCAAAACACCGGACCACGGCTAACGCGATAGCATTCAAGAAACCTTTCGACAGCCCATGAAACCCACTGCTCTCCCGACAGCGAAAAATCAATCCCGTAGGTGCGCAAGTCTTCGTATGGCGGGCTGGTTATTACCATGTCAACCGATCCCGATGGCATTGATCGCATTAGCTCTAGGCAGTCCCCGCAATACAGTCTACTCACCCCGGCACCTCCTTACGTATCCACTTCGACATCGATATCATTGCATGATCAAAGTCGTCGACTCTTTTACCAAGGCGCGAAGCGTAGTAGTCATCCTGATCACTTACTGCTACGAATCCATCTACCTCGTCTCGTAGTGACCGGGCGGCAGAGATTATTTTGTCAAGTACCGCATCAGGTGGTCGTGGTGGTATGTGTTCGGACCACCTATTTCTAAGGCCAGCATTGTAGCCTCGTTGGTATGCTCGCTTTTCACCTTCACTCACTCCACCACCTCCACCCGTGGCCCGTGGCCCGTAGCCCGTGGCGGAGTCTCCGACCACGTCGGCGGGTCGTCGATGCTGTGGATCTCGATGCGGACATGATTCCTTTCTCCTTTTCGAATCAACCCGGATAAAAACGACGCGAACTCCTCTGCCACCTCTTGACAGACAACAAACTCAGTCAGCTTCATCGCTCACCGTCCTCCACCACTTCCCCCTGATCCAACGCACCGCTCTCGCATCCCTCGATCATCCAGCGAATCGCTTTGATGTATTGCTCCGTGACTTCTTCGCTGTACTTAGCTTTTTTGCACTCCTTTCGGATTCGCTCATCCGTCGCATCAGCGAATGCAATTTCGACACATCCAGAGCGGATAACACCGGGTCGTGAAATGTGCAAAAATGTGCACCGCAGATGCATCTGCGGCGGTGACGTGATCCATTTGGTGCCCTCCCCCAGTGAGCAGCCATACCCCAGTGAGCAGCCATACCCCAGTGAGCAGCGATCCCCCAGTGAGCAGCGATACCCCAGTGAGCAGCCATACGATACTGTCGCAGTCGGATGTATGTAGACTCTATTGCCAACCCTCGCCGAATCCGCGACCCATCCACCCTCCGACCAGTCTGGATTGACGTGCCGATGAGCAGGCACGGGACCGTGCCCGAAATCGTAGGTCGTTTGTGTTTGTGTCACTGCATTGTCACTCATTGGTGATTACCTCCAATCCAAAGCCCCACCGCATATAAAACAACAACCAACCACGAAAACGCAATAGTTACCAGCCATGCACATCCTTCCGGATCGCGTGGCCCCCAGTTGTGTTTATCCATGAGTTAGCCTTTCCTCTTCTCCCAAAACGCTTCCAATGCGTTCTCGATGACTTCCGCTTTCCCTGGACCGATGCCGTTGATGTCGGTCAGCAATTTGCCGCTCGATGTGTGGTCCGCGAGTTCGCCGATTGTGTGAATCGATGCGTCCGCGAGAAACTCAGGCAGCTTGCCGGGAAGGCCGAGAGCACTGATTGGTTCGGATCGCCAGGACTCGTCGGCCGACGTCTTCATCTCGACAGATTCCGTGACCTTTGCCGCAGCGATCGCGACTCGCAACGCCGACTCATGGCCGACATTGAGATATACCAGACGTTTCTCTGTCGGCTGTGAATCGAGGAACAACTCCAGATCCCGCAACGTCTCGACCGGAATGTCCTCGCGAAGAGTCTCGACCGCAGCGAGAAGATCCTTGTCGAGCCCCGCTTGAGCGATCGGAGTATCAAGGGTTACAGTCGATGAGATGGAATCGGCTGGCTTCTCAACCACCTTGGGCTGATCGTCATTTAATCCATCAAACAAGGTCGGCTGATATGGACCGCGAGAGATGAAATCGAAAAGCTCCGCGTCGTACTCTTCGAGTTCGGTTTTCGCGGATTTCAGTTCCCGCTTCGCTCGGTCGATTTCCTGAAGGTACGCCGCGCGGCCACGTTGTTTTTCCTGGACGTCGTTTGCCCATCGCTGAAGCAATGAGAGGTCGTTAGACGAGGCTGTCGCCGGCGATTCAACCAACTCGTCGTTCGCGGGCCCAACCTCCCCATCAGCGACTTGCGAATCATCGGAGTCGAAATACTCGGACGATTCAGATTCGGACCCAACCGCAGTCGATTCTTCGGATTCATCGACCCCTTCATCGACCTGATCGACTTCGTCGACCGGATTCTCTTCGCTCAACTCCTCAACCGAAACCGCACGCAATGCCGTAGCCATGCTAGACCCCTTTCTCTGTTAACTCTTGGTTGCCGCCCACCCGGTCGGCAACACTCTTCCTCAGCACACTGACTTCCTTCGGCGCCACGATGCCGAGCCGGACCTTTCCACCCCGGATATCGACGACCTGCACCGAGATCCCATCCGAGCCGATCAGCACCGGCTCACCTTTGTTTTCAACGGTAATCACAAGCATCAAAAAACCCTCCTTGGTTGATCTTGAAACCTGAACGCGTGTACGGTAGATTCGTGTTGTCGGCATGGATTGCCGGCAGCACTTGCCATGGAGTCGGGGCCAGCGGCCCAACGCAACTCATTCCGCTGTAATCGTTTCAGTGTCGCTACAATGCCATCCGGTTTTTGATGGGTGGTGGGCTCCGTTGTTGCGATAATGATGTTGTGTCTTTCGCGGCCAATAGCCTCCGCGAGAGGGTGTGCGATGAAGACGTATCGAGTGGCTCGTGGGTTTACAGTAATGGCCAGGGTATTGC
>RGZB01000086.1 GCA_010031735.1 Pseudomonadota bacterium | reverse complement strand
TTTCGCGCAGGCGACGTACGCCATTCACTTGCCGACATCAGCAAGGCTTCCACCTATTTTGGGTACTCTCCATCGCAACGCATCGGTGACGGCCTGCATGTGGCGATGGAATGGTATGTGAGCCTGCTCAATCCCTCTGCGTGACCACAACATGAGCACAGATAACAGCCACTCTAAATTCGCAAACTTGAGTTTTGACGATTTCCGTAAACTGGCAAGCGATCCGACGCTGTCGCGACATGAGAAGGTCGGTTTTCCGGACAGCTACCGCCAAGGTAAGGAAGGCGAGATTTTCAGAGACATGTGCGGAAAAATCTCCAACCTGTCTCTGCCCGGCAAGAATGTGATGGAGATCGGCCCTGGCTGCAGCGAACTACCGGTGATGCTCGCAAAGCGATGCGAGACGAACGCCAGCCGGCTGATCTTCGTAGACAGCGAGGAAATGCTGGAGCTCCTGCCGCTGGCAGGGCATATCACTAGGTATGCAGGCACATTTCCGTCCGCACTCGGGGAAGATATCGAGGAGTGGGCGGGCAAGATTGACGTCATCATCGCCTACAGCGTCGTCCAGTATGTCTTTACTGAGGGCAACCTGTGGGGCTTCGTCGATCGCTGCCTCTCATTGCTTTCTGACGGTGGAGAGATCATGTTTGGCGATGTACCCAATATCACCATGCGTAAACGGTTCTTCTCCAGCGCAGCCGGAAAGGTATCACACAGACAATACACCGGACGCGACGAAAAACCGGAGGTGCTCTTCAACCAACTGGAGCCTGGCCAGATGGACGATAGCGTTGTGCTTGCGATATTAGCCAGGGTTCGCGCGCAGGGTTTTCATGCCTGGGTCGTGCCACAACTGGCTACTCTTCCGATGGCAAACCGCCGAGAAGACATATTAATAGTAAAGCCTTAAGGAGACCTGCAATGAAGACAAGGAAGTTAGTAATTTTTGGCGATTCTGCGTTTGCAGAGATAGCATACGAGTGCTTCACGCACGACTCAGAGTATGAGGTGGTGGGATTTTCAGTAGAGTCTGCCTACCTCACCAAATCCGAATTGTTTGGCCTTCCGATTGTTCCTTTTGAGCAAATCGAAGAGCACTTCGCTCCTGGTGAAATCTATTTCTACGCAGCGCTTGTATATTCTCAATTAAATCGCTTACGCACGCGTTTGTATCAGTCGGCAAAAGCTAAGGGTTACAAACCCGCAAACTATATTAGTAGCCGCGCATTCGTCTGGCACAACGTTGAGCTTGGTGAGCATTGTTTCGTCTTTGAGAACAACACTCTCCAGCCCTTCGTCAAAATCGGCAACAACGTCGTTCTGTGGAGCGGCAATCACATTGGTCATCACTCGGTTGTTAATGAAAACTGTTTCATCGCATCGCATGTCGTGATCTCGGGCTTCTGCAATATCGGACGAAATGCATTTGTCGGGGTCAATGCTACATTGGCTAATAACGTCACGATTGGCGAAGACAATTGGATTGGAATCGGCGTGACCATCGTCAAGGACACGGAAGCCAATCAGCTTTTCAAGGGAGAGCAGCCAGAGCCGGTGAAGATTTCTGCCACGCGCTTTTTCAAGGTGAAAGAATGAAGTGGAATAAATTAGGCTTGGTGTGGAACACCGACGGTACGCAACCCTGGTCGAGATCCCACGCCATGGGCCCAACGCCGTTTCTGCGCGACGAGAAAACTATCCGTGTCTTTTTGGCGACACTCGATGATCAGGGGCGCGGTCGCCCTATGTTTGTCGACGTCGCGGCCGACAATCCGACCCGGGTCTTGAATGTATCGCCCCGCCCGTTATTGGACATCGGCGCTTCCGGTGCCTTCGATGACAACGGCCTGATGGCCATCAGTTTTGTGCAGACAAAACCGGGCGAATTGTTCATGTATTACGCCGGCTTCGAGATCTGTACCCAAATCCGCTATCGCATACTTTCGGGCTTGGCGATCAGTGCAGACGGTGGTGAGAGTTTCACGCGATATTCCAAGGCCCCGATCCTCGAACGCACAGATGAAGAGCTTTACTTCAGGGGTGGTCCCTATGCCATGCTGGATGAGGGCGTTTTCAAGCTTTGGTATGTCGCCGGTAGTGAATGGACGAATCTAAACGGCAAAGCCATGCCGGTCTATGACTTGCGTTATCAGAAATCTACCGATGGTATTCACTGGGCTGATCGTGGGACGCTTTCGATGGCCATTAACGGCGAGGATGAGCACGGCTTCGGGCGCCCTTGGGTCATCAAGCGCGGCCCCAATGACTACCAGCTTTTCTACTCGATTCGCCGGCGTTCGTTCGGCGCTTACCGGCTGGGCTATGCCGAGTCGACCGATGGCATCCACTGGGTGCGCAAGGATGATGAAATGGGGCTAGACGTTTCGCCCGGCGGGTTTGACTCCCACGCCATCATGTATTCGGCCGTGATAAACGTGAAAGGCAAGACCTACTGCTTTTACAACGGCAACAACTTCGGCGAGGATGGGTTTGGCGTGGCGGAGTTGGTCGAGTGAGCATTGAGCTTGTATCTTATGAATCTCGGCATGCGGAGACCTGGGATGCGTTCTGCAACGGGGCAGCTAATGCGACATTCCTGCATACCCGACGCTTCCTCAGCTACCACGGCGAGCGGTTCAAAGACCTGTCCTTGCTGGTCATGGACTCCGGCAAGATGGTCGGGGTTTTTCCTGCGGCGCAAGCCCTTTCCGATCCAGGATTGGTGGTGAGCCATCCGGGGATTACCTACGGCGGTCTTGTTCATCAAGGCAAATTGGCGGGCAACCGGATGATTGAGGCGCTGGAGGCGATTGTCGCGCACTACGCCAAGGGCGGTTATCGACGCTTGCACTACAAGCCGCTGCCTTTCATCTACGCCGCAATGCCAACACAAGATGATCTTTATGCCCTGTTTCGCCTCGGTGGTAAGCGGGTGCGCAGCGATTTGTCATGCTGTATTGACCTCGCTGCGCGGCGGGCGCTCAGCGAGCGGCGGCGGCGTGGACTGAAGAAGGCGCAGGCGGCGGTGACGCTGTCTAGTGATCCGAGCCTATTGGGCGAACTGTGGGGCGTTGTCGCGCAGAATCTGGCGCGCAAGCACGATGCCCGTCCCGTGCACACCCTGGAAGAACTGAATCTGCTGCATGAACGTTTCCCGCAGCAGATTCAGGTTCGCTGCGCATTGTTGGCGGGCGTGGTGGAGGCAGGTGTCGTTTTCTTCAACGCACCCAGGATCTGGCACGCGCAGTACATCGCGGCGAGCGAAGCAGCCTATGAGGTGACGGCGCTGGATGCTGTCTTCGATGCGGCCATCGTGGAGGCTCAGCAGGGCGGTGCGCTGTACTTCGACTTCGGTACCAGCAACGAGGAAGGCGGCAAGGTGCTTAATGACGGGCTATATCGTTTTAAGTCGGAGTTTGGGGGGGGCGGGGTTGCGCATGAGTTTTATGAACTCGATCTGAAATAAGGCTAGAAAATGGCTTTAGCTGACTGCAAATTAATTGAACTGCCTAAAATATCAGATCCTCGTGGGAATCTGACTTTTATTGAGGGCGAAAGACATTTGCCTTTTGATATAAAGAGGGTCTTTTACTTATACGATGTGCCCACTGGAGAAGACAGAGGTGCCCATGCACACAAAAATTTACATCAATTTTTAATATGCTTGTCCGGAAGTTTTGATGTTGCGCTTGATGACGGCTTTAAAAAGGATACTATTCACCTCAATCGACCGTGGAAGGGGCTTCATATTCCGCCAATGATTTGGGCATCAGAGATAAACTTCGATCCTGGTTCTGTTTGTCTCGTTATGGCCTCAGACTATTACAATGAATCAGATTACATACGGAATTATTCGGAATTTATTTTACAAACAAGAGCAAAATGATGATTCCATTTTTGAATCTAAAAGCGCCACACGAAGAACTGCGACAGGAAATGCGTGATGCATTGGAACGTGTTTTGAACTCTGGTTGGTATATACATGGAACAGAGGTTAAGCAGTTTGAGTCTGAGTTCTCATCGTACTGCCAGTCAAAATACTGCGTTGGAGTTGGAAACGGTCTAGAAGCACTACATTTAATATTGCGAGCTTATGATATCGGCGAGGGGGACGAGGTTATAGTGCCCGCCAATACTTATATTGCGACGTGGCTTGCTGTCAGCTATTCAGGCGCGAAACCAATACCAGTTGAGCCGGATTTGAAAACTTATAACATAAATCCTAAGTTAATCGAGTCATCAGTAACTGAAAGAACAAAGGCTATAATTGCGGTGCACCTTTATGGGCAGCCCGCTGATATGGATGAAATAAATTCTATAGCTAAAAAATACAACTTAAAGGTAATTG
>RGZB01000085.1 GCA_010031735.1 Pseudomonadota bacterium | reverse complement strand
CTTGCGCATCCTTCTCGACATAACCGACGACGAGTGCCCCTTGCTCAAGCGGCCCTACGAGTTTCGTGCGTACTTCCGCGGCATCCGCAGATACCGCAAGAAGTGCCAATAACAGACTAATGATGATCAGCCGCATGGTGGATATCGATACCACTGGTTTTAAGTTCTGCTTCCATATGCGCCACCAGTTTCTTCAGCGCCGCTTCCGATACCGCCTCTGCACGTGCAGAAAGCGCTGCCTGCGTATTCGATGAACGGATCAACCACCAGCCCTCGGCAGAATCCACTCGGATGCCATCGATGTCGTTGAATTGTTGCCCGCTCGCCTTCGCACGTTTTTTGATTTCTTCTACAATGGCGAATTTGCGCTCTTCCTTGCATTCGATGCGCATCTCCGGCGTGGTGAAAGTTTTCGGCAGTTCGTCGATCATCTGCGATAGGGTCTGTTTATGACCTGCGAGAATCTTAATCAAACGCACCGCAGCATATAAACCATCATCGAAACCGTAGTAACGATCCGCAAAGAAAATATGTCCGCTCATTTCACCTGCGAGCGGTGCTTTCTCTTCGGCCATCTTGGTTTTCACGAGCGAGTGCCCGGTTTTCCACATCACGGGTTTGCCACCATCTTTTTTCACGGCGTCAAAGAATACCTTGCTTGCCTTCACGTCTGCGATGATGGGGGCACCGGGTTTGGCCTTCAACACGTCACGCGCTAAAATCACCAGTAATTGATCGCCGGCCACCATGCGGCCTTTATCATCCACTACCCCGATGCGGTCACCGTCGCCGTCAAAGGCGATCCCTACACCAGATTGGTGTTTTTTAACCAACTGTTTCAATTGCTCCAGATTTTTTTCTACGGTCGGGTCCGGTGCATGCGATGGGAACGTGCCGTCGATCTTCGTATTGATCGCATGATTCGTGCCGGGAAGTTTTTTGATTAGCCCTTGCATGATTTCGCACGCCGCACCATTGCCCGGATCCCACGCGATGTCGAATGCAGGCGAACCCGCTATTTCCTGTACGAGCGCGTTGATATAGTCTTTTTCAACCGAGCGGGATTCTTCACTGCCCTGCCCGTTCGTGTAATCACCCGCACTCATGGTTTTGCCAAACTGCTGGATGATATCGCCGTATATAGATGCATGCTGCAGCATCATCTTAAAGCCGTTATGGCTCGGCGGATTATGGGAACCGGTAATCATGATGCCGCCATCGAGTTTCCAGTGCTTGGTCGCGAAATAGAGCATCGGGGTTGGACCCAAACCCACGTTGATGACCTTCGCGCCACTCTCTACCATACCCTGGATAACGGCTTTCGCCATCGAGGGTGAACTCACGCGACCATCATAACCAATTGCTATTGAAGGATTTTTATTGCCAGATTGACGTGCTGCATGGCTCGCAAACGCACGGCCGATATGATACGCATCCACCTCAAACAAGGTTTTACCCACTTCACCACGGATATCATATGCACGCAAGATCGACGGGTGCACGGTATGTTTGGCTTCCAGCTTCTTCGCAGTCTCTGACATTTCTTGTCCTATATAATTACACTCGCGGGGAGCTATAACCTATTTGAATAGGATTTGCACCCAATCTTATGTCATGCCGGAGATTGGCAAAGCAAGCGAGCTGTGCTAAGGGACGTGTAAGAACCTTAAAGGTACGACCTTTCGATGACACAGCATAACGACGACGATACTTTCATCATCGAATTCATCCAACTCGGCAACTATGTCAAGGCAACCGCCATCGACCCGGTAAGCGGCAAGGAAGCGACCGTGATGGGCCCCACCACCGCCTCGCAGAAAGAGCTCGGCAACCTGGCCGTCAAAAAATTGGTCCGTAAGCTCAAGAAGCTGGATTAGACGCCCCGGATTTTCCTTATGGCTTCCATACTTTCGGAAGCCCGCACACCCCTTGAAAAAATCTTTAAAATTCTCCTTGACTGTTATGTGCCTCATGACTATATTTCGCACCTCTTTTAGCCCTTTCACGTGCGCGTGGAGGGCGTTTTTGTCTTGTTTTTCAGGATAAAAATTACAAAAAACATGGGATGTATTATGCCAACTATCAATCAACTTGTTCGTAACGGTCGTGCGAAACAGTCTTCACGTAACAAAGTTCCGGCGCTGGAAGCGTGCCCGCAAAAACGCGGCGTTTGCACCCGCGTGTATACCACCACGCCGAAAAAACCGAACTCCGCTCTCCGTAAAGTAGCGCGCGTTCGCTTAACGAACGGTTTCGAAGTCACCAGCTATATTCCGGGTGAAGGCCACAACCTGCAAGAACACTCTGTCGTGATGATCCGCGGCGGCCGTGTGAAAGACTTACCGGGTGTGCGTTACCACATCATCCGCGGTACGCTCGATACCCAAGGCGTAAAAGACCGTAAGAAAAACCGCTCCAAATACGGCGCGAAACGTCCGAAATAAGTTTAAAGCTATAGGAATTTACATATGTCACGTCGTCGTCAAGCCACTAAACGTAAAGTTACCCCGGATGCTCGCTACGGAAACGTAGTGATCGCGAAATTCATCAACACGATGATGACCCGTGGTAAAAAATCCATCGCAGAGAAAATCGTATACGATGCGCTGGACGTGATCGGCAAAAAAGTGAAGCAGAATACGCCGATCGAAGTGTTCCAAGCTGCGATCGACAACGTGAAGCCGGCGGTTGAAGTGCGTTCCCGCCGCGTCGGTGGTGCTACGTACCAAGTGCCGGTGGAAGTCCGCCAAGACCGCGGTCTTGCACTCTCCATCCGCTGGATCATCCAGGCAGCGCGCGCGCGCAAAGAAAAAACGATGAAAGACAAGCTGTCGAACGAACTGATCGACGCTTTCAACAATCGTGGCTCCTCCATCACCAAGCGTGAAAACACGCATAAAATGGCTGAAGCAAACAAAGCATTCTCACACTACCGCTGGTAATAAGGAACTACAATGCCCCGTACGCATACACTCGATAAATATCGCAATATTGGTATCTGCGCGCACATCGACGCCGGTAAAACGACGACGACGGAACGTATCCTTTATTACACCGGTAAATCCCATAAAATCGGCGAAGTGCACGAAGGTGCTGCAACGATGGACTGGATGGAACAGGAACAGGAGCGTGGTATCACCATCACCTCTGCAGCTACGACCTGCTTCTGGAAAGACTGCCGTATTAACATCATCGATACCCCTGGCCACGTGGACTTCACGATCGAAGTGGAACGTTCGCTCCGCGTACTCGACGGTGCCGTTGCTGTATTCGACGGCGTTGCCGGCGTAGAACCGCAGTCTGAGACCGTATGGCGCCAAGCTGATAAATACGGCGTACCGCGTATCTGCTTCGTAAACAAAATGGACCGTATCGGTGCCGACTTCTACCGTTGCGTGAGCATGATCGTGGATCGTCTCGGTGCAAAACCGCTCGTGATCCAATTGCCGATCGGTTCGGAAGATCAATTCATCGGCGTAGTAGACCTCGTAAAAGGCAAGGCGATCGTTTGGGAAGATGAAGCCCTCGGTGCAAAATTCTCTGAAAAAGAAATCCCGGCCGATCTGAAAGATAAAGCGGCGGAGTACCGCACGGCGATGATCGAAACTGCGCTCGAAATGGACGACGCGCTCTTAGAAGCATACCTCGGTGGTAAAGAGCCGACCGAGGCGGAACTGAAAAAATGTATCCGTAAAGGTACCGTCACCGGCAAATTCGTTCCGGTGGTCACGGGTGCTGCATTCAAGAACAAAGGCGTGCAACCGCTGCTCGACGCAGTCGTGGACTACCTGCCATCCCCGATCGATGTACCGGCCGTAGAAGGCGTGCTCCCGGGTAAAGAAGAAACCAAAGTCCTCCGTAAAGCGGAAGATAATGCACCATTCTCCGGCCTTGCATTCAAAATCATGACGGATCCGTTCGTCGGCTCCCTCACCTTCGTACGTATCTACTCCGGTACATTAAAAGCAGGTGATGGCCTCATCAACTCGGTGAAGGACAAAAAAGAACGCGTCGGTCGTATGCTTCTGATGCACGCAAACTCACGCGAAGATATCAAAGAAGCGAACACGGGCGACATCGTCGCACTCGCTGGCTTGAAAGACACCACCACCGGTCACACACTGTGCGATCCGGAAAATCCGGTGATCTTAGAGCGTATGGAATTCCCGGAACCGGTGATCGAAGTGGCCGTTGAACCGAAATCCACCGCTGACCAAGAGAAAATGGGCGTTGCTATCGGCCGTCTGGTTTC
This sequence comes from Pseudomonadota bacterium, assembly GCA_010031735.1. GTDB lineage: Bacteria > Pseudomonadota > Alphaproteobacteria > Rickettsiales > RGZB01 > RGZB01. The sequence goes on along the minus strand of RGZB01000085.1, from coordinate 195 downwards.
TGAAGATCCGTCGCTCCGCGTACAGGTCGATCACGAAACAGGCCAAACGGTTCTGAAAGGCATGGGCGAGTTACACCTTGAGATCATCGTGGACCGTATGAAACGCGAATTCGGCGTGGAAGCGAACATCGGTGCTCCGCAGGTGGCTTACCGTGAAACGATCACCAAGAAAATCGACTACGATTACACCCACAA
>RGZB01000084.1 GCA_010031735.1 Pseudomonadota bacterium | reverse complement strand
GTGTCGCGATCGCCTCCGAGATGAAGGCGACCAAGAACAACACGGGCGAATACCTTCAGATCACCTTCGAGATCGTCGAAGGCGAGCACAAGGGACGCAAGATCTTTGAGCGCCTGAACATCAGGAACGCGAACAAGACCGCGGAAGACATCGCCCAGCGCACCCTCTCAGCACTCTGCCGGGCGGTCGGCGTCATGCAGCTCTCGGACTCCGAGCAGCTCCACGACATCCCGGTCACCCTCGAGATCGCGGTCGAGGAAGGGAAAGGGGAATACGGTCCTCAGAACAGAATCAAAGGTTACTCGCCAGCCGGACAATCGCAGCCACACACTCCGAGAACATCGGCACCTGCATACGCAGCAGCAAGTAACGGCGGACAACAAGCGCCCCAGGTAGCGTCGACACCTGTCTGGAAGCGCAAGTAGTCAACCGAAGCAGACCTCTCCACGGACCGCAACTACAAACCCAGAGAGCCGTGGAGGGGTCTGCAATTTTGAAAGGACTCACCTATGAAAATACCTGAACCTGTCCACGTCCGAACAACAGCTCAAGCAATCCTAAAGAATTACGAATCACAACCGCAGCAAAACCGGCCCCACCTGGGCGCGTCCGAGATCGGCAAGCCATGCGACCGGGCGCTCTGGTACTCCTTCCGCTGGACCACAAAAAAGAAGTTCAGCGGTCGCATCCTGCGCCTGTTCAACACCGGCATCCGCGAGGAGTCCAGGTTCCTGGACGAGCTCAAAGCGATCGGAGCCGAGGTCCACGAGCGCGACGAGAACGGCAAGCAATTCCAATTCAGCGCCCACGGCGGGCACTTCGGCGGCTCCTGCGACGCGGTCGTGCGCGGACTGCCAGAAGCCCCCAAGTCATGGGCGATCGTCGAGATGAAGACCCACTCCTCGAAGTCGTTTGCCGAGCTCGAAAAGAGCTCCGTCGTGAAGGCCAAGCCCGAGCACTTCGCGCAGATGCAGGTTTACATGGGTCTCGCCGAGATCGACCGGGCGCTTTATCTCGCGGTCAACAAAGACACGGACGAGCTCTACTCGGAATGGCTCCACTTTGATAAGGAGATATTCCAAGCCCTGCTCAATCGTGCCGAGCGGATCATCAACTACGGGACACCGCCCGAGAAGATGTCCAAGGACCCTGCCTGGTATCAATGCAAGTTCTGCGACCACCAGTCCATCTGCCACCAGGGAGAGATCCCTCAAAAGAGCTGCCGGACCTGCGCGTTCTCCACCCCAAAGGACGACGGCACATGGACTTGCGGGCTGTTCAAGCGCGTGCTCCCGATCGCGGAGCAGCGTACCGGGTGCCGGTCGCACCTGTTCATCCCGAACCTGATCTCGTTTGCCGAGCCCGTGGATTCCGGAAAGGACTTCGTGTCCTACCAGGGGAAGAACGGCATCGTGTTCGCGAACGTGTTCGAGGACGCGGATCGGAGTGAGGAGAACATGGGCACGGGGATCGTGGCCTGCTTTACAAGCCACGAGCTCGAGGGAGCAAACGAGAAAGTCATCTTAAACGAGTTCATTCTCGAGGTAAAGCAAATGGGCGGAACGCTTCGAGATGTCGAGCTGAGAGGTGGTCAGCGATGACCATACCAATCGAAAGAAGTTACGCTCTCAAGAACACGAGGGAGCTTCTGAGGATGCTGTTAGATCCGAAGCAGACCCCGAAGGTTCCAAAATGGATTAGGCAAGAGGCCAGATCTTGTCTAAAGCATTATCCAACGGATCTTGACCTTTCTCGGGCAATGAAAAAATGCCCTGAAATTTTTGGAGGAAAAAAGTCATATTAGCTTAAAAGCCTTGCCAGTTTTGGTTCTTTTGTCACAAAAAGTATATATTTTTTGTGCCAAGCAACGCTATAGAGAAAAGGTAAATCAAAATTTTGCCGGATATACTGGCAAGCCCCACCGGCTCCGAAACCTGTGCAGGGTTGAAGCAACGGAGTCGGTGGGGTATTTTACATGAATTTTTACTAAAAGTTTTGACGGGGAGAAACAAATGGAACACGCACCTAATTGTCTTATCTACATCTGTACCTGCGGAGGAAAAGGAAAATGACTCCATCTGAATACTACAAGAGGTTATGGGAAAAGGCTTTGTCGGAATCTTCCGATCAAAGAAACTACGAGGCTGAGTTCCGCGGTCTGGAAAAAGGAATCGATTGCCTTGAGAAAAACGGGTTTATCGCGGCGGCGGATTTCTTGGCACAGAACACCTGGCAAATCATCGAGGGTGAGGACGTATGAACATTGATGAAAAGCAGGTCCACGCAATCGAAGCTATCAGGAAAACCGCAGAGGAGCGCGGATTCGACAAAGCGGTCGAGGCGCTCGAAAAGCACAACGGCCCGATCTACAACAAGAAGATCACGCCAGCCATGAACAGCACCGATTGGGCGGTCTGGCTCAAGTCTAAAAAGAAGGAGATCCTGGGATGAACTCGTTCTTATATTTGTGTGGCGTCATAATCGTCATTGCAATATGCCTGGTCTCTGGCATGGCAACAGGATTCATCATGTATTTTCTGATCAAACACGGAGGTAAAGAATGGAAATGAACGAGGTTTTGGAGATATGCCGATTGGCTTTCTTGGCTGGAATGTGCATTACTTTCGGAGGTCTGTTTGCATATTCGCTGATAGATTTTTGCATCCGGGTGATCCGGAGTAGCAAGTAATGGACGTTGTCGCACTTTTAACGATAATCGTTGTTTTCTTGTTTGCACCAATTACCATTCTGTTAGTATTACTTTGAAGTCTCGATCCAGGCGATCGCCACTCGGCTCAGGCTTCCCTTGCCAACAAACAATCCAGAATTCCATGCACCGCCGGGGGGTCAAACCCCCGGTCGGCCATTCTCAGAGACAGCAGCCGCCGTTGCGATAGTCTTCGCGCTTCGGATCGAATGCGTGATTGATGACGTATGGAACAGTCGAATTGTTGTATTCGTTGTTCTCGTTCCCGCGGTGCATGAAGCCTTTGACGTGCGCGATCTCATGGGCCATGACGGACGCCTCGGCGCAGGCATTCATGCCGAAAGCCGCGATCGAGGCGCGGTTCATGTGGATCACCGGCTGCTCGGCTACGTCAAACCCAGCCAGGCCAAAAGCCGGGTGAAAGAAGTAGTTCACCAGGATCACCTGGGGGGTCCGCATCGTTTTCACGACACTCTCGGGATTCCCATTGAGCATGTGATAGGGACGCCCTTTCGCCGTGATGAAATCCTCGAAGCATTGACTGCCGAGAGTTTCGTTTAGCTTGGCCTCGAGAATGGCAAGCCGAAGGCGCTCTCCTTCCGAGCACTTCTCGTCGCAGACCAGCGTAATGATCTTCTTTGGATCAGGCGCTCGCAGCGGAGACTGAACCATCTTTGGTTCATGCTTGATTACACAGCCAGACAAAACGAACAGAAACAATGTGACCCTCATGGACACCCCCCTTCTTTAATGATCGTGGGGTGTTGCAATCCGGTCAACTAAATCCAATCGTTGAGCTTGAGTATTTTATGAATTGGGGCCTCGAGCAGATAGATCAGCGCGTGCGGGATCGCGATTTCGTATTCAAACTCGATCGCGTGGATGAGCTCGTGGATGAAGGCGAGCTCGGTTTGCGTGCGGCTCATGCCTTTCTTCAAGATGATCTGACGGACCGGCCTTTCACCTGGCACCGTGATCCGAACGCACAACCCCTCGAGGTGTTTGTTGCCCTCGATCTCAGCCTGGTAGACCACGTTGTAGACAGCGTTTCGTTTGATGCGGACTCGGCTTGGAATCATAGCGGGATGAACCTCGGCCCGAAGATGTCGAGCTCCCCATAACCGGTCGTCCAGTGCGTATGACGCTGCGAGGTGTACCCCAGCGCCTTGGCCTCTGGATCGCCCAGGTATCCGGCATTGAGCTCGAAGAGCACGCCCTCGAAGAAGTTCTTGTACGCGACGCCGCCCCGGTGCGAGTGGCCCACGACGCAGGACTTCCGCATAAACTCCATGTGATCGCCCAGCTTCGTGCGGTATCCGTGCAGGTACTTGATCCCATCGATGTCTACCTCTTCGCGGATGTCGGAGTGGAGTTGGACGCCCTCGAACTGGAACAGGCGCTCGAACTCAAAAAAGATCTCGGCCTCTGGATAGGATTCGATGATCCGCTTGATCGGGCGGATGTCATGGTTCCCGACGACCTGGTGGAGCTCCGCATCCGGGGCGACTTTCCTGATCCGCTCCCAGAAGGACTGAGCTCGCTTGATGCCCTCCTCGATCTCGGCCTTTGGTGTGTAAATGTTTTGACTGCGCGGAAATTTGCCGTGCGAGAACATGTCGTAAAGGTCGCCAATCTGAATCACGACCTTCGGCTGCTTGATCTCGACATGCTCGATGAACCTGTCGATCGCCGGTTTGTTGTCGAACGGGAAGTGTGTGTCGCCCGCGATCATGGTGTGCCGGACCCTCGGGAGAAGGCCCAGGCCGCGGTGCCTGTACTTTTCGAGGTGATCGGAGATGTCTTTGTGGAAGATCCGGTCATCGA
>RGZB01000083.1 GCA_010031735.1 Pseudomonadota bacterium | reverse complement strand
CAGGGTCTCTCCAAAAGTTCCTCCAAGATCACGGAGGGCATCGGCAATATCGTCGGTGGTAAGACTGCCGATGAAGTAGCGGTTGAGGATACAGTAGAAAATATTACGCCGGCAGAAACGCCTATTCCCGAGCAAGCGATTGAACGCATTCCTACCCTGCCAGCTGCAGAGGAAATTGCCCCGCCCACAAAAACACCAGAACCAGTCGCACGCAAAGAAAAGCCTGCAGAAAAGCCCGTAGAAAATCCGCAAGAAAAACCCAAGAAAAAGGGCTTCTCGCTTTTCACCAAACGCAAACTCGACGACCAAATGCTCGAGGAGCTCGAGGAATTACTGATCGCGGCCGACCTCGGTGTCACTGCGGCAGCCGAAGTGACGGCCGCACTCGCGAAAGGCCGTTTCGACAAGGAAATCACGAGCGATGAGGTCAAACACGCGATGGCCGGGAAGATCGCGGAAATATTAAAACCGGTCGCCAAACCCATCCAAATCACCAAGGCAAAACCGCACGTGATTCTGGTCGTCGGCGTCAATGGCAACGGTAAAACCACCACCATCGGCAAGCTCGCGGAACATTATCGCGGTGAAGGCCATTCCGTGATGCTCGCGGCATGTGACACTTTCCGCGCCGCCGCCGTGGAGCAACTCACCATCTGGGGCGAGCGCACGAAATGCGAAGTGATCAAAGGCCCGGCGCAGAGCGATCCGGCGAGCGTCGCCTTCAAAGCGCTCGAGGTCGCCGAAACCAAGGGTGTCGACATCCTCCTCATGGATACGGCCGGTCGCCTGCAGAACAAAGAGGGCTTGATGGAAGAGCTCGCCAAAATCGTGCGGGTCTTAAAGAAAAAGAACGCAGCCGTACCGCACGATACCGTTCTCGTGCTGGATGCCACGACGGGTCAGAACGCGCATTCGCAAGTCGAGATCTTCAAGGAAAAAGTGAGTATCACGGGCCTCATCGTTACTAAACTCGATGGCACCGCGAAAGGTGGCGTCGTGGTCGCACTCGCGCGCAAATTCGGCATCCCGATCCATGCCGTGGGGGTCGGTGAAAAAGCCGAAGACCTGAAGCCCTTCAAGCCCGAGGAGTTCGCCCAAGGTTTGGTCGGTCTTTAAGACAGCGCCTGCTCCCTGCATTTCCTTATCGAATTTTTATCTCCACCTGCAGTAATGTAGAATCAGTTGGCTTCAACTTTTTCTAAGCGTAACCATGGTATGCATCAAATACAGGCCTCTCCCAAAAGCAATCTCCGTCTCTGCCATTTCATTCGCCAGAATCTCAGTTCCATCACAGAAGAATGGATCGATTTCGCCAGGAGTATCGCGCCGGATTTAACCTATCTCCAGCTGCGCGATCATATCCATGAAATCCTGTTCTTCATCGCCGATGACATCGAATGCATACAGACACCACAGCAGCAAATAGATAAATCCCATGGCAAATCCATTCCGCGCAGGGATAGCGTCGGCTCCATCCACGGGGTACTGCGCTATGATGTGGGCTTCAATCTCGTGCAGATGATCATGGAATATCGGGCACTCCGGGCCAGTATCATCAAGTTGTGGGTCAAATCCCAGATCGTAATGCTCACTAGCGATCTGGAAGACATCGTCCGATTCAATGAATCCATCGATCAGGCGCTGGCCGACTCCGTACACTTTTTCATGGAAAAACATCCGCCGAGAGACGGCACTGTATCTCACGAAGCCCCGAACGGCAACGGCTAGGGCTTTGAATACTGCGTTCCCGTCCTTAAGGGGAAAAGGGAACCATCATATGGGTCAGCCTTGTAGGTAACTTGTCACGAAAGGGCAGATTTCTGCCCCTGCTTTACAAATAAATACTATACATTTGTACCCAAAGCGGTTAAATTGCGCGCTTATCAAGTGATAAGCGGAGCGAGATGTCTCGTATTTCTGGCCTATTAGTGTTTTGTAAAGGGTGGATCGAAGTCCACCGTTTCACGATTCTGTACGGACTGTTCATGTTTGTGCTGGGCATTCTGACCGCGCACATGGTCACGATTCATAACCCCTCACAGCGCAGCTCCCGTATCGTCATCACCTCGGAAAGCAAACCCTTGATCACCAAGGGTCAGTCCGCTCCGTCTAAAACCGCGCAAATCCCATCCTCCGCCAAATCCGCGGCAACCGAAGAAGAGCCGGTCCAACGCAAGATCGGTGATGAGGTCGTGGTGGAAGTGCGTGTCGAGCGTGGCGATACCTTCAGCGAGATCCTGACCCGTGCGGGGATCGACGGTAAGGAAGCCACCGAAATCACCGATTCCCTGCGTAAGGTATTCGACGTGCGCCGCATCAATGTCGGCCAGTCCTTCGAGATCCACTTCAAAGAGGTGGATGGCAAGGGCTTCGCCTACAGCTACGATGTCGACTTCCAGCGCGACATCCAGGTCGGCAACAAATTCGAAGTACTCTACGAGACCTACCACGACGACGAGGGGCGTAAAATCCGCGATGGCGGCCTGATCCAAGCAACACTCACCACCGGTGGCCAGGAAATGAAGATCTACCGCTTCACCGCCAAGGACGGCACCGAGGATTTCTTTAACGAAAAAGGCATGAGCGTCAGGAAAGCCCTGCTCCGCACACCGGTGAATGGCGCACGCATCACGTCTGGCTTTGGCCTGCGCCGCCACCCGATCTTAGGGTATAGCAAAATGCACAAAGGTATCGACTTCGGTGCACCGCTCGGCACACCGATCTATGCCGCAGGCGATGGTGTCATCGAAGAGATCGGTAAAAAAGGTGGGTACGGTAACTATGTCAGGCTGCGCCATAGCGCAGGTTACGCGACCGCGTACGGCCATATCAGTCGCTTTGCCACCGGCATGAAAAACGGCCGCCGCGTGAAGCAGGGTCAAGTGATCGCCTATGTCGGCTCGACCGGCGTTTCCACCGGCCCCCATCTGCATTTCGAAGTGCATATCAATGGCCAGCAAGTGAATCCGGCGAAGGTAAAAACCACACCGGGACGCACGCTCGGAAAGACCGAGATGGCCGAGTTCCATTCGCAGATGAAGGACATCGATCACCTGATCGCCAGCCTGCCGCTCAAATCGCAAGTCGCATCGCAGGATTAGGCCGAGATTGGCAGCCGTACGCACAGGAACGGTTGCAAAATTACTATACAACAGCCAAAAAAATGCATAAAATGAGCAGCATACTTGCATGCTCCTTGAGCAAACCCTGCAAGTCGGGCAGGCTGAAACGATGTTTGGAAAAAAGAAACCAAAAAATGGTCAGTTAGAAGCCGCAAAGAACTGGTACGCGGATCGCTACCAATTCGTGGTCGTCCAGCGTAACATCCTGGCACTCATCACCCTGCTCGCGCTCGCGGGCCTGGGCGTCACCACCTTCGCCGTCGCGCGTATCGCAGGAAGCAAGACCTTCGAACCGTTCGTGCTCGAGATCGAAAGCAAGACCGGCATCACCACGGTGGTCGATCAGAACACCTTCAGCAAATTCAAGGCCGATGAGGCCGTTATCCGCTATTTCGTCCTGAAATACATCAACGCCCGCGAAGGCTACGACGTATATAACTATTCGTTCGATTACGGCCATGTGGTACGCCTGCTCTCTTCCGGCCAGGTGTACGGCGAATTCGTCAAATCCGTGGGCTTAGATAACCCGAAGAGCCCTATCCACCTCGGCAACAAAACCCGCCGTGTCTCGTTGAAGTCCATGACCTTCCTGACAGCGAAGAAGGTGCAGGCACGCGTGCTGATCAACGATTCGAGGGAGGGCGAACTCCACCGCGTAATCACGGTGGACTTTGAATTCTTCGACCTGAACTTGAGCCTGGCAGAACGTTACATCAACCCGCTCGGGTTCCAGGTGGTCAATTATCGCAACGATGAGGAAGCAGTCTAATGTTACGTAAGCTTTGTATCAGCGCAGTTTTAGCATTTTCACTCACTGCCCCTCTGGCCGTGTATGCTGCAAATCCCATCGCCACCGATAGCCGTGTCCGTACCTATGTGTATGGTGAGAACGAGGTGTTCCGTGTGGTAGCGAAATACGGCTTCCAGTCGAATATCGAATTCGCCAACAAAGAACAGATCGAAACGGTGTCCGTGGGTGATTCCGTGGCATGGAAAATCACGCCGGCAGGACAACGCCTGTTCGTAAAAGCGCTCAAAGAAGGCGTTACCACCAACTTAACGGTTGTCACCAACAAACGTGCCTACCAATTCGAACTCACGTCGAAATTCGAACGCGACGAAGACCTGATCTATGTCGTGCGCTTCTACTATCCAGAACTCGATTTCGATGGCAAGAAACGTCGCCCGAGCGACCATACGTTTGAATCCGGCGCGCTCATCGACGCAGCATACAACTTCAACTATAGCTTGAACGGCCCGTCTGACCTGGCACCGATCAAAGTGTTCGATGACGGTCAGTTCACCTTCTTCAAGTTCCGCAACAACAATGCGGTGGTGCCAGGCTTCAACGCGGTTGATCCGAACGGTAGCGAAGTGCCGCTCGTGTCGCGTACCGACGGTGAATATGTGATCGTCGAACGCGTACTGCCGCAATTCTCACTGCGCCGCGGTGACGACGTCGTCTGCGTATTCAACGACAACATCATCCAAGCGCCGAAGACCAATAATAATCCGCAACCTGCAGGAGGTCGCTAGTGGCAACGGACAAGAACCCACCC
>RGZB01000082.1 GCA_010031735.1 Pseudomonadota bacterium | reverse complement strand
GGTATGCAAGGCGCTGGCCTTGGTCTTTCGGTTGGAGCTGGTATTTCTGCAGCGCAGTCTCAGCAGGACGCGTACAGGTATCAGGCTGGTATCTCTGAGATCAATGCCAGGCTTGCCGAGGTTTCTGCTGAGCAGGAGCTCGAGAAGGGGCGCACAGAGCAGCGCAGGCTTCAGCTCCAGGCAGAGAATCTGAAAGGATCTCAGCGTGCAGCAATGGCAGCGAACGGCATTGTGCTTAACGAAGGCACGGCCAAGAACATCATTGAATCGACCGATTACATGGCCGAGGAAGACATGGCTACGATCCGCGCCAATGCGGCTCGAGCAGCTTTTGGATACCGGACGCAGGGAATGAATTATCAGGCCCAGGCAGGAGCTCAGCGAGCTGCCGCGGATGGGATTAGTCCTTGGATGCAAGGCGCTTCTACATTCTTAACCGGAGCTGGATCAGTAGGAGCCAACTGGTATCAGCTCGAGAAAACAAAAAAAGGGACCTAACCTATGCCTCGCGTACCAACATACGACAATCTTCAGGTTACTCCATCCAGCATGCCAGGGCAGCGTCTTGACGCGCCCGTCACGCCAGAGATCGCATCTTTGCCAGCAAAGCAGCTAGGCCAGCTAGGAGATGCGGTTCAAAAGGCTGGAAGCGCTGGGGCAACCATCTTTATCGACCTGCAAAAACAAGCCAACGATGCACGCGTCCAAGAGGCCGTCGAGAAGTTTCGCGAGCAAGAGCTCAAGCTCACCTATGACAAAGACGTGGGGTTTCTGAATCAGCGCGGATCGAGCGCATTTCAGCGCGAGAGCGGAAAGAGCCTTCAGGACGACTACATTGAGACCTTGAACAAGAAGTACGACGAGATCTACGGGGGTCTTGGGAATGACGCTCAAAAGCTCATGTTCAAGGAGCAGGCAGATAGGATCAAGGTCAACTTTGGAGCCCAGGCAACAAAGCACGAAGCCGACGAGTTCTATCATTTCCAGAAGTCGGTCAAGGACAGCGTAATCTCAAACGGTCTGAACGAGATCGGTCTTCGGTACAACGACCCGGTCGCGGTCGATGAGGCCGTCAATCGCGTCAAGCAGGCCGCTTACGACAAGGCAATGATGGAGAGCAACTCCGCGCAGTTCGCTGAAGTTCAAGCGAAGAAAGCATTGTCCGATGCTCACAAAGTTGCGATTTCCACAGCGATCGAAAAGAATAATGTCGCATACGCCGAGGGCTACAAGAACAAGTACAAGGACCAGATGCAAGCCAATGATCTGCTCTACGTCGAGGGCCTGGTCACAAAGGAGATGGACAAGAAGGTCGGGATTCAGGCCGCTCAGACGGTCATTAACGGCAACCTTCCGAAGATGATGACAAGCAACATCGATCGGGCTTTCAACATTGCGATCGGATCGGAGTCTAGCGGTCGTCAATTTGATGCCGCTGGCAATCCTTTGAAAAGCTCAAAAGGCGCAATCGGTAAAGCTCAGCTTCTTCCTTCTACAGGTCCAGAAGCAGCAAAGCTCGCAGGATTGGAGTGGGATGAAGAAAGATTCTACAACGATGAAAAATACAACGAAACTCTAGGCAAGGCTTATTTTGAAAAGCAGCTAAAGGATTTTAACGGCAGAATTGACCTGGCTTATGCCGCATACAACGCCGGTCCTAGGGCGGTTAGAGAGGCGATGGAGAAGGCTGTTAAAGACTCTCAAATTCCGAGCGCAAACGCCGGGAAGATGAAAAGCTATCTAGAGTATCTGCCTACCGAGACTCAAAACTACGTCGAGAAGAACATGAAGGCTTACAACTCTGGTCAGGGCGAGTTTGAAAAGCCTAGCCTGCTCGAGATCCACCGCCAGGTGCGCGACTCTTTGGGGCCAGATGCAAGCACGGACCGGGTAAAGATTGCGGTCGATGAAGCAAGCCGGCAATACGATCAGATCGAGAAGGCGATCAAGCAAAAGGACGACGCAACGGTTGCAAACGCGATGAAGATGATCGTTGCAAACGGCGGAGACTATGCAGCACTCCCGGCTGCGCTTCAGGCTGCGATTCCTCCAAAGGAGCTCTCAGGTGTCATGAAGTTCGCGAACGACATTCGCAACGGAGACGATCATACCAACGAGGCACTTTACCTCCAGCTCACACAGTATCCAGAGCAACTCAAGTCCATGAGCGATGACGAGTTCTATCGCCTGCGATCGGAGCTCAGCCAGTCGGATTTCAAGCATTTCGCGAACGAGCGATCAAAGCAAATCACTGGTCGGTCGTCGGACAAATTCGACGACATCAACTCGGCTTCGGTCAAGTCCATTGTGAACAACAGGCTCATGTCGCTGGGGATCGATCCGAGTCCAAAGGACACAAACAAGTCAGAAATGATGCGCGTGTCCTCCGTGTTCAAGTATGTCAACGACGCCGTGATCGAGAAGCAAATGCAGGACGGAAAAAAGATGAGCGACGCGGAGCTCGAGAAGTTCATCGACAAGCTCTTTGCTCAAAGCACGATGACAAAAGGCGGTTGGTTCTCATCCGACAAACAAGGTCGGATGCTCAATATGAAGGCTTCCGATATTCCAACTGATGTGAGAAAACTGATTGAGCAGGATTTCAATAACCGGGGTATTGAGCCGACTGATTCGGATGTGCTCAACGCTTACTGGATGCTTGAAAGCAAGAAGAAGAAGCAGAGCTCTGGCGCAACGGGGAAATGGTAAATGGAAGAAAAAGACATCAACTCAGCGGTCACGGAATACCTAAACCAAAAGGAGCCGTCAGAGGGTAGGTTTGCGCTTCGGACAAGTCTTGGGGCGGCGATGGAAGCTCAGCCAGACTTTGAATCAGAGATGCAAAAGCTCTCCGCCCAGACTGGCGTTCCTCTTGAGACCGCGAAGGCGATACCAGAGAAGGTCAAGACTCAGGCCAGGATCGAATCGATCAACTACGACGAGCTCGCCACCGACTTCCCGAAGGCGTCCAAATTTCTTTCAGACCCTCAAAACGCCACCGTGTCTCACGACGACATCGGCGTGATGCAAAAGCTCGAGAACGGATGGAAAGCGTTTAAGCAAGGGATCGAGAAGGGATCGATTCAAGACGAGCTCGGGAATCTTCACTACGCAGATCTCGAGGGCTCAATCACTTCAGCACAGCAGGCTAGGCGCGAGAAGCTCAAGTCCGACATGGGATACCTTGGCAATGAAATGCAGAAGGACAACTCCGGCCTTTCGTATTTCCTGGGCCAGACTGGATATTCCGGTCGTCAGATGTACGGCTCTGTTCGCGAGGGCGTAAAGACCGGGCTTGCTGGCGCAAGCGCGAGTGCTGTCGCAGCTACGATCGCGGGTCAGCTTGGGCCTCAAGCGTTATTTCCTGAAGAGATCGTCACTGTTCCTGGGGCTTCTTTACTAGGTGGTCGCGCAGGATTTGTTGCCGGGACTGCAGTCGCGGCCTACAAGATGGAAGCTGGGTTTGCCTGGGACGAGTTCAAGGACATCCGCGGGGCCAATGGGCAACCGCTCGATCCGTCAGTTGCTCGCGGAGCGGCGATGACGGTGGGGCTACTCAATGGCGGTCTTGAGCTCGTTGGTGAATACGCAATGCTCAAGATGTTTCCGGGCTTCGAGAAGATCCTGTCAATGGGTCCGAAGGCCGCGGTCAAAGAGCTTCTCAAGAATCAATCTTTCGTTTCAAAGCTCGCTCAGTTCGGCAAGACCACGGTCAAGACCGCAACGATCGAGGGCCTGACAGAGGCCGTGCAAGAGCTCTCCACGATCCTGGGCGGCGAGACCGCGAAGCTCATGTCACCTGGTCAGTTTGAGACTATCGCTCCTGGCGAAGCGGGCAAGCGCATGGGTGAGAACTTTGCTGACGCGTTTGTTGGATCTATCGGTCTTGGCCTGGCCGGTGGTGCCGCTAACCGCATTTATGATTCGGCAGCGGGGCGGGCAGAGGCCCGTCGGATTCAAAGAACACAGGATCTGCTTCGCGCCATTAGCGATACTGCGAAGGAATCAAAACTGCTTCAGCGGATGCCAGAGAGGTATCAGGAGCTTGTTCGGACGATCAAAGAGGGCGGGAATGTCGAGAATGTGTTCATTCCTGCCGAGCAGTTCAACGCTTACTTTCAGTCGAAAGGCGTAGACCCCGCAATCGTTGCCGAGGAGATTGGAGCAAAGAACCACAAGGAAGCAACTTCCGCTGGAACTGACGTCATGATCCCGGTCGAGAACTACGCGTCTACGATTGCGAAGACCGAGCATCATGATGCGCTTTTGGAGGACATCCGCTTCAACCAGGCCGACATGACCATGCGCGAGTATGCCGAATCGATGCTCGAGCGCAAGGAGCAGGAGAAGAAGCTCCAGGAGCTCGCGCAGCAGGAGCTCAAGACCGAAGAGCAGATCAAGACCGCCGAGGCGATCAAGACGCAGTTTGCACAGAACCTCATTGATGTCGGCACGGATCGCTCGACCGCTGAAGCCTACGCGACCAGCTACGCAAAGGCGATCGTGAACCTGGCAGAACGGGCAGGCATGGACCCGATGGCTCTGGCCGAGCAGTACGGTCTGAGCGTGTCCAGGCCGCTGCCTGGTGTGCTGACTCAGGACACCCGGTCGGACATATCGATTGACCCTATGCTTGATGCGCTCCGCGCAGGGAAGATCCCCAGCGAGAGCGAAGTGTACGGAAAGAACCTGATTGAGTTCATCAAGGAGAAGGGCGGGATCAATCCTGAGCTCGGGGG
>RGZB01000081.1 GCA_010031735.1 Pseudomonadota bacterium | reverse complement strand
GGCCAGAGTGGCCACGAAAGACTTGATTGACCTCTTGCTCATAACTGTTTGTTTCTACAAACCTAACGCACCCGCTCGATCGAGTAAAGAATTAGTTCGCGGTGCGCGCAGGATTCTCCCGCCAATCGGCCTCGTCCGTGATTTCCCAATCCTCGAGGGGATCCAATGGCTGAGAGGACGCGAGGGCCTGCGAGGACGCTGCTGCCTGCGAGGATGGGGCTGGCATTGGCGGCGGAGTATCGATCAGGTTCCCAACGTCTTCCCGAACTTCCCTCGCGCTGCTGGCCACGCTCTGCCCCTTCGGCTTGGCGTTACTGTTGACCCGCTTGGGTTTCGCGACCAAAGACGTCTGGGCAGTCGGTTGGGTTTGGGGAACCGGAGCAGGTTGCGGAGCCGGTTCTGGCGGGGTTTGGGCCGGGTCTGGCTGCCCGTAGTACCCTCCGATCGGGGCCGAGTCCTCCTCCTCCTTGGCCCGCAGCAGGGTGATCAGCTCCGAGTAGTACCAGATCGTGGTGGGAATGATTGGGCTGATCACGAGCATGGCGAAGAACTTGTACGACACGGCCGCCTCTATCCAGTAATACAACAGGTTGATCAGGGTCGACACGACTGCGAAGAAGGTGGCCACTCCCTTCCGACCGTACACCGTAAAGATGAAGATGGAAGTCTCTAGGCTGAGGGCGAACACCCAACCCATCCAGGGCAGGGTGCCGTCGTTGGGCTTGCCGATGTCGTTGAAGAGCCACGCGGCGTGCGACACCTGGGTGGCAAGGGCCATGACTATGACTAGGTTGACTACGAATCTCATTCTGCTTTTCTACATAAATAACGAAAACGACGCAAACCCGAAAATACTGGACGGGGGTGGGAGAATCCCTATCCCGTTCCCTTGTCTCTCCTGGTTGGGGTTAGCGGCGACTTGCGTGTATATTTGGATTTATTTTTTTGGGTTGTGAAAATTTCCAATAATGGGGAGTTTAATCAGGGGCCCGGGGCCCCCCTGCCGGCAAGCGTGTCTACATAAATCCGATCTTTGGCATGGCGCCGGCAACCCGACGGCAAGTGCTAGCAACCCGCCTGCAATTAGATCTAAAAAAGTAAATCTAAAAAGTAGGTGTAAGCGGGGTGCTAGCAGCCCTGGCCCCCTCACTCGGCGGGCTCGGCCTCCTCCGTACCGTCGCTGAAGGTGGGCAGGGGGTGGAACCGGACCGTGTCGTTGGCGATGGTGTAGGCGATCTGGTCGCCGACCATACCGAGGCGGTTCTTGCTGAACTCCATGACGCAGGTGTCGAGGTCGTTGTCGCGGTACAGTTCCAGCATGGCGCTCGTCATGTGCTTCAGGCGGTTGGAGCCGAGGAAGTCCCCGCTCTTGGTGACCTGCTGGATGACGATGAAGGTGGTGAGGGAGTTGCGCCCGTTGTTACCCTCGTTCTGCTTCTGCATCAGGTCCAGGATCCAGGACTCGGCGCGCTTGCTGCCCCACCCGTTGTGGTCCCGTACCGTGTTGGCTACCTCCGCCCAGGAATCGATCAGGATGACATCGTATCCCTCCTCGAATGCGTTCTCGAGGGCGAACTGTGGGCTGGAGTCCTCGGTGGCGTAATCGGCGAGGAAGAGGGTCTCCATATCGGCGAACTCGGGGAACCTGCGGCAGTAGCGGTACATGTCGATCCGGGTCATCTCGCCGGACACGAAGAGGACTCGCGCCTTGGCCTTGCGAGAGAGCTTCGACAGGATGCTGAGGGAGACGGTGGTCTTACCGACGCCGGGGCCACCCACCAGGACGACGTTGCTGGCAGGCATGAAGCCGCCGTCGTTCGACAGGAAGGGGTCCAGGGTAGGGTCGCTGGTCCTCATGGGGGAGAACAGCCGCTCGTCGAACTTGAGGTCCTTCACCCTGACGGTCTCGACCTTGACCTCCTCCTTGAGAACGGAGGGGGCGAGGGTGCCAGGCTTGCGGCTGGCTGCTGCCTCTGCGGCGAGCAGCTCTTCGGGGATGAGGCCCTTGTACTTGGCCACCCAGTACCCGACCATCCGGCCGGTCTCGGGGTTCAGGAACTTCTGGTCGCGAAGGGCGAGGGGGGAGGTCGTTGCGCTCATGGTAAGGGGGTTTGGGTTGGTTAAGCTGTCGTTGACAGGGTAAAAGTACCGCTTTCCTCGATAACTAGATCACTTCGAGAAAAAATCTTTGAAACTTTTTTTAGGCGACGACCATCTCCCCCTCGAGGAGGGAGTAGACCTCGCTGACGAGGAAGGTGTTGGGGTAGAACTTGCGGGTGCCAGGCATGGGGGTGGCAGGGGCCAGGGTCGACCCGACCAGGGTGACGTACTTCCAGTCACCGATCACGAAGGCCTCGTACTCGTACTCGCGCTCGAGGAGGGTGAACCCCTTCTTGGCGTAGGTGGCAGCGGTGGTCTCGGCGGACACCCAGGTGGGGCGGCCACCGTTGCTGGCGGGGATCACCCACGAGCGGCCGTACTGGGTGTTGACGACCTTGGCGTTCTCGATGGGGGTACCGTCCAGGTAGGCAAGGACGCTGACCTTGCAGGTCTTGCGGAAGGTGCCGGTGGGGGACTCGAGCTGCTCCTTTGCGAGGCTGACCCTGTAGCTGGCACGGGAGGTCTCCTCGGCTGCTGCGCGGTCGCAGGCCCCGCCCCAGCTGTAGTCGTCCACGCAGTTGTAGTAGTTCTCCATGCGGTAATTCCAGCCCTTGGTCTGGCGGTCCTGGGCTTCCTTGTGGTTGGCCTGGGCCCGTGCCAGCACGTTGGCGAGGGTCTCGCGGGTGGGGATCATGGCATCGAACTCGGCGCGGGACAGGGGGAGGATCTTGAATTCCATGGTAGCTTTGTTTTTTGGTGACAGGGTAAAAGTACACCTTTCTCCGATAGCTAGAACACTCGAGGAAACTTTTTTCGGATATTCTTTTCCTTAATACGTAGGTGGAGGGGAGGGGCAGTGGCTCCCTCCCTCTCCGTGACTGCTACTTGCGGGTGAACACGAGGACCGTGTAACCCTTGTAAGTGCGAGTCTCCATGCTGTACCCGTCCGCGACGACGAGGCAGCTGCCCTCAAGGCCGATAGGGGCCAGGCCATCGCCGATCATGAGGGGTCCGAAAGAGTGGCGCGTGACGGCGTACGACGTTCCGAAGTTGAAAGGCACGCTTTTGACTTTGGGAACCTCCCTCTCGATCTCCTCGCGAAGGTCGCTTTCCACGTTGTGGTAAATCTTCTCGAGGAGTTCTTGGCTGATGCTTGCTTTTTTCATGCGCTGTGTTTTTTTGGTGAATGATGTATTAGGCGACGGACCAGTTCATCACAGCAACTGGTTCATCCTGAACTCGAGATCCGCACTCGCTCCCACGGACTGCCAGTAGGCATATCCCTCGGGTGAACCCATCCACGAGAACATGTGTAAGAGGAACCAGCTGGGATTGGAGAATGTGCGCCCTTCCTTTATTTGGTTTCCAATCGACCTATGAGAAGAGCATGGATTCCTGCTCCCACCGGCCACGGTCGTCCATCGTTTCGATGATGTAGTCCCCGTTCCACTGCCGGTTTTCGCGGTGCACGAGCCACACCCTGTAACCCGTTTCATCGATCTTGAGCATGTCCCCGTCCCACGCTTGTTGGATAGTGTCCATACCGGTCAGCTCTCTCCTCGTGTAAGTGCGTGCCATGTGATGCATTTTTTTTTGGTGTTTGTGTTATTTCCTGGCCAGTTTCTTGCCGTCCAGCCTGAGTTGGACCATGCGGTGGAATACCTTTTCCAGTTCCGCCTTCGCGGAGTCGGTGAGGCTGGGGCTTTCCAGTATCTCTGCGATCGTGTTGTGAACGCTGAAGTAGAGCTCCTCGCTCGCTCCTGCGACAGCATCCGTGTTGGCCTTTTCGTACGCCACATCGAAGAAGAAGTTGGAGGCGTCTTGCCCGTGGCGAGCGGCGATGATTTTGTACGCGATATAGTTCGGTGACATGTGCTGTGTTTTTTTCTTTGGTGTTGTGAGGGGCGGCGGTATTGCCACCCCTCGTTTTCCATTTCCCCCGTTACTTGACGAACGTCGGCTCGTACTTCATGGCCTCGGTCATGTTCCGACCCAAGTAGGTGGGATCCTTGAAACCGTTGCTCGCGCTGTAGGCCGAGAAGTTACCGAGGCGATCCTTGGGCGACACACACCAGATGACCTCACCGCTCTCCATGTCACAGATGCGGAAGTCGTCGTAGAGCGGTCCAAACATGGGACAGTTGTTCTTGAAGACCACGTACACGGAGCTGGTGTCGATCTCGGGGTGCAGCTTGACGAACCTCCTGACCACAGGGAACAGGCGCTTGGCCTTGTTCTCGAGCGAGGAGTCCTTGCAGAACCAGTCGAAGAAGTTGAAACACTCGCTGGCCGTGCCGTCTGCGTCGAGGATCACGCCTTCCTTGAAAGCGTAGAGCTGCTCGTTGAGGGAGATTTTGCTACTCATGTGTTGTGTCTTTTTGACTATTGATTTGATATTCGTACGCGTCGGAATTGACTAGGTTGTTAGGACAAAGAGAATGATGTTGTCCGTTTTCGAACTTACACACGTCACACTTTTCTTTCTCCATTTTTTAAGTTTTTAAGTTTAATTGTGTTAGAGGGACTGTACCATGTAGACCACATTCCCGTTTGCATCCTCGACCTTCCGGATGGGGCTGCTCGAGTCCATGAGGTGGGGAACAGGGTCGGTTACGGGGTAACCCACGAACTTTTTTCCTCCCAGGTCGTAGACCCAAAGGGACTCGGCCTC
>RGZB01000009.1 GCA_010031735.1 Pseudomonadota bacterium | reverse complement strand
ATTGTGGCTCAAGGGAAATATATGTCTAACGCGAAACCGCAGTTCCCATTCCAAGTTCGTAATCTAGGCCATTTCATAGAAAAAAGCAATCCTCTATGTGGCTAAAACACGTGGATTTCGGCGAAAAATCACTTAAACCATGGTATATTTCATCGTACTCTTTTATAAAGGGCACATGCAAAATGAAATACTGTTTGTTATCACTACCGCGAATCATCTGCCCTACACCAGAAATACGGTTGATTCTCTCAGAAAAACAGTTTCTTACCCAAAACTTGATATATTGGTCATCGACGATGCTTCGACAGATGGCACCGAAGGTTATTGCCGCACGAATGGCATCCGCTGCATCACCAAAGAGAAGCCGCAAGGGCTTACCGATTCTTGGAACCGCGCTTACGGCGAATTCGAAAAGAACCCGCATTACCGCCTGCTCTTCATCGTCAATAATGATATCCTGATCCCGGAAGGCGCACTGGAACCCCTGATAGAATCGCTCGGACGCCATATTATCGTAGGTCCTATCACGAGTTTACACGGTGCAGGGCACCAACCCTTACAGGCTATGGAAGCATATTATGACTGCCCGATCGACATCGCCAACCCTCGCAATTACCAACAGGTGCAGGATTGGGTAAAATCCCATTGCACCCAACCCGAAAAATCACTCCCTTTTATCAATGGCTACTTTTTCGGCATGAACCGGAAGGTGTTGGCGTACAGGCTCCGGGAAGGCATACTCTTCAATCCCTCCTATACCAACATCCATAACGAAAGTGAGCTCTGCAAACGGATACCGGAAGAGAAGGTATGCCGAACCGACGCGTTCATCTACCACTTCAAAGGGGTGTCCTTTTCTGCCTACCGGGATGAATTCGGGAATTTCGTGATCCCACGCAATCTGACCTGGACGAGTGCAACTTTCATACGCAAGCACCCTCTACTTTTTAGATTGTTCGCATGGCCGCCAAGAACCAAACAGCTCGTCAAACGGCTACTGCTGAAAATAGGGATTAACGTTTCTCGAAACGGGCGGTGATATTCTCGATATACTCCGCCACCGTGTTGATGGCGTCTGCAACCGCGGCGTTTACATCTTCTGTGGGCGGAACGGGTGCGGTAGCGGCCTTCTTGGCCCCCTGTTTCTCGGCTTCCAGCAATTCATCCTGCATCATAAGGGAAGCCATGGCGAGCAGCACGGTTTCGTTGCTGCTGTCAGCGAAGGCAGCGATTTCCTTGATACGGTCGGTAATGTGTCCTGCAAGCATTTTAAGGCGCGGTTCCTGCCCCTCTTCACAGGACAGCTGGAACGTACGTTTACCGATGGTGATATCCACGTTTGGCATCTATATCCCCTGGTTCTCGAGCACTTCGCGTAAACTCAAGATCACGTCGTCCAAACGGTTGTTCACCATCTGGTTCGCATTCTTGATGCCGGAGGCGCGTTCCTGCTCTTCACCCAAGAGCTGTTGCAGTTTCTGGGTCTCGTTGCGGTGATGCACGAGTTCTTTCTGTACCGCAGCTATTTGATTCTTCAAAGAGGCGATTTCTTTCGTGCCGGAATGCTCTTCCGCCTGCGCTGCCCGGATTTCCGCATCGCGCACGCGCTTTTCTACCACTTCCTCTAACCGGAGTAGTGCTGCTTTAAGCCGCGCCTTCGCGCTATCGATCGGGTTTTCCAAATCTGCCATACCTGTTTAGATGTAAGGAATTATTCCCTCAAAAACAAGCATACTTTCATGAAAAAACACCCGGCTTTTAAGGCCGGGTGTTTGCTTATGCCCTTATCGCTTCGATTAGCGACGATCGCCGAAGAATTTCATCAGCATCAGGAAGAGGTTGATGAAGTCCATATAGAGCGTCAGTGCACCCATAATCGCGGCTTTGCCGACATGGTCGGAGCTCACGAAATCATAGGTATTTTTAATGCGCTGCACGTCAAAGGCGGTCAGACCCGTAAAGATCAGTACGCCCAGGAACGAGATCGCGAATTCAAGACCGGTGCTTTTCATGAAGATATTCACCAGCGATGCGATCAGGATACCGATCAGCCCCATAATCAGGAAGCTGCCCATACCCGTCAGATCTTTCTTCGTCGTATAACCGTACAGGCTCATCGCACCGAATACGGACGCCGTGATGAAGAACACACGCGCGATGCTGTGTCCCGTATAGGCGACAAAAAGCGTCGCAAGCGAAAGACCCATCATCACCGCGAAGGCGAAGAAGGTGGTGCGTGCGGTCTGCACCGTCATCGTCTGTATCTTCATGCCGAAGAACATCACGAAGCCAATCGGAGCGAGCATCACCACCCATGCGAGCGGCGTGCCGAAAATCGCCTGCATCAGCGCTTCAGAGCTTGCGGTCGCAAAAGCGGTGACACCGCTGATCGCAAGCGCGGCGCCCATGTAATTGAACACCTGCAGCATATAAGCGCGCAGGCCCACATCATAGCCAGTATCCACTGCCTGTGCGCGCACGCTCGTATTCCGTTTCATAAATTCAGACATATTTCATTCTCCTATATAAACGCGGGATTCCTAATGGACTTGCCGCATGTGTAGATTATATAGGTAAGCGATTCTGGATTTCAATAAAAACCGGACATAGTGCCTGCCGATTTTCTAAAAAACCCCTTCATAAATAATGGTTTTTTGCAGTAGCCGACTAATATGCTGGGATATAGGTTTTTTTCATTTCTTCCGTTTACAGCGTGCGATCAAACGGGTAGAACCGAGCCATGAAAAAGAAACAGAATACATTACTTCCGGCTGGATTTCGCGATTCCCTCCTCAGTGAGGCGGAGCAAGAATCCTACGCGATCGCCAAGCTGCTTGAACAGTTCTCGTGTTATGGCTACCGCCAGGTGAAGCCGCCGATGGTGGAATTCGAACATTCGTTACTCACCGGCGAAGGCCAGGGCATGAAAGCACAAAGCTTCCGCCTGCTCGACCCGGGTTCACGTCATATGATGGCGCTGCGTGCCGACATGACACTCCAGATCGCGCGTATCGCCGCCACTCGTATCGCGGATGAACCACGCCCACTCCGTCTTTCTTACGCCGGGGAAGTCTTCCGCGTTCAGGGCGAGGGATTATTCGCGGATCGCGCTATCACGCAGGTGGGGGCTGAATTAATTGGTGTGAGCGATGCAGCGGCCGATGCAGAAGCGATTACACTCGCCGCACAAAGTTTGGAAGCGCTCGGTGTTGAAGATATCCATGTGGATTTAAGTCTCCCATCCCTGCCGCTTGTGCTGTTGGAATCGGTCACGAAGAAATCGCAGCAGAAAGCACTCCTCGCTGCTATCGCGAAGAAAGATTATGACACGCTTGGCCGCGGCGGCGATATCGGGAAAACACTCCTTGCACTCGTAGAATGTGCGGGGGATAGCACCAGCGCGCTCAAAGAACTTGCGCGCATCAAACTGCCGGAACGTGCGAAGAAACTCGTGCGTGAACTGGAAAACCTTATTGGCCTGCTTGAAACGCAACTCCCCACTACCTCGATCACGGTCGATGTGCTCGAGCGCCGTGGGTTCGAATTCCACACCGGCATCAGCTTCGCGCTTTTCTCGAGCGCGAACACGAATGAACTCGGTCGTGGTGGGCGCTATCTCATCCGCGCGTCAGGTGGCGATGAGCCGGCAACCGGCTTCACCATCATCCTGAATAACGTACTCCGTATCCTGCCGAAAGCGAAGGAGACCGACAGTGTCTACGCACCGATTGGCACGCCTGCGAAAGACATTGCTGCACTTCGCAGGAAGGGCACGAAAGTAGTGCAGGGTTTTGCCAGTGCTAACCCGAGAACCGAGGCCAAACGCCTCGGCTGTAGCAGCTATCTCGACAAGGGAAAACTGTTGAAAATATAGCGCCGGTTAATCTTGACTAATTAACTGGGTTATTCTATAACTTCCCTTACCAGCCCTCACAAATCCATGACATTATAAAACGAGACCATCATGTTTATACAAACTGAATCGACGCCGAATCCGAACACGCTCAAATTCATCCCGGGGGTGGAAGTGATGCCGGGTGGCACTGCCGATTTCGCGAACGAAGAAGCGTCGCATGCCTCGCCGCTGGCCGAAGCGTTATTCAACATCTCGGATGTCGCGCGCGTGTTTTATGGTTCGGACTTCATCACCGTCACCAAAAAAGAAGATGCCGATTGGCCGCTCATCAAACCGGTTATCCTCACAACCATCATGGAACATTTCGTTGCAGGCCTGCCGCTCATGAAAGCGGATAAGGATGCGAAATTCTCTGCCCATAATACCATCAACGAAAACGACTCCGACCTCGTGAAACAAATCAAAGAATTGATCGACACCCGCGTGCGCCCGGCGGTCGCGGAAGATGGCGGCGATATCGTCTATCGTGGCTTCGAGAATGGCGTGGTGCGCCTAGAATTGCACGGTGCGTGCTCGGGTTGCCCAAGCTCTACAGCAACCTTGAAGCAAGGGATCGAGAACATGCTGAAACATTATGTACCGGAAGTGATCGCCGTCGAAGCGGTACCGGAAGGTGGCGAGTTCAGCGAAGGCGGCCATGATCACGGCCACGTGCATTCGGATTCCTGCAACCACTGATGGTCATCACCTTGCCAAGGTGAGGGTCGCATTCTATTTCGGCATCATCTTCGTGCCAGCCAGCTCATCCGTCAGTATCTCGAATTCGCGCGGCTTGAAGAGCTGGTAGTGCCACCATTCGTTGCGGTAGAAATCCCAGCCTGCCGTCGTCATGATACCCATCAGTAAGTAGCGATTCTTCTGCGCTTCGAGCGAGACATCCCTGCTGCCATGGAAAGAGAGCGGTGTGAAGGCATCGAAATCCGTACCCATATCCAGTTCCTTGCCTTTCTTATCGATCAACGTCAGGTCAACCGCCACCCCACGGCAGTGCGGCACCGAGCCCGTATCCGGATGCGAGATGAAATTCGGATCTGGCGTATGGTTGAAGAGCGCGACTTGTGCTTCACGCGGGCGGAACGTGTCGAATATCTTGAAACGTAAGCCCTGCAGTGCTGCGAGCTCGATTGCCCATTGGAGTGCTTTCGCTGCTTCCGGGTGCAGGTAACTTCCCGGACGTGAGTAAATCGGTTTGCCGGTAAAGTTATTGTCCGTCGCGTAGCGAATATCGAGATCGACATCGAACCCTGGCTTATCGATAGGGATCAGTTTCGTCACCATTCTATATTCCTTCTGCGGCGCGGTTGATTTTTGCGGCAAGAATAAAATCATTTTCGTGCAGCCCGCCGATCGCGTGCGTTTGCACCGTCACTGCACAATATCCCCAGCCAAAACTCACATCCGGATGGTGCTTTTCCGCTTCTGCGATCACGTCGATCCGGCGCACGAGTTCCATTGCTTTTTTCCAGTTATTGAATGTAAAACGGCGTGTGATTTTGGCGCCTTTTTCCACGATTTCCCAGCCCGGAACCTGCGGGAGGAATACTGTGGCCTCTTTTATGGAAAGTGGCTCTACATCGCCGCGGCATGCGATACATTGTTTGTCTTCTAGGCCCATATAACCCCTAAATACCAATAGCTTGTTGAAAATCTTATCGAATAACAAGAGGTTATACGAATTCACGCAACATGGAAATATTTATTATCGTCTAAGCGGTTGTTTTTGGCTTACGAATGGCCTCCGTGCAATGCATCATTATGCCCTCCAAACCCGCTGTGACAGCGAATCATAGTGAATTTTTATGGGTTTGTGCTATACTGGAAAACTGGAGGTAATAGGTATGGTCTATGGCCTGATTAGAAATAGTCTAAGGCTTCGACTAACCAGCATTTTGGCGGGCCTCATGGCTTTGGCAGGATGCAATACAATGGAATATGTCGATTCAGACGAAGTGAAGCGTGCGGCTTACAGTACCGCAGAACGCCCAAGCGAGACTGCACTTTATCAATCCGATAAACAGTTCGGCGCGGTGTATCTGAGGAATGAGACACCAAGCACGGAAGATGATCGTATGTTCCTGCTCAAGCGCGATAAGGGTAGATACATGGCTGAGACGTCGATGTTCGAAGGTAAACAGAACGAAACGTTTAAACGTGGGTACTTTTCCTTTGGTGCAGACCAGCGCGCAAAATCGCTCGGTATGCAGTTCCGCTTCGAGTTCTGATTAGCCTCCGCTAGTAGACATAACGGTGGTGGGGAAGCTAGACTTCTTCCCAGATGGGCTTATCGCTTGCTTTGGCAACGGCCTGATACTTCATGCTGCTGCCAGGCAGGATGCGGTGGCTGTTCTCCCATTCGATGGTCTCGGTCTCATCGCACGCGCTGCAATGGTAATCCCACGCATTATAATGGTGCCCGCAGGCATGGCAGATCCATGTCGCGTCCATATAGCTGTTACTTGCGCGCTTGCGCCAGCGGTCTGCTTCCTCACGGTTGCCTTCCTTCTCTTCTAACTCTGCCATCAGATTGCAAAGGCTTGTGGTTTCGCGCTCTTCAAGTGCGAGTTTCAGCTGCGTGCGTGCTTCTTTGAAGAATTCTGCCTCCAGTGCCGCGTCCGCAAGTAACCGGTGGCTTTCAAAATGGTGCGGGTTTTTGCTTACCAGCTGTTCGGATAATTTATAGAGTTTCTTTGCAGGCGTCTTGTCGTGCAAACGGAAGAAGCGGCGTGCGAGTTCGGTGTGCGGGGTTTTGCGCCATGCATCGCGGATCATGCGTCCCGCCTGCATCAGATGACCTTTTTCCATGTATGCATCGAGTAACGCCAACGTCGCCGGCAGCCATTCGGGTTGCAGGTTATGGGCATCCTTGAAGGCCGAAATCGCATCGTCTTTACGTTGCTCCTGCATCAGCTGGCGACCACGCATCAACCATCCGAGCGCCTGCTCTTTACGGATATGGATCGAATGGTTCGGGCGTTTCTGGCGGCTGAAGAATCCATAGGGTTTCTCAAGTGTATCCAGTGCACGCAGCATTTCCGACCATTGCTGTCCCTGCTTGTACATGGCAATCACAAGCGGCAGTAAACCTGTCGCACGAGGGAAGCGTTGCTGTGCTTTACGTGCGATCACGAGTGCTTCTTTGGTATCCCCACGACGTGTGGCTTCTGCAAGCAGGCCTTTGAGCCCCAGGAATTCGGTGGTTTTATGGCCGAGGAGTTCGGTGAATTTATGCTCTGCTTCATCGGCATAGCCTGCGCGGCGCGCGGCTTCAGCGGCGAATAAGGTCGCAAGCGGTTGGTCATCCAATAAACGTTCCGCTTTCGCCGCGCATGCGAGTGCTTTCTTTGTATCGCCCTCGGCCAGTGCTGCCACGGTCAGGGTCAGTTGATGGAGCCCCTTTTCCGTCACATTTTGCGAACGGAATATCTGCAGGAAGCGTGACGGTGCACGCACGGTATGCCGGAGCGCAAAGAACGCCACCACCAAGCCAACCACCGCCAAAAGAAGTATGAAACTGACCGCCGCCACACTCGCCTCGATATGGTAGCCCATCCAGTCCGCTGTAATCATGCCGTCATTCTGCACCATCCATGCAGCAACCAGCGAGAGTAATGCGACAGCACTTAAGAAGAGTAAGGTGCGTATCATGGTGCCGCTTCTTTTTTCACGGCGTTCTTGGCTGCCGGTTTCGAAGAAGCCTTACCAGGTTTCTTGGCAGGCTCAGCCGTTTTATTTTTATCTTCTTTGCTCGATGCAGCATCCGCTACTGGCTTTGCATCAGCGGGTACTTCGCCGAGCGATGCGGGTAACACCACTTCTGCTGGCGGTTCTTCTTTTGCCGTGGTTTCAACACCGATCACCTGGTCACGCAGGCGCACACTGAGGTTGCGGAGTGCTTCCTGTACTTCGAACGTGGCTTTTGCCGATTCCATCCATGCCGCAGCGGCGTCCTTCTCTTTATCTTTGAGCGCGGAAAGCGATTGCAACGCTGCATCGAGGTCTGCCTGCTTCAGTGCCACTTCTGCACCGGCAAGCGCGTTATCGCGCTCATTGCCGGTGCCATCGATCTTGCGTATCACCACGAGTTTTGCAAGGCTGCGCTTGATACGCGCGCCAACACTATCCGCATCACGGTATTCCGCCTGCATCACATCCCGTGCGACGTTGGCAAAACTGCTGCGCAGTTGTTCAAGCGTTTTGGTGCCTTCCTCCGAATGGGCATCGAGCACTTCGAGCATCGGCTTCGCGGCGTTATCTTTCGCAAGCATGGTGGATAAGGCTTCCATCTCTACGGAATAGGGTTCGCCATCCGCCACGCGGTCTTGCACCGCGAGAAGCGCGATGATGGCGGTAGAATGCATTTCTTTTTTCTGCGCGAGTTCCGAAGCCTCAAGCGAAGAGATGCGTGATTCAAGCCCGCCCACCTTCTCCTCAACTCCGGTTACCGCACTATCATTTTTCTGCGCAGCAAGCTGGCGGTGCACTTCCTGTAATTGCTGTTCGAGCTGCGCAATACGAAGTTCGTTACCGAGTGCGCCGTCTGCTTTCACCGTCGAATGGTTCGGCAGATACCAGAAGTAATATGCAGCTGCGAAGATGCCTGCCCAGCTGAAGAGCAGCACCGCGATCAGAAGCAACGCCGTCGCCGAAGATTTTTTCTTCTCGCCCGCCGGTCCGTATTCGATGATGGTCTCTTCTTTGACTGCCATAACGTTTCCTGGGTTTTATTCGCTCGTTACATTATCGGAACGGAGCATATCAATCAACTTCAGCATCGCATCGTTCGAGGGCTCCGCTGCCACCTGCACCTGCCGCCACGAAAGTGCGGACAGCACATTCTTACTGATCGCGACCATCGTGATGTTCCGCGCCAGGTATTCCAGTCTTTCCGCTTTCATCAGCGCATCGAATACTTTCGCCGTACGCGGAGAATAGAACATTATGGCATCGAGTTCCGTATTGATGATCGCGGCCTTCGTGCGCTCACTTAAATGATTGACTGGCTCGGCGCGGTACGCCGTCACGCGGTGTACATCGAACCCCTTCTCTTCCAGTGCACCCGAGAGGTCACCGGCTACGACACTTCCTGCAACATGCAGCAGGAAGCCCGCATCCGGCTTGCAGTGTTCCGCTACGTATTTCACGAGTGCATCCACATCGCCGCCACCGGCACTCACCTGCTTGAACCCTAAGCGTTCTGCTTCCTGTCTCGAGATGGTGCCGACCGTGATCACGGGGAGATTGCGTTCATCGGTGAAGCGTGCGAGTGCCCGCACCCCATTCGAGGACGTCAGCAGAATCGCCTGCGGCCTGCGGAGGATCTCCGCCATGATCTTCGGTTTGGCACCCTGTTGCGGCTCGATGGTAAGAAGGGGCTCCAGCAGCACTTCTACACCGCGTTTTTTCAAGGATTCCACCAGCCGTTGCGCATCCTGTTCCGGCCGTGTCACCAGCACGCGTATACGTTTTGCGAATAGCGTGCCGTTTTCGAGCATGCTAGCGCTTCCAGGTGAGCACATGCCCACCTTTTTTCTTCAATTCCTGGCCAAGATCGCGGCCCATGGCGATCGCATCGGATACTTTGCCGCTACGCACCGCACGGTGTATCTCGCTGCCATCGACCGCGGCCACCATGGCATGGATCGTCATCGTATTCCCTTGGATTTCCGCCAAACAACCCATCGGGGTCGTGCATGAACCACCGAGTTCCTGCAGAAATGCACGTTCTGCCGTTACACGGTCAAACGATGGCGCATGGTTGATTTTATCGAGCACTTTCAGCAGGTGCCCGTGCTTTGATAGGCATTCCACCCCGATGGCACCTTGCGCCACCGCCGGAATCATGGTTTTCGGATCGACCACGCTCGTGATCGCATCCGCCATCTCGATACGTTTCAGGCCTGCCACCGCAAGGAATGTCGCATCGACATCGCCGCGCTTCAGTTTCTCTAAACGGGTAATGACATTACCCCGAAATTGCACCACTTTCAGGTCTGGGCGTGCGCTTAAGAGCTGCGATTGCCTGCGCACCGAGGAAGTACCCACCACTGCACCCTTCGGCAGTTCCATGCAGTTCTTTACCTTATGGGAAAGGAAGGCGTCACGTGCATCTTCGCGCTCTAAGATACAGGGTATGATGAGTCCTTCCGGGAATTCTGCCGGCATATCCTTCATCGAATGCACCGCGATATCGATCGCACCCGATTGCAAGCCTTCCTCGATTTCTTTGGTAAACAGTCCTTTTCCACCGATTTCGGCCAGGTGCCGGTCTTGGATACGATCGCCCGTGGTCTCGATCTTGATGATCTCGATCTGGGTCTGGGTAAGTTCCGGGAATGCACCGAGCAGGCGGTTCTTCACTTCCTGTGCTTGTGCCACGGCAAGACGGCTTGCCCGCGTTCCGATACGGATTTTTGCAGGACAGTTGCCACCATGCGACGTGTTTATTGTTTCAGTCTTCTTCATGATTATGGTAGGTTATACGACATAACTTCACGGATGTTTAGCTAAAATATGCGCGTTCTTGGAATCGAAACCAGCTGCGATGAAACCGCGGTCGCTATCGTCGACAGCGATCGTCGTATCCTTGCGCAGAAAATCCTCTCACAAACGGCGGATCATGCACCTTTTGGCGGGGTGGTGCCGGAGATCGCGGCACGCGCGCACATCCACCATCTCGAGCGCCTGACGCATGAAGCGCTCCAAGAATGCAAATTCACGATGAAGGATATCGATGGTATTGCCGTCACCGCCGGGCCAGGCCTCATTGGCGGCCTGATCGTCGGCGTGATGACCGCGAAGGGTATCGCCTCTGCTGCAAACAAGCCCTGTATCGCGGTGAATCATCTGGAAGGACACGCTTTGACCGCCCGCCTCACGCACCATATCGCCTTTCCTTTCTTACTTCTGCTCGTTTCCGGCGGGCATTGCCAGATCTTGCTCGTGCGTGGCATCGGCAATTACACGCGGATCGGCACCACGATCGACGATGCGATCGGCGAAGCCTTCGATAAAGTGGCGAAGATGCTTAATATCCCTTACCCGGGGGGCCCTGAGGTCGAGAAGCGTGCCTTGGATGGCAACCCTAAAGCCTTTCAATTTCCCCGCCCACTGATCGATCGTCCGCACTGCGATTTCTCGCTCGCGGGCCTGAAAACAGCCGTACTCCGCACCAAGCAGCAGCTCGAAGAGAAAGCCCCACTCACCGACCAACAAGTGGCCGATATCTGTGCCTCCTTCCAACAAGCGGTCACCGATATCATCGAAAACCGCCTGATGAACGCCATCGCGGAGGTGAAAAAGCTATGTCCCGAAAATCGTAGGCTCGTGGTTTCGGGTGGCGTGGCCGCCAATAAAGCGATCCGCGCCACACTGGAAGCACTCTCCGAACGTAACGGTCTTGAATTTACCGCACCACCGCTTAATCTATGCACCGATAATGCGGCCATGATCGCATGGGTCGGTCTCGAGCGCTTGCAGAATCATGAAGCGGATGCGCTCGATTTCGTACCCCGCGCCCGTTGGCCACTCGACCCGAAGGCTGTCACACGATGAACAAATGGATAAAGGTTAATTCGAAATTATTAAAACGCAGGGCACGCCGCCTTGCGCAGAAATATTTCCCCGAGCAATACGGCAGCTATTCCGTCGCATCCTTTTCACTCAGGAAGCGCGTGGTCATCATCGAATGGAACAGTGAAGAGGGCATCAAAATGCTCGCGCGTTCGAAATACCGTGAACCGTTCTTTGCCCTTGCCCATCTGTATCAACCACAGATCAATCCCTTCTTCTGCAGCGTTGCCGCGATGGTAACCACGCTCAATGCACTGCGTGTCGATCACAACCGTGTGCCAAACCAGGCCGGCTTCGATTTCGATGCACCCACGGGCGAGAAGATCCACTATAAGCTCTATTCCCAACTCACCCTGCTCAATCCCAAAACCGAGAAGGTGAAACGCAAAGTCGATATCGCACCTAGCATGCTGCCGAAGGATTATCCGTTACCGGAAGAGGATTACGATCCGGGTCTCAACCTGCATGAAGTCGAAAAAATACTGAATTTGCATGGCGCGGAAACCAGCATGTTCTATGCCAGTGAAGCGCCGGATAAAGCACTGCCTTACTTCCGCGATACCATCAAACAACTGATGAAAACATCGGATAAGATCATGATCGCGAATTTCCATGGCAAGGTGATGGGGCTCACCGCGAAGGGACATTATTCCACCATTGGCGCTTATGATGAAGAATCGGATTCTGTGCTCGTACTTGATACCGCCGCACATAAACATCCGTGGTATTGGGTGCCGCTCAAACATCTCTATCATGGTATGAATACCGAGGCGGCAAAAGACCTATACCGCGGCTATCTCATCGTATGGGATAAAGACGTTTAGAACCGGAAACCAATCAACTTTTTGGCCAGACGCTTAAGACCGCGTATCGGAAATAACCTTGGATACAGGTCTTCGAGTGAATTCACGATACCGAGATAACTCCACATCGTGAAGAAATCAAAATGCTTCAGTTTTACACGAAGGGCCGCTTTCAGTTGCTCACGTCCTTGCTTTGCACCGAGCGACTCGAGCGTTCGGATATACTCGATCAGGATTTCAGGATAGAGTTCGATTTTCATACCCATATCCAGCATGCGCAGCCAGTACTCATAATCGTCGGCGGGAAAGAACCGTGCATCATAGGTACCGGCACGCGTTGTCGCCTCTGTTCGCATCATCACTGCCGGGTGATACACATAGCATGCATAATGCATCATTTTCTTCAGTTCCTGCCAGGTATGCGGGTGGATGACCTCACGCACTTGCCCCGTAGTACTCGTGATGAAATACACCCAGCTACCCAACACCGAGATGTCGGGATGGCTGTCTAGATAATCGATCTGTTTGCGGAAACGGCCATTGATGGCACGATCGCCTGCATCAAGCCGCGCGATGTAGGCATACCCTTTTTCCTGCGCATAGAGAAGGCTCCGGTTCAGCGCTCCGGTGAGCTTTGTGTTCACTGCCAGGCGTTCAAGATGGATGGAAAGTTCCGGGAATTTAGATATATCGGCCGGCACCGTACTGCCATCATCAAGTACGAGCACGTCAAATAAATCCTTTTCAGGCAATAAGGATTGCAGGCTCAGCTCCAGGCCGGCCTGGTCGTTGTATACCGGAATGACAACAACGACTTTTTTCATGCGTTAAGTGTATTTATCTTTATTTCGATAAGAGTGGTGACCATGCCGGATCCGAAGCCTCACCACTGGTTTTCACGACACGTTCGTTATAGCCGGTCAGGTCCACCGAGAAGAGGCGGCTGACACCTTCACGGCCACGGCTGCCTTTGTCTTTGCGGGTGAATACCAGTACACGGCCGTTGGGCGACCAGGTTGGCGCTTCATCGAAATAACTTTCGGTGAGCAAGCGCTCGCCGCTGCCATCCGGACGCATCACGCCGATATGGAAGCTGCCACCTGTCTGTTTGGTGAACGCGATATAGTCACCACGCGGTGACCACACCGGCGTGCCGTAACGGCCTTTGCCGAAACTGATGCGCTTCACGCCGCTACCATCACGGTTCATGATATAGAGTTGCTGCGGACCACCACGATCCGAGTTGAACACGATCTTGCTGCCATCCGGAGAATAGGATGGGGAAGTATCGATGCCCGGATGGCGCGTAAGTCGCGTCGCCGTACGGGAATTCAGATCGAGTTCGTACACTTCGATGTTGCCATCTTCCGAAACGGACATCACCGCTTTCTGACCATCCGGAGAGAAGCGCGGCGCGAACGACATGCCTTTGAAGTTACCGATCAGCGTCTCACGTCCACTCTCGATATCGTAGAGATACACCGCAGGGATACGGCCATGGTAGCCCATGTAAATGATTTTCTGCTGCGTCGGGGAGAAGCGTGGCGAGAGCACCATGTCCATGCCATCGCTTAAGTAGACTTGGTTGGCGCCGTCCTGATCCATCATCGCAAGACGGTGTGACCGCACTTTGCGTGCACCGCGGTCTTCTTCAGCGACATACACGATGCGGCTATCGAAATACGCACCCTCACCGGTCAGGCGGGAATAGATTTCATCCGAAACCATGTGCGCGACACGGCGCCAGTTTGCCGGATCGGTGGAGAACGTCTTGCCGGCGAATTGTTTTTCAGAGAGCACGTCCCACAGGCGGAATGCGACGGTCACTTTACCACCCGCTGCCGGGGTGATGCTTCCGGTCACGACTGCCTGTGCATTGATCTTACGCCAGTCCGCAAAGCGCGGCGTCGCTTCGACACCGACATTGCGTTGGATGAAAGCATTCTGGTCGATCGGGCGGAAAAGACCCGAGCGTTCCAAGTCCGCCGATACCACGCTTACGATTTCGGAACCGACCGCATCGCCCGTGAAATTATCGAGTGCGATCGGCATCGGGTTCATCTGCCCGCGGGTGATATCGACTTTCAATACAGCATGTGCCGGGGAAGATGCAAAATAGATGAGTGATAAGACAATGATAAATAATGATTTTTTCACAGTGGCGGCGCTCGCAGGGATGTTAATAAATTAGTAAGTTTTTTCCGTTAAGATAGAGAAAGCTAAATAGCATGATTCTGAAGGGATGTCATGGGAAAACAACCAGCCGAGAGACCTACCGTTTTGTTTCGCGACCCCGTCACGGGTGATCGCATTGCTGTGGGCGAAATTATCACCAACACGACTATTGGTATTTTCCACCATTCTTGGAAACATCCGGATGCCCGAAGTCGTCGCGATCAGGTTCTTAAATTAACAGACAATATCTGCGAACGTTTAGATGAAAATCAGAGCCCGCTTATGCGGGCGGTGTATGTCCACCCGCAAAAGGGAGGTGGCGACGAGGGCACGATACCCGATCCGGCCGATGCATTGGTGGATAAGCTGCTCGACTTGGCGAGCAAGAAAACAAAAGGGCTGGATGGACAGCCGGATTCGCGTGTACGCCTCTCTCAAGAGCAGGCGGAATTCAATATGCGCATCAATATCGTCACCTATAGTGGCAGCGCGGAGTTCGTCGACAGAGCGCGCGAACGTTTGACCGGTGGTCTGATCGCGCTTGGATACAATGAGGAGGAGATCAAAAAATTATTCAGTCAGGTTTTGCAATTAAACCTGACTCCTTCTTTCGATACAGAAAAACGTGGCGATTTGCGCTTCAATGAGGTGAACGTCGTCGTGGACCGTGACATCGTCTTGGCATCGCATTTTATAGGGCAACCCGATACCGATACGAAATATTTCGCTGTAGTAACGCCCGCGGACCGCGTAACGGGTGCGGAAGACGGTCGGGTAACGAGTGATGCTTACTCCGTCTACATGGCAGTGGATGGTATCACCAAGTGTCCCGAACTCAATACGTTTATCAATAATGCCATGAATGCACCGCGCCTTGAACCGGATCTGCGTTTTCAAGTGCCGGGCATCACAGGCAGGGTATTCGATGCTGGCATGGCATTTGATTTTCTTAACCAATATGAGCTACGTACGGCAGCTGCCGCCACAACGCTTGGCAGTGAATCGGTACTGGCTGCGGAAAGTATCACGATGCCGACGGATGGTTACAATACCGGTATGTCCGTTTCGAGTGGCACGAGCTGGGTCGAGAGAACCGGCAAAACGCCGCTTACAATCGGCAACCCGGAAGCACGGGTCAATCCGACGAGTGGGGGTAATGCCCGTACATTAGAGAAGCCACAGCCGCCGAAGCCACCTACGGAGGGTGATGCCTCCTAGAAGATCAGTTCACGCGGATCGAAGTTCAGTTCCATCTCTTTCCAGCTGTTATATTTCTCGACCGGAAGTCCCTTGAGCGGGCTGCATTTGATCACCGCGCGTTTCGCCGCATCGGCTGAAGCACGGTAGATCGCTTGGTCGGGCGCGTTATAACGTCCGACATCCACGATATCGACGCTTGTCACCGTACCGTCCTCTTTCAGCATCATATGGAGTGCGACCGCCATCGTGCCCGCATCGCGTGCGCCAGCCGGCACACTCCAACATTTCGAGATCTGCCCGATGATCGCCTCCACTTCTGTCACCGAAAGCGGCTTGTTCGGATCGTAATCGCTGTCGTTCTTCACCACCGTCGGCGCCTTATCGTCTTTCTCGCCTTTTTTCTTGGCCGGTGTCTTCTCCATTTTCTCGACGCTCTTTAAGACCGAATCGAAATCGAGATCCTCTTTTGGTTTCTTCTTATCTTTATCTTTCTTCTTCTCCGGCTTTTTCTCCGGGTCTTTGATTTCTGGTTTTTTCACCGGTTTCACGTCGGGCTTCTTCTCCGGCTTTTTCACGGGCTTCGGCTCCGGCTTTTTCACAGGCTCAGGCTTGGGCTCGGGTTTGGGTTCCGGCGAGGCTTTCGGTTTCACGTTGGTAACGGCAGATACCGGGAGCAACTCTACCGTGATGACCTTGATCTCCGGCGCCTTGCGCGAGCACGTTACCGGCGTGATGATGATCATCAGGAAAAGCGTGAAGTGCAGCCAGAACGAATAAAAAGGACCGGGGAATTTCGCCGCCAGACGCTTCTGTTGGCCGAGCAAACCTTTGCCCAGCGCACGGAGAGCCTGGCCTGTGCCGGTTTTAGGATTGTCCGGCGGGAAGCTCGGCACTATTGCCCCCCTGGTGCGCCAGCGCTATCGGTGATGAACGCCACTTTGGTAAAACCTGCTTCGTTGATGAGACTCACCACCTGCATCACGCGGCCATAATCCACGTTCTTATCGCCATAAACGAAAATGCGCGTCTCTTTCTTTTCACCCACGATGGCTTTGAGGCGCGGGGCGATCTCTTCGGTCTTGATGCGTGTTTCCTGCAGGTATACCGAGCCATCCTTCTTTACAGAGATAGAGAGCGGTTCGTCCTGCCCTTCGACTTGTGCCGAGGAGGTTTCCGGCAGATCGACCTGCACACCGGAAGTCACGAGCGGTGCGGTCACCATGAAGATCACAAGAAGCACCAGCATCACGTCCACGAACGGGGTGACGTTGATCTCACCCATGACGCGACGGTTCGAACCCGTGCGTCCGGGCCGGCGGCCCATCCGGCTTCCGACACCCATCTGTGTGCTAGCGTTCGCGCCCATCGGTTATCCTAATATTTATCTAGTTCACGGGACAGGATCGCACCGAATTCGCTCGAGAAATCATCGAGTTTGTTCGAGATGTTACCGAGGTCGCCGACGAATTTATTGTAGAAGATCACCGCCGGGACTGCCGCAAACAAGCCAACGGCCGTGGCGAGGAGTGCCTCCGCAATGCCGGGCGCTACCACTGCGAGCGAAGCATTCTGCATCGCTGCGATCGACTGGAAGCTTTTCATGATACCCCAAACGGTACCGAAAAGACCGATGAAGGTCGCGGTGGAACCGACCGTAGCCAGGAAGCTGATGTTCTTCTCGAGTTTATCCATTTCCTGGTTCCTGACGAGCGTCATTGCCTGGAAGATACGTTCTTTGATACCGACTTTCAGCTCACGGCCTTGGGCACGCGGGTCCTGCATTTTCCATTCGTGCATCGCCGCGACGAAGATCAGCGCCATTGGGTGATCCGCTGCATTCTTGATACGGTCATAAAGTTGTTCCAGAAGCTCGCCCGACCAGAAGGATTTCTCAAAGGCTTCGGTGCGCGAACGTACAGAGCGGTAGGTGGTGATTTTCTCGAAAATGATCGCCCAGCACCAGAAAGAGGCGAAAATCAGCATCATCATGACGCCTTTACCAACGATATCCGCGTGATTGAACATGCCTAGGATGCTTAAATCCGGTGCCGACTGCGTTACACTGCCTGCCATTTTGGTTGCCGCCACATTCGCGGTGGGCACTGCCAATTTATCTGCCATAATTGTCTTGTCTCGTCAAAAAATGAAGTCGCGGATACTTGTATCATGACGCTTGAGATAAGCAAGGATTTTAGAAGGGATTCCGGGAGAAAAAAATTGCACTGAAACCGGGATACACCGATACCACCTCCACCCCTAGCAAATCTCCGTAAAATTCCATATTGACAGTTCGGTTCCATTGGCCTAGTTTACGGCCTCAAAACAGACTCCCCATACGAAGAAGAGCGCTAAATGGCTGAACCACACTCCGGCACGCCTGCACGGCCCCTTGCGGCCAAGAAAAATGCGGTTTTGATACTTGCAGATGGCAAGACGTTTTCCGGTTTTGGTATTGGTAAAGAAGGCACCACGCTCGCAGAGATCTGTTTCAACACCGCCATCACCGGCTACCAGGAGATCCTGACCGACCCGTCGTACGCCGGCCAGATCGTCACCTTCACCTTCCCGCACATCGGCAACGTCGGCACCAACGTGGAGGATACCGAGGCGAAGCAAGTGTATGCGAACGGCTTGGTCATCCGTGCACCGATCACGAACCCTTCGAACTTCAGGAGCAGTCAGCATTTGAACGACTGGCTCATCAAGAATAACCTCACCGGCATCAGCGGCGTCGATACGCGCGCGCTTACCGCTCACATCCGCGACCATGGTGCACAGAATGCCGCCATCGTGTTCGATTCCAAAAACGCGATCGATATCGAAGCGGTGAAGAAACAATTAAAAGCGCATCCTTCCATGGTGGGCATGGAGCTTGCGGCGAAAGTCAGCACCAAAGCGCCGTATGAGTGGAACGAAAAACGCTGGGCACTCGGCAAAGGTTTCGTGAAAGAGACCAAAGCACCGTTCCATGTCGTCGCTATCGATTATGGCGTAAAACTGAATATCCTGCGCTGCCTGGCGAGTGCCGGTTGCCGCATCACGGTCGTGCCTGCGAACACCAGCGCGAAAGACATCCTCGCGTACAATCCGGACGGCGTCTTCTTATCGAACGGTCCGGGCGATCCGGCCGCGACGGGTAAATACTCCATCCCGGTGATCAAAGATTTACTCGATTCCAATATCCCGATGCTGGGCATCTGCTTAGGACATCAGATGCTCGGTATCGCACTCGGCTGCAAAACCGAGAAGATGAAACAAGGCCACCACGGTGCCAACCATCCGGTGAAAGATTTAGAGACCGGCAAGGTGGAGATCACCAGCCAGAACCACGGCTTCGCGATATCGCCGAAGGGTCTGCCTTCGGATGTCATCGTCACACACATCTCGCTCTTCGACCAAACGGTGCAAGGCATCCGCGTGAAGAACAGCCCGGTCTTCTCGGTGCAAGGCCACCCGGAAGCCTCCCCCGGCCCGCAGGATACGCATTATCTCTTCGAGCGTTTCGTCGATCTGATGAAAGAGAATCCTGTCGCCGCCAAAGCGAAGAAAGAGGTCGCACGATGATGCGTATCCTCTCCCTCTTCCTCTGGGCGGCGATGATGTTCATGATCGGCACCCAGGCGAATGCGCAATCCTGCGCGGGATACGTCTATCCTCTACAGCATGGTAAGAAATACCTGCAGATCTCTGGCTATAAAGGGGAGCTCATCGAACTCTTCACCAAACCGGATTTCCAGGGCGAAGCACCGATGTTCCTGGCCAAGCGTGGCCTGTTCTTCAACGATAAAGTGCTGTGCACCTGGGCGGGTACACCGGATGAGCAGGGCTATAACCTCTTCGACGACCAGAACGCCGTCAACATGGTGTTCGAATATTGCCCGGTCGATAGCCCGGTGCAAGCCACCTGGGGCGACCGTGGGGTTGGTACCGCCGTCATCTATATCCTGATCAAGGAACGGATCGCGGATTACATCATCACAGAGTTCCGTGGCCAGAACTTCTACCTCGATATGCGGAAGATCCCTTCGAATGTCCACACCGAGATCATCAAATTCGATGCGACCGTGAACCTGGAGCCGGAAGACGAACCCGTGCAGGAATGGAAAGACCCGGGTTTCCCGGACGATGCCCCGACGGGTGAGCCGGAAGTGCCTACAAGCAGCGATAAAGCCGCATCGCCTGATGCTTCTTCTGTCGATATCAAAGAATCCAACGAGCCGAAAGCACCGGTGAACCCGACGCCGAAAACCTCACGCGATCCGGAACTGAATAAACCGAAAACCGATGCAAACCCTAAAGCACCGGAAGTGAAGCAGGATAAAAAATCCGAAACCACGACCGAAAAACCGACGGTGATCTGACATGCCAAAACGTACTGATATCAAGTCCATCCTTATCATCGGCGCCGGCCCTATCGTCATCGGCCAGGCCTGTGAGTTCGATTATTCCGGTACGCAGGCATGTAAGGCGCTGAAAGAAGAAGGCTACCGCGTCATCCTGGTGAATTCGAATCCCGCGACGATCATGACCGATCCGGAACTGGCCGACGCCACCTACATCGAGCCGATCACGCCGGAACTCGTGGCAAAGATCATCGAGAAAGAAAAACCGGACGCACTCCTTCCGACCATGGGTGGACAGACCGCACTCAACTGCGCCCTCGCACTCAATAAAAACGGCGTACTCGAGAAACATAACGTGAAACTGATCGGCGCGTCGGTTGATGCGATCGATAAAGCCGAAAGCCGCAGCCGCTTCAATATCGCAATGGCGAAGATCGGCCTGGAAGTCCCGCGTAACGCCGTCGTCCACACACTCGAAGAAGCGCGCGAAGCGGTCAAGAAAACGGGTCTCCCTGCCATCATCCGCCCCTCCTTCACGCTCGGCGGTTCGGGTGGCGGTGTCGCCCGCACGATGGAAGAATTCGAACGTATCGTGGAGTCGGGCCTGGATGCTTCCCCCACTACGCAGGTGCTGATCGACGAATCGCTGATCGGTTGGAAAGAATACGAGATGGAAGTCGTCCGCGACAAGAACGACAACTGCATCATCGTCTGCTCCATCGAGAACGTCGACCCGATGGGTGTCCACACCGGCGACTCCATCACCATCGCTCCGGCACTCACCCTGACCGATAAAGAATACCAGATCATGCGCGATGCATCGCTTGCCGTGCTCCGCGAGATCGGTGTCGAGACCGGCGGCTCGAACGTGCAGTTCGCCATCAATCCGAAAGACGGCCGCATGGTCGTGATCGAGATGAACCCGCGTGTATCGCGCTCCTCCGCACTCGCTTCGAAAGCGACCGGCTTCCCGATCGCGAAAGTGGCAGCGAAACTCGCGATCGGCTACACGCTCGACGAGATCATGAACGATTGCACGAAAGCAACGCCGGCTTCCTTCGAACCCTCCATCGATTATGTGGTGACGAAAATCCCGCGCTTCACGTTCGAGAAATTCCCGGGCGCTGATCCGGTGCTCTCGAGCGCGATGAAATCCGTCGGCGAAGTGATGGCGATCGGTGGCACTTTCAAGGAATCGCTCCAAAAAGCGCTCCGCTCCATGGAAACCGGTAAAACCGGCTTGGATGATATCAAAACCACCCTACCGCTCAAAGACGCGCTTGCGAAACAAACGCCGGACCGTCTGCTGCAGATCGCACAAGCTTTCCGTGAAGGCATGAGCTTAAAAGAGATCCAGGATATCACCGCTTTCGATCCGTGGTTCTTAGAACAGATCGGAGAGATCGTCGCCGAAGAAAAAGAGATCAAGAAAGCCGATATCAACACGATGACGGCCGATGAACTCCGCCACATCAAACAATCCGGATTCTCCGACCGCCGTATCGCGAAACTCACCGGCAAAACCGAAAAAGAGATCCGTACGCTTCGCCATGATCTCGGCGTGCGCCCGGTCTATAAGCGCGTCGATACCTGTGCTGCCGAATTCAAATCCGCAACCCCTTATATGTATTCGACCTATTGGGGCGAAGAGTGCGAAGCCGATGTCTCCACCAAGACCAAAACGGTGATCCTGGGTTCCGGGCCTAACCGCATCGGCCAGGGCATCGAGTTCGATTATGCCTGCGTGCACGCAGCGTATGCCCTCAAAGAAGCGGGCTATGAGACCATCATGGTGAACTGCAATCCGGAAACCGTCTCCACCGACTACGACACTTCGGACCGTCTGTATTTCGAACCGCTCACCGAAGAAGATGTGATCGAGATCATCCGCGTGGAAGAGAAAAAAGGGAAAGTCAAAGGCGTGAACGTCCAGTTCGGCGGGCAGACCCCGCTCAAACTCGCACGTGCGCTTGAATCCGAGAAGATTAATCTCCTCGGCACCAGCCACGACGCGATCGACCTCGCCGAAGACCGCGAACGTTTCCAGCAGCTGCTGCATAAACTGGGTCTCAAGCAACCGAAGAACTTCATCTGCCACACGGAAGACGAAGTGAAGA
Organism: Pseudomonadota bacterium; assembly: GCA_010031735.1. GTDB lineage: Bacteria > Pseudomonadota > Alphaproteobacteria > Rickettsiales > RGZB01 > RGZB01. The sequence goes on along the minus strand of RGZB01000009.1, from coordinate 36,481 downwards.
GGCATGCGAAGGATATCGGCTTCCCGGTCGTCGTGCGTCCGTCTTACGTGCTTGGTGGCCGCGCGATGGCGATCGTCCATGATGCCGAACAACTCACCAACTACCTTGATGACGTGCGTGAGTTCTTCGAGAACGGCCCGCTGCTCTTGGATAGCTTCCTCTATCACGCGACCGAGGTCGATGTCGATGCGATCGCGGACGGCACGGATGTGTATGTCACCGGTGTCATGGAACATATCGAAGAAGCGGGCATCCATTCCGGCGACTCGGCGTGCGCACTGCCGCCGTATAGCCTGCCGAAAGAAGTGATCGAAGAGATCAAGGAACAAACCGTGAAACTCGCGAAAGCCTTGAAGGTCGTCGGCCTTATGAACGTGCAATATGCCGTGAAAGACGGTGATATCTATATCCTTGAGGTGAACCCACGCTCTTCACGCACCGTGCCGTTCGTAGCGAAAGCAACCGGCCTGGCGGTAGCGAAAATCGCAGCCCGCGTCATGGCAGGTGAGAAACTCTCTGGCTTCAAAGCGATCAAACAAACCGAGAAACGCATGGCGGATGTCCATCATGTCGCCGTGAAGGAAGCCGTGTTCCCATTCGCACGTTTCGACGGCGTCGATGTGATATTGGGGCCGGAAATGAAATCGACCGGCGAGGTGATGGGCATCGACCGTAACTTCGCAAGCGCCTTCGCGAAATCACAGATCGCGAGCGGCAGCACGCTTCCGCTGTCGGGCACCGTATTCATCTCGGTGAAGGACGATGACAAAGAGGCCATCCTGTTCGTCGCGAATACACTGAAAGAGACCGGCTTCAATATCATCGCGACCAAAGGTACGGCGGACTATCTGCAAAGCCACGGCATCGAGGTCGAGACCATCAATAAAGTATATGAAGGCGGCGATCATATCGTCGGCCGCATGAAAGAGGGCAAGGTCCAGCTGGTGATTAACACCACAGAAGGCATCAAGTCGATTCAGGATAGCTTCAGCATCCGCCGCACCGCACTCATCCAGAAGATCCCGTATACCACGACGGCAACGGGCGCGGTCGCGATGGTCAAAGCCATCCGCCAGGTGAAGAGTGACAAATCGATCGAAGTCCACCCGCTGCAGAGTTATTTCAAGTAAGTTTAGACTCCGCGAGCGCCGCGTGTTTTATCTGCGGCCTGCAGGCTCTTGATGAATTCGTTCGCCATCCCGATATTGGTGAAATACCCAAGCTCGTCTTTGACGACCTCAGTGCTGAGTTTCTTTTCATAATCCGCCTGCATCTTGTCCATTTTCTTGACCCATTTAAGCGACCAACTGCTATGCGGCAGCGGACCGCCCGCCTCGACATACCCTACCAAGAATTCAATGGGATTCTGTCCCTCCGGTCGCTGACGGAATGCCTCCACGATCGCTGCTTCCGCGATATAACCAAATAAACTGGTCAATTGTTCTTGTCTTAAATCATACCCGCGCTCGTCATAGAGCGTCTTGAGTGTCGCATACATCTCGCCTACCGGCACACCCCGCAGACGTCGTTTTGCATCATCCAGCAATTGTGTATTCGCCCAGTAACCCTCACCGCGTAATACGTTGGTTGTTTCCCCGATCCATTCCTGTACGTTGGGCGATTCATCGTCATAGGTCGTGCGTTGGATCAAATCCACCTCGCGCGCTTTGACCTTCGCTTTGAAGCCAGCTAACTTCTCTTCCTGTTTCAGCCAGTCCGGATCCGGCGGTGCTTGTGTCACATCCTCGTCCGGATCGTTGCGGTAAAGTTTTACCTGGCTCCAGACATCATCTGCCCAGTCACGGAACACACCCCTTGCATCAGCGATACGCTTGGTCATCTCGGGCAAGTCGGTCGAGACCTTCTCCAGTCTCACCTCATAATTCATCGCCTGCGGAGAACCACCCGGAGAAACGATGCTGAAAAAGAGGTGGCCTTCGCCGAATGTTTCATTGCCTACGGCATCGTTCAGCTTAATCTGCAAAGCGTGGGCGCTTTCCCTGTCCAGATACGAACTCGGGACTTTGAGCGGTAATGCGAAATACCCTTTGCTGTCGCCGTTATCCGGATCGGCCGGCACCCACTTCCATGCGGGCAATGGCACATCGGACAGTTCTGTCATCCCGCGACCTTTACGGCTGAGCTTTGCTTCCGCACGCATCTGTACTTCCGGCAGAAGATTCACGAACCGGAGCGATTCTGCGATCGCACGATCATCCTCGGTTATATCCCGCAGTGGGCTCGCTTTCGGCGGACTGACCACGGTGCCAGCTTCATGTGCATCCACTTCTTTGATCATGAGTCCGATATCGAGTTCCGTAATCACGATACGGTGTACACCACCCGTATCCCCCGCCTCGAAGACTGCATTGGTTGGAGCATTATGCTCATACGCAATGGTAAGATCTCCCATCACCTCATCGCATACGACCGTCTCGAAATTATCCACCGGGAACTCTATCACTATACGATTATTGGGCTCGTCATGTGCCACCGTACCGGCAGTTGAGATGTCATTGGCAAATACCTCGAGACGCTCCAGTAAATTACTGAGTTTTCCCGAATCAATTTCATTGATTTTCTGCAATGCCATAATAAACCCTTTTCTGATTATCGTTTCTCAGTGTATCAAGACTCGGTTAAGATAGTATTAAAGCCAATTAATATACTGATATATATGCATATTTTGATTTTACTTGCCAAGTTTACCTCGGCACTTTATAAGAATTCGCTTCATCTTAAAAATACAGTGGTTTTATGGCGGAACGCTTTCCGATAACGCTCAACGCTTTCCGTAAAATGGAAGCGGAATTGAAAGACCTGAAAACGGTGCAACGTCCTGCAGTCATCGAGGCGATCGCAGAGGCGCGTGCGCATGGCGATCTTTCGGAGAATGCGGAGTACCACGCTGCACGTGAGAAACAGAGCTTCATCGAAGGCCGTATTTTAGAGCTGGAAGATAAAGTTTCCCGCGCAGAAGTGATCGACGTCAATAAACTCTCCGGCAGCACGGTGGTGTTCGGTGCCTGGGTGCATCTGGTGGATGAAGACACCGAAGTGGCCGTCAAATACCAGATCGTGGGTGAATACGAAGCCAATCTCGAGAACCGCCAGGTCTCCATCGCCTCCCCGATCGCACGTGCGCTGATCGGTAAAAAACAAGGGGACTCCGTAGAGGTTTCTACGCCCGGCGGGCTGCGCTACTATGAAATCGTTGCAGTGAAGTTTGGCGATCATCACGCGTAGTTGAGTAGCGCGCATCTATTTTCTACTATACGCAATCCCGCGCATTTGCTAAGTATTTAGCGTGAAGAATACACCTCCTCAGATATGGGTTTTATGCGACGACCGGCCAGGCAATAGCAACCAAGCGCTCGGTGTAGCCGAAGCGCTCGAACTTCCTTACGCTGTCAAACGTATCGCTTATAGCCCCAGTGCGAACCTGCCGAATTTCCTGAGCCTTAATGCGCTTTCACGTCTGGATGCCGCCAAAAGCGATAGATTGGAGGCACCATGGCCGGATTTGGTGATTTCCGCAGGCCGCCGCGCAGCACCCATCGCACGCTATATCAAGAGCCAAAGCCGCGGTAATAGCCGTATCGTCCAGATCATGTGGCCGGGTTTCCCGACCTACGGTGTCGATATGATCGTCGTGCCGGAACATGACCGCGTCCATTTGAACCGCAATATCGTCCGCGTACCGGGCGCTCCCCACCGCCTCAACGAAGATATCTTAGAACGTGAAGGCAAGATGTGGGAAAAAACGCTTTCCGAAGTGAAGAAGCCGTATGTAGCCTTACTCATCGGCGGCAGTACGCGTAAGCGCGATTTCACGCCGGAGCATGCATCTGAGGTCGCACAGATGGCTTCGATGCTCGCCATCAGCATGGATGCAAGCCTGCTCATCAGTACCTCGCGTCGCACCAGCGACGAATCCGAACGCGTGTTAAAACGCCAGATCACGGCACCGTTCTATTTCCACGATTGGCGCAAGGCGAATAATCGCATGAATCCGTATATCGCATTTCTTGCACTCGCCGATGCCATCGTCGTCACAGGGGATTCGCTTTCCATGTGCACGGAAGCCTGCAGCGTCGGTAAACCCGTGCTCATCTATTCGCCGAAAGATTTATCGGCGAAGAAACACCAGCGTCTCCATAAGCTGCTGTTCGATAAGGGATACGCCCTGCCGCTGACACCTGAGAACCTGCCGCGCGTCCAGCAAGGCCAATTCAACCCGCCGAGCGAAACGCTGAATCCCTCGCTAGCGATCGCCAGACGTATAAAGACCTTATTTTTTCCCGTAAAATAAGCCCCTTTTTTAGCGCTGGACCCAAGCTTGCCCTTGCGCAGGCGGCTTTGTTCGCCTATATGCTATTATATCAACACATTCAGGAGAAAATCATGAGCGTACTCGTAGGTAAACCAGCCCCGGATTTCACCGCCCGCGCGGTGATGGCAGACAATTCCATCGAAGAAAAATTCAACCTTAAGAGCTATCTCAAAGGTTCTATCGGCGTACTGTTCTTCTATCCGCTCGATTTTACCTTCGTGTGCCCTTCTGAGATCATCGCATTCGACAACCGCTTGAGCGAATTCACTTCGCGCAAAGCGAAAGTGATCGGCGTGTCGGTCGATTCGCACTTCACGCACATCGCGTGGAAGAACACCGAGATCAACAAAGGCGGTATCGGCCAAGTGAAATTCCCGCTCGTTGCCGACCTCAACAAACAAATCGCAGCGGATTACGACGTGCTGCTCAATAACGAGATCGCGTTCCGCGGCACCTTCCTGATCGACCAGGATTTCACCGTGCGCCACCAGGTGGTGAACGATCTGCCGCTCGGCCGCAACATCGACGAAGCGCTCCGCATGGTCGACGCCCTCACCTTCTTCCAACAGAACGGCGAAGTCTGCCCGGCTGGCTGGAACAAAGGCGATAAAGGCATGAAAGCGAACGCTGCGGGCGTTGCTTCCTACCTCAAAGACAACGCGAAGAAACTCTAATTACCAACTTCCCGGGGTCTGGTTCGCCGGACCCCGGAGGGAATACCCCCTATGTCAAAGACCCATCGTACCAAAGTCATCGTTGTCGGTTCCGGCCCTGCGGGCCTGACCGCCGCTATCTATGCCGCACGCGCCGCACTCGAACCGATCCTGGTTCAAGGCATGCAGCCGGGTGGTCAGATGACGATCACGACCGATGTGGAGAATTTCCCCGGCTTCGCGGATCCGATCCAAGGCCCGTGGCTCATGGAACAAATGACGAAACAGGCCGAACATGTCGGCACACGCATGATCTCCGACCTCATCACGAAAGTGGATACGTCGAAGCGCCCGTTCGTCTTGACCGGTGATTCGGGCGACACGTATATCGCCGATAGCATCATCATCTCCACCGGCGCGCAAGCGAAGTGGCTGGGTCTGCCGAGCGAGAAGAAGTTCTCCGGCTATGGTGTTTCCGGCTGCGCGACCTGCGATGGTTTCTTCTTCAAGAACAAAGAAGTGTTGGTGATTGGCGGTGGCAACTCGGCGGTCGAAGAAGCGCTCTATCTCACCAAACTCGCAAGCAAAGTAACGCTCATGCACCGCCGTGATTCGCTCCGTGCGGAAAAGATCGGCCAGAAGCGCCTGTTCGAGAATCCGAAGGTGAAGGTCATCTGGAACCACGCGCTGGAGGAAGTGCTGGGCACAGAAAATCCGCTGAACGTCACCGGTGCGAAGATCAAAGACGTGAATACCGGCACGATCACCGAGATCAAAGTGGATGGTATCTTCGTGGCGATCGGCCATAAGCCGAACACGGATATCTTCAAAGGCACCGGCATCAAACTGGATGAGGAAGGCTATATACTTACCAAACCGGGCACCACGAAAACCGATGTCCCAGGCATCTTCGCCGCAGGCGACGTGCAGGACAAGATCTTCCGTCAGGCGGTTACCGCCGCCGGCACCGGTTGCATGGCCGCACTTGAAGCACAGAAGTTCCTGGAAGGCCACGGCGAAGCAGCGGCGTAATATCATTTGAGCCTTGCCTAGAGCAGGTTTTCGCACTAATTTACCGTTCTTCTCTCGTTCGTGGGGCTATAGCTCAGCTGGGAGAGCGCTTGCATGGCATGCAAGAGGTCGTCGGTTCGATCCCGATTAGCTCCACCATATTTTTCAATAGGTTAGATTAAATCCCTGCAAACTTATAGTATCTTGTAGGTACCACATAGGTACCAGATTTCCTATTCGAGTTTGGTATGAATATTTTTGAGTCTAATATATCTACTGTCTTTGGCATAATTGCTTAATTCCGATTCTATACTGGTTAAAATTTCCCCAAGATTATTTACTGCCATAGAAGATCGGCTAATCTCATCGGGGGTTATATGGTTTATTATATCCACAATAAGATCAGGATTATTCCACAGTGGATGAGGGGCGGCTTGGTTATTATCCTCTTTTCTACCTTTGGCAGTGAGTTTTCTGTATGTAAGCCACAAATCATTGGATATAGGTCCAATAATCCTTTTTATGGAAGGCCAGTCTCTATTTACAATATTAGTATCTAAAACAAGCAGTAAGCCTGTTAGAGCCGATGAGGGTTCTGGTGTACTGAATGGATATAAAGGGGCGTATTTTAATAACCAATCTCTATACTTTTCCCATTTGGCATTTTTCTTCTCTATATCGGTTTCAGAGTTAATACTGCCTTCAAGATAAAAAATTATATCAGCTTTATCTGATGGATTTAAGGCTGAGAGAATAATCTTAGCTTCTCCTTCGTTAAAGGTACCATCAAGCATTAAATTAGTTGCCATATGAACTAGATTCCTCCTCGCCCCATAGCGCTCAAAGAAAGCCAGTCTGTTTGACTGAAAGGATTGAATAAGAAAGCCTTTTACTTTTTCAGTTAATTCTTTAGATAGTGCAGGACGATACATGAAAGCTAACCAATACTGATTGGCTAAAGTCTCATTTTCCCAATCAAATAAAGGAATGATATTTGTCTCTGTCCATTCAGGTAAGAATAAATAAGAATAGTAAAGATATTCAGCTAAGATTGTTTTAGCATAAATAACCGATTCTCCTTCCTCGAGCAGTGCATCAAAATAAGGAGTAAACGAGCGAGAAATATCGCTTCTCTTGCCCTGACTTTTTGCCCACATAAAACTAAAGAGGGCTTCTGTAAGCTTACCGAAGGGATGATTTATCGCTTGATGTAACAAATCACCGTGTTCATATCTTTTTTGAGATTTTGCAATCGGCATGATTCTTTGCCAAAGATTTATAAATAAATCTGACTCAAAATCTATTAATTCGTCAGCTTTAGTAACTCCGTAAAGAGCGCCAGAAGCATACTCTATAAATGTGAGCAATGAATCCGCTGGCACTTGCAGCAACAAAGATAAAATATTTTTCCAGTCGTTTGCTTTTCTTTTTTTGTTATTTGTTGGTTGGAATTCTTTTTCACCTAAATATGGTTCCTCAAATCCTCTTAATGCACCTTCCCAAGCGATAGGGCTGTAGTTCTTGTTCTCTGCTAAGAGTTTAAGTACTCTAACAGCTTCTTCTGGGTTGCGCTGGGAGAACTCTTGCCATAATTCCCTTGCATTATTGTATCTATCATCAAATCTGTTTTCTGTTTTATTGTTATCATTAGATTTGAGGAAAGAGATATGTTCCTCTAATGTAAATTCTTTAAAGCGATCATAAGATTCAGTTTGACTATAGTGCGGTCCAAAACCACTTCTCCACATAATGGGCCTATCAACTAATTGATCATTAATATGATCTGGAAAAACCACTGATAGGGCTTTGTATTTTTCTTCTATAAAGTCTGGCAAATTATTACTTGCTATCTCCTTAACCCATTTAATTCTATTCAAAATGCTAAGTTCCTTAATCCGTAAGCCTTCCTCATCTTTCTTTTTTCTAAGTCTTGGTGAGCCCGCAATAATCGCTCTAGATAGGCGAATTTGCCAGATGCTATGAAGCTCATTCCATATTGCTTTAAGGAAATCTGAAGATTCTTTTTGCGTCTCCAATTCAAAAAGCCAGCATTTTTGATACGGCCAAGCTATTCTGATTTTCTTATCCGCAGAAATAGGAGCCTTAGCTAAAGCATAAAGTGCTATGCGTGCGAGTATTGGATAACATTTTTCTTCTTTTTCTGTAGGATTTTCACATCCACAAGTTCCTCTTTCGAGCATTAAGGATATTTGTAGAAGGGCTTTATCAGGATTACGTAGTAACAATGCGTCTAAGCTATCCCTGACGAAATCCACTAGAACATTCCATGAGGCGAAGTTTTGATTTTCACTATCCTCTGCGATGGATACACGATCTATGTAAGTATAATGACTTGTTTCTATAATACTTAGTATATCAAAGGTTTGTTTTAATAGTTCGTATGCCTCTTCTGCTAGGTCAGCCAATAGCACCTGCGATCTTTTTATTATTTGTAGTATCTCTTTTTGTTCATGCTCATAAATGGATGTTGAATAAATCTCAAACAAATCTCTGTAACAGCCCCGAATTACAGTACTAAGATCGCTTTTTTCTGGAAGATTTTCATAGAGTTTTTTACGAAACTCTAGCGCACTACTAAGACTTTTTCTTTTAACATCAATAATAGGTCTAAAGCTTTTGAGTATTCTTTGTTTTAAGAAATTATCGGAAAGACTAGATTCTAAAGGGATTGCTTTTTCTAAATCATCTTTAAATCTGTAATTGCTAACAGAATCAAATTCCTCTGTAGAATGATCAAGTGACAATAAAACATTAAGAAGTTCCCTATAGGGAGTTTCTCTTCCTTGTCTATTATCTCCCCCCACCCATAATTCATGCTCAATTACTGACCGGAGTTGGGGGTGCAGATGACCTCCCTTCTGTAAAATCCAATCTATCACCTCTATTTTATCTATATTCTTTGCTAACCATGAAGAAAAATGAAGACCTCCTTCAGAAGAAGCAGTAGAAGCATACTGCCAGCGAGTGCTAACTAAAGGAATAATGAATGGCGTGTGCTTTTCTTCTTCTCTATCATATACCAACCTTTCGACAGGCTGACCCTTGTAAGCAACTAGAAGATTTGCTTCGTCCAGATAGGGAATCCACTTAACACTTGGATTTGATTGGCAAAAATACTTAACTGCTTCTAAAGAAGTTTGCAGATCAGGAATTAGTCGTTTTATTTCATCTTCTAGAGGCTCACCCTCAGAGAAACTTTTTGCTAAAGATATAATTCTACTTTTCTGTTTTGTAGCGCCACCGATATAGCTATCTACCCAATAATTTATTGTAGTATCAAAACCAGAGTGAAATTCATCTGATGGATCGTACGTGTGTACGGTAATTTGGCTACCATAGAATTTAAATTCTAACTCCTCAGAATCGCTGTTAGGCAGTAGTATGTGAGCATGTTTCAACTGCTTGTCATGGTACTTATCAACTGAATAAGCATCTATGATATATCTTAAAATTGGATCATCTAAACTGTATCCAATAAACAAAACATGGAAATACTTAAATAAATCTACAACAAGTTTTGCTGCCCAGCGCTCTGAAAGATATGCTCTTCCAAAATCCCCCGCTGTTACTACTATTTCTCCTCTTGTTAGGTCTTCCTTTAATGTCCCGTGTAGCTTAATTATACCTGACCAGCGGTCGTGTCTTGCTGCGGGTAACAGAGGAGCATGATAAAAATTACAGTCTATATTTTTAAATTCTGTATCGTTTCTTTTTAACTCGTCTAGTGCACATTCAAATAAGTTATCAAAATTTGTGGTTAAGATTCTTAAGTTATTGTTATGATGTCCAATTCGGAGTATTTGCTTGTGACGCTCGAGATTCTTTGCCGTTGGTTCATTAAAAAGTTCAATAATACAATCAACAATCTTTTTTCTTGCAGATTCTCTTTTTTGATTAAGGATTCCTAGTACCTCTTTTGAAGATAAATGCTCTTCTAAGGCCGACAGCGCTCTATCATATTTTCTTTCAAAGAATAGGGTGTGAATATGCCGATGGTTCTTATCAATATAACTTCTTATATCTTTAGGATTCTTATCAATTTCGTTAAAGCCAGTCAGCCTTATGATAAGTTCTGAAACCAATTTCTTGAAACTAGGTAGCCCTGCTTTAGCAGATACTCCTGCTCCGCAGAAAATTAATAAATTTCCGCGTTTTTGGGCTTCAACTATATCAAATGTAGGAAAATTTAGATTTTCCATCTTTTCTCCACCAAACTGGCCATAAGCTAGTGTAAATATCGGGCAATTCCTAGTTTTTTAGTTTACCTTGCGCTCTTTTACTCAATCCCATATATTTTCTGCGGGACAGATGTTCTGTTCTGGGGCTTTACAACCTCGTTCGCTAGCGGTTGGCATCAACCGTTATTTGATGCCGCTTTCCGTCCTTTATGGCCGGGAGGCGGCAATTATGTCCAAGCCTCGCGGCCAAAGATTGCCGCGGTCGTCTAGCGACGACTTGTAAACTCCCGGCTACCATTAGGTAGCCAAATCCAAAAAATCATCACTTTTTAGGCAAGGTTTAATAACCTTGCCCTTTATTGGATTGGGGTTTCCATGCTGATAAGACCTACTCTTACGCAATTTATAAAACAGAAAGAGGTATCCAGAACTATTGCCCAACTAATTAGCATTCCTAAAAATCCCATTGTAAATCAAGTTGCCCTGGTTCCCTCTACTACAGTTCATTTTGCATTAATAGGTATCGCTTTTGATTTATTGCTTCGATGCTATTTATTTAGGGAATATTCCAAACATTCAAAAACAAAATGGCATTTGCAAATAGGGCAATATCTTGGCGGTCATTACCGTTATGCTTTTGAAGATGCAGAGAAGGAAATCAAAAGATATTTCAAGGAAGGCAAATTTGATAAAAAACTATTCAGGGCCTGTTATACCCTGGCGCAATTAGAAGCGTTCACTCGTTGTGGTGTGGTTAAACATTTAGGTCGCGTTCCGCGCGGAGTGGTAGAAGAATTAGAAAAACTAATATCAATAGTAGATATAAAGAAATTCCAGCCTAATAAGTATATTATTTTAAACCCCGATTTTAATACTCTGGAAACAGCCGTACGGTGTGCAGATTGTGATCTAATTATCGACGATACGCTAATAGAAATAAAGACGGTAAAAAATGGAAGAAGTAATAGTTATTTTTGGAAGCAATTAATTGGTTATTATTATCTTTCTAAAATTGGCGGAATAAATAAGCCAAATATCTTCTCAAAAGAAATGGAATTAATAGAAATATTAGAAAAATCTAAATATAGGAAAAAGCCAAAATTAATTAAAGATATCGAGATTAAAAGAATTGGAATTTATTACTCTCGTTATGGCATTTTACATATAGAGCCTATTGATAAGATTATTTCATCCTTAGACAATCATAAAGCCCTGGAAAAGATAATGACTGAGTTTGTTCTGGTAGAGCCAATTCAAGATAACCTTACACGGAAGATAGTACATTCCTTATAGACGATAGAGGGGGAACCTTACTTTTCCGTCTTCTTCCTTTTGCTCTTACTTGTAGCATAATGCCTGTATCAGGACATAGAAAGCAGTCACCACGCCGCAGGGTGGTATGAATAATAGGCTTGGAGGGTAGTGCTGTAGGTACAGGAATTTTTGACACCATACTCTTTGGCTTATTCTCCGGTTCCTTTTCTTCTTTCTTTTCGTCTGCCATTAATAGAAGAGGAATTGCAAGCAGAAGTGCTGCTGGAAAAAGCGATGTTAATGCAGCTAATCCTGTTATTTTTTGATTCATATTGTTATCTCCTTTGCTTAAAGAGTAACAAAAAATAATGTTATGGCAATAATTAGAGATTAGGAATATCCGCAGATTTCCTGGCATATCCTGATAGTTCGATACATCAAAAATAAATTCAGAATGATATTATTTATTATTCGTACAACACTGCAACACCTGTTCGGGAGTAGGCAGGATTGCTTCGCTTTTCGGTATTGCATTGCCTAAAACATATTTTGCAATACTACCACGCTTATTATTATCTATCCTTTCGATGTAGCCGCCTTCCGTAGCAACTTTCAAACGGCGGGAAACGGTACTCTTATCAAGTTTTAGTTCTTCTGATACCTCGGCAAGCGTAGCGTATCTTTCCTCTTCACCTTTAGTATGAAGCACTCTTTTAACTGTATCTGTTGTTTCGATGACTGTTTTAGATACCGTGGCTTCTATTTGCTCTGCTATAATGTCCGATATTAATTCATGGACGATTTTATAGTCTTCAATAGAGGCTTCAATTTCACCGTTACTGTTAATCTGTCTGTTTTTCTGATGTAGGATTGCACTGGCTTTCACAAGGTTAAATAATAACTTTATATCCCTTCTTAGTCGGATTGCAGCCGCAGGCATCAATTCGGCAATCTTATCAGCATAAGGAACAATAACCTTATTCTCGCAAGTTTCTAACCATTGCTGCAATGCCTGCCACGCTTCTCTATTACACTGTTTCTTGATGCCTTTCGCAGTGCTGGCTATGGCATTAAAGATATTTTTAGTCTGTTCCGGCGTATCATTGATGGTAAGAGAGAACATTCGCGTTTCATTTTCTGGATGTAGCTTAATTTCTGTTGTGGTAACAATCAGTCCTGTAGGCCCTTCCTTACAAATCTTTTTAGGGAAAGTGCCTTTTACGGTTCTTTCTACAAACTCATATTCGATTTTTCCTTCACTCAATAATGATCGTATGAGATACGATGCCATTTCGCTTTTTAAGCCGCTGGCCTCATAGATAACTATAAATCTATGGCTAAAATTCTCCTGGCTGTAAATCATGGCTTTCTCTGACATGGTAGTTAGGGAGTAGAAGGCAGTTTTCGTGAAGAAAGATAAAACCGTCTCAACCAGAAAGGATTTGCCACCGCTACTTTGCCCTTTCACCGCAATAGATATTGGCCTGTCAAGAAAGCGGCTAATAAGGGCGAGATAGATTATTTTTGCTTCTTTTACCTGCCCTACAAAATCCAGATTTTCCAGTTCCATCTCAAAGTAATCAAGAATGTTAGGTGCTGTTGCCAGCTTTTCACATAGCTTCCAGGCTGCTTCTGCCTCTTTCTTTATCTTTCCGGCTAGAAACTCCCTAAAAGGTACGGATTCTGTTAATGCTTGCTCAAAAGTTCGTAGGAAGTTTTCTGGTGAAGATATGTAAAGGCCGCTAGGGTCTTTGTGACCGCCCAACGAAACCAGTTTAATCTTATTTTTTAGTGATGACCTCTCTAGGCACTTTACTAATGCTTCTGCACCTGAATCCTGCTCGTAAATGACATATAACGTATTAAACCTTTCAAGGTTCTGGTTGTCCCGCGCTTCATTCCAATTAGTAGCGCCTGGTATGCCTATAGCCGGAAGTTCATTATACCAAAGCGTTTGGCAGTCACTTTCTCCTTCACACAGGATTATATAATCACTGGTATATTGAGGTAGTCTCCATAATCCGTACAAGCACGGTTTGTCGCCTTTTTGCCATCTAAATCTATCCTCTCCGTTTAGACTTATTCTTTCCCGCGTGGCAACCACCGTTTTATCTATTGCGAGATATTGCATTTTGACTTTTGCAACACCTTGTCTTTGTGAATCAGATATATGGATAGATTTCAGGAACTCTGCGGGTATCTTTTTACACTCAGAATACTCTTCCAGAGTGCAGCCCACCATTGGCTGTTGCGCTATTACAGAAGTTTTTTCCATATTATACTCCCAGAATTCTTGCTAATTCTTCTGCGGCGTGTTTCTGCGAATAGTCCTTTATGTAGGCGACTAAAGCTATCAAGTCACCGTAAGCATCTGCTAGCGCATAATCTTTCCATTTTCCTGTCCTTAAGTTTATGACGAAGGAACCAGGTTTTTTATCGTCTCGCTTTGGATTAAGCGCGGTAAACCAATTTCCCTGCGTTCTTCCTTGTAATCCGAGGTGGGCGATCACAATGTAGATGTTGGCAACGGCAGCATTATTGATTGAATGAAAATCAAGTTTCTTATTGGACATATCCAGCTCCATTATCAGAGGTGGAGGTATAGATATTAGCAGAGGCATAAGCGTCTATATCGTTGCGGCGATATACTACGCGCTCACCCAGCTTTACATAACGCGGGCCTTTACCTTCCCATCGCCATTTCCTAAGCGTATTCTCCGAGATGCCCCAAAGTTCTGCAAGTTCCGTAGGTGTTAGATATTCTTTCATATATAAGTCTCCTTGTTAGATTTAAGTGTCTACTCAGAACACTCTGAATAGGTACAAGGAGATGATTGCACAGCTTAAAAAAGAAATAACGATAGGCAGAAGGGCTGGACGTTACGCACAGGAGGTTTGCGTAGGGTAAAAATTACATTTTGATGGGCAAAAGATATTTATGAAAATACACGCCCATTATCTTTATTGTTTCAATCTCATTAAAAGAAAGAGTATCTGACTTATATTTTGGCAGTTCTTCCGAGGTAATGATAAGTTTTATAATAGGATCATCATATTTTTTAATATGCTCTGAAACTTTTGGAAAGAAATACTTTCCTGTAGTGCTGACAAACTTCTCATAGGCTGTATATGCGCCTTGAATAGCTTTTTTGGCATTTCTATTTTCTTTTTCCAAATCTTCTTTGGCTATACGCCAAGGCTTGTTGGCTTTATCAATAACCATAATAATCATGGCATCAATAAGTGAGAGTTCTTCCATTACCCACTTCCACATATTCAACTTTGAAAGTTGATAATAGTGCTCAGCGGCATCTCTCTGACTTCCTCCCAACATGTCTGTTGCTAGTCTAAAAGCGGAATTATAACTGGAGCCATAATCGTGAAGCCTCTTTATTAAAATGGCTTTTACAATAGCTATGAAACTATTTTGCTGTTCCCCTTTTTTGGGCCGGAGATATTGATCTACAATATCGAGATTTACCTTTTCTTTTGTTAGAAGTTCATGACGCTTTAGTTTTAGAGACAATAATAAATTATCTAAGTAAGAGGCATGGATAAATTTTGCGTCTTTTATAATGTTAAAATCTTTCTCATAATCGGCAATTACTGTCGATTTCTTTGAACCCAAATCCTTTTCAAAAACCTGAAAGATTTTGTGTCTTATGCCTTTATAGGTATCAAATGGAGAAAACCCTTTTTTGTATAATTCTAGGCCTTCATTCACGACTTCCAATAAAACAGGTGAAAATTTCTCTGTCACTTTATCCCCTTAAATTTCTTTCCTACTTGTTCTGCCGCCAGCCGCAGCGGATCTTCTGCTAGATGTGCATAACGGTCGGTAGTACGTGCGCGTGAATGTCCTAATAACTTTCCTGTACTGTAGAGTGAGAGCCCCGATTCTATACACATAGCTGCATAGGTGTGTCGTAAATCATGGATTCTTACATTTTCCAATTTTGCCGCCTTACATATGCGTATCCAAGGTTTTCGTGCATTAATAAGATGCTGCCCCTCTACTTCACCTACAATGAGATATGGATTATTTTTCTTTATAGGGATTTTCTTAAGTACCTTTATTGCTGAATCCGATAATTGAATTACTCGCTTTCCGGTTTTGCTATCAGGCAAAATTAATTTCTTATTTTTAATATCCACCCATTCCCATTTTGCATCCTTGATTTCCCGTAAGCGTGCACCTGTCAATAATAGTAGCTTAAATAGAGCAATGACATGCTTAGATTCACTTTCATTTTTTTCTGCCTTTGCCAATACATCTAGCAATGTATTAACCTCCTTGGTATCAAGGAAGCGCTCCCGGCTCTTTTCTGGGTATTTCTGAATGCCACGGGTAGGGTTTGAAAATTCTGGTCGAAATCCCCATGTTTCTGCAAGATTAAATATCTTTGAGAGTAGGCCTACTGTCCGATTAGCTTGTATAGGAGTATCTTTCATACTGCTATGTAATTCCGCAATATCATTTTTGGTTACAACAGCAACTTTAAGATTACCGATTTTCGGTTTAATGAACTTTTCAATCAGTATATTATCCATTGCAATACTGGTTGGTTTCTTTTTTACTTCCGAATGCTCCTTAAGGAAGCGATCACATATTTCCTGCATTTTGGGAGATTCTTTGGCTTTATGTCGCTCTACCATTGGGTCATTGTCCTGGCTTATTGAGAATGACCATTTTTGTGCTATTTCCCGTGCCTGCTCACAAGTAATATTACCGTGCTTCCCTATTGCAGGCTTATGCTGCACGTTAGCTTTATTGCGATATTTGAAGATATAAACTTTTCTGCCTTTGGGAGTGACTTTAATTCCAAATCCTTTGATTTTATCATCCCAAATAACATAGTCTTTCTCTTGTGGTTCAAGACTATCAACGAGGCGTTTTGTAACGTTTGGCATAGTAACCCATATAGTTTAGGTACCATATAGGTACCAACATGCGGAATTTCGCATAGCTACCCAGAGATGTCAATAAAAAGCAAGTTTTGTATAATATACTGTAATATATAAATAAATATCTATAGAGAGACCTAGGGTGATTTCAGCAAATAGGCCGAATTTCTATATGGCATGCAAGAGGTCGTCGGTTCGATCCCGATTAGCTCCACCAAACTCCCTGCTATACCTCCAAGCATCTATCTCGGCATTTATATAAAATGAATGCAGGCGTCTGTTCATGTACATGGCTAGATTATCGCAACTGCTATAGGGATTTATCCATTGTAATCAATGGAGGTATCCTATGTTCGAGTCACTCACTGCATCGAAGGACGATGCGATTAACATTCTGAAAGCCGATCACGATAAGGTGAAGGACATTTTCGATAAGTTTGAGAATGCCAGTACTTTAAGTGAGAAAAAGAGACTGGCGGCGCAAGCGATTTATGAACTCAAGATCCACGCGGAGATCGAAGAAAAGATTTTCTATCTTACGGTTCGTAAAGAGCTCGAGAATAAAATCATGAATGAGGCTGATGAGGAGCATCACGTCGCAAAACTCCTGATCGCGGAATTGGAGAATATTCCTGCCAATGATGATCACTGGGAAGCGAAGTTCATCGTGCTCGCTGAAAATATCCGCCACCATATCAAGGAGGAAGAAGGTAAAATGCTTCCCAAAGCACGCAGCCTGGATGTTGACTTCGAGGCTTTGGGGCAAAGCATGCTGGCCATGAAATCGGAATTAAAGAAGAACGGCATTCCGCCTAGTGATGAAGCCCGAATGATCAAAAAAACCAGACTGGTGGACTCGCCTGCAAAGGCAGCCAGAAAGGGCAAAAGCAAGGCGAAGAAAGCGCGTGGCAATGGTACGGGGAAAGCCCATGTCTACAGCCAAACCAAATCCAAAGCACCCAAAGAAAATAGAAAACACTCTCACGCCTAGTCTGCTTTTACTTCCTCCGGGAAAGCAGATGCTTTCCCGGAGGTGAACCATTTGCTCCCTCTCCTACATTCTTGCCGACAGGTGCAAAAGCATAAAGATCCGAGTACCTATCACGCGCTTCCTCTAACAGAGAAACGTGCTACGGGAGGTATCGGCATAGGTAGGAGAAGCGTAATGTGAGACGCTATAAACGCCTTACGCATTTTCTAAGCCGTTACCCGAAGCGGCATCAGCTAGTAATAATGATGATGGCCATACCAGCCGTCGTGCCAGTAACTATGCACCGGGCTGTGGTGATAGTTGCCGAAGACGATGTAGTTCACCGGGCGCGGAGGAGCGTAATAATGGTCTCTCACAATATACGTGACCGTTGGCGCCGGAGCAGGTTCTGAATTGATGATGTTCACGACAGACGGTTGTTCTGCTTGCTCCCCATCGTTCGGGTAGAGTTTCCATGAACCATCCGGTTGCATGCATGCCGTGCCGTAACCCTGATGCACACCGCTGCCGACCTTGACGTTCTGTGTATACTCGCGGCAATACGGTTCCCCAGCGCTTGCACCCGTGGCCGCAGCCATCATGGCACATGCAGCAAGAGTGAGGATCACACGATTCGTAGACATATCATTCTCCAAGGGGTAAGGGGTTACGGGCAAGTACATGCTAGATATAGCCTTCGTGGCCTGCTTTCTGCTTCACGTCTGGCTCAATTCCGATAGAGCCGGAAATATTAAGCAAATACAGATATATATCATGGTATTTATCCACGCCTGCTGCAGCAAAGACGAAAGCCGCATATATTCTTTATGTGCAAGGCAGTACATCTTCGCCCTACATAACAGGAGAAGAACAATGGTACATGCACAAAAGATTTTCAGCGTAATCGTCATGGTTTTTGCACTAGTCATCAGCAGTCAGGTTTTAGCTGCCGATGCAAAAGACCTGGACAAAGATGCCAAAAAATCCCTCACTAATCTTGAGAATTCCAATCCGACTGCGAAGCATGTCGCGAGTCAGGCAAAAGCCGTACTCATCTTCCCGAACATCGTGAAGGCAGGTTTGATCTTCGGCGGTGGTTACGGTGAAGGTGTGCTGCAAAAAGATGGTGTCGTAGATGATTACTATAACTCTGTCACTGCTTCCTGGGGTCTGCAAGCGGGTGGCCAATCCTATAGCTATGTCGTCTATCTCATGACGGACAAAGCCGTGAAATACCTGAAAGACAGCAAAGGCTGGGAAATCGGTGTTGGCCCGACGGTCGTAGTGGTGAATGAAGGTGTAGCGAAAAACCTTTCTACCACCGCACTGAAAGAAGATGCGTATGCCTTCATCTTCGGCCAGCAAGGTCTGATGGCCGGTGTCAGCCTGGAAGGCACGAAAATCTCTAAGATCAAACGCTAAAGGAATTAGTCGCTGATGCAACGGTGCGCCCGCATCTGATGCATCCGGCAACTAATCGAGGGGAAGCGTCCTTCACTGGGCCTTCCCCTCGTTGTTTTCTAGGTACGTAGTGGGTTCGCGTGTACGCTTACGTTTCGGTTTATCATCTGGCGGCACATCATCCGGGTTCCAACTATAGTTGAAGGAGGCAAAGCGATTGCCCTGCACGTGCAGAAGCCTTCGCGATAATGAAAGAAGCGCTGGACCGCGACGTGAATAAGCGATTTGCCGTGGCCGAGGCATTACAGGCAAACGGTGTGGCTACCGGTAAAGATTGGACCGCAAGCACCCGTGATACCCCGGCGGCTGGGATAAAAACCCCGCCGCCGAGGCAGTAGCTACTGTCCGTAAATCCCGGCGATACAATCTTTCTGCTCTTGCGCTGTCGGTTTCTTTAAACACGGGAAATCAAGCTTCGCCTGCTCTTTGGTGCAGTCTTTGACCGCTGCTTCGTCCGCACCATGTTTCGCATGGCAGAAATCCGAGCGTTTGATGACGAGCGTTGTCGACGGATCTTCATTCTGCGGCGTTACTGCTTGGCCTGTGATCTTCCCGATGCGACTCCCCATCACCGGTTTGCGTTCATTCGGATGGAGTAAGCCTGCATTCTCGGGCATCACTTCGAAGAACATCGATTCATCCGCCGCGATCGCATGGAACTGTACCGTCACCGGCAGTCTTCCTTTTGCCGGGATCTCTGCAAACGTGATGAAGGTCTTGTCCCCTTCCTGGCGCACCGCCCCAGCCGGATTGCTTCCTTGGAAGCGCTGGTTCTGCACGTATACCAGAATCGAGACATTTTTCGCAGGCACGGCACCCGTATTCTCGATCGAAAAACTATAATCGAACGTACCACCCACCGTCGCATTGATCGGCTCTGTGGTGATCGGCACGATCTTCAACACTGGCTGACGCTCCGGCACGGTAAAGTTGGTGAAATAATTGCCTGGCACATTCTGTGCGTTCTCGAGTTTCATCTGATAGCGCCCCGCTGGAATACCCGCCATGCTCGCGCTGAATACACGCGTGAACTTCTGGAATACAGGGGTCGGATTCTCGCTCGTCACACGGTCCACCCCGGTGACATCACGCATGAAAGAATCGCTCTTATCCATCATCACCACGGCCGGCTGAGGGATATCCCCCATCGGCTGCAGCGCGACGGTATAAAGCGGTTTATTTTGGTCTGACTCACTGTAGATCCCGAGTGATACACCGTTCATATCCATCGCGTCCGGCGAGACGGAGAAAGTGATGATATCGTATTCGGGCAGGTAGTTGATGTAGTCGATGTGGCTGGAATTGGCGAGACCGTCCGCGACTTTCGTCACGACTTCCTGCACTGCCGGCTTTTTCATCACGGCATCGACCCCCGCTTCCACGGCAGCGCGGGTTTTTTCTTTGTCATCGAGATTCTTGGTAAATTCTTTGACATCCTTATCCTTGGAAACGAAGTAGACACCGGCCAGGGGTAATGCGCAGAGCGCAAGAACCGAACAGACACCAAACACCGAGAGAATCAGCATCACCTTAAAGAAACGTTTCATACCATCACCTGCGCATTGTCGTTTAACATCTTAAAAACTATACAAACGCGTGCGTCGAGTATATAGCTAAAAATATTCACTACTTACGCAGGTATTCCTATGGTCGCGATCGATATCAAATATCAGGGACAACTCCATTGCACGGCAACGCACGGGCCTTCCGGCGTGCGTCTTGAGACCGATGCGCCGAAAGATAATATGGGCCGTGGGGAAAGTTTCTCACCCACCGATCTCGTCGCAACCGCTCTTGGTACCTGCATGCTGACCGTGATGGGTATCGCGGCCAATAAACTCGGCGTGAATATCGAAGGCGCTACCGTCCATGTCGAAAAAGAAATGGTCAGTAGCCCTATCCGTCGCATCGCAGCACTCAAAGTGAATATCCATGTTCCGCATACGCTCTCGCTGGAACATAAGCAAAAATTGGAGGATGCGGCACACAGCTGCCCGGTGCATAAAAGCCTGCACCCGGATATACAGGTGCCGGTGGCATTCACCTGTATATGATGTGGAAATCGTAGAGCGTTACTCTACATCCTTGAGAACGTCGCTAAGTCTGACACCGAGTGCTTGTGCGATTTTCAGCGCCATCTGCAGCGATGGCTTACGTTTACCACTCTCGATATGACTTAGCGCCGGACGGGTCACTTTTGCACGCTCCGCAAGCCTTGCGTGGGAGAGGCCGTTTGCCTTACGCAACTCTTTAAAACGCTTAGCGACTTGGGAGATGATTCTGGAGGTCTGATCTTTCATGGCCTATGATTTAAACAGATTCTGTAAGGATTTATAGGTTACGATAGTTACATTTTTTTAGTCTCAGCCTAGGTTACAGACAAAACTGGCAATCTGACTTGACTCCGGTCAATTCAGCGTAAATAATCGCATTAGGTGTAAATTTACGCAATAAAGCAACCTTGGGTGGTTTTCTCGAAGCAACGCGATAACTTCCGGTGGAAATTTCTAAGGTGAATGGACATTTTTAAGTCATGCCGTACACAACTTACTCGCTTGATAAATTACCGTTGCTTGCTGGCCTCAAGGACGAGGAGAAGAAAGCACTTATCAGCAGTGGCATCGAACGCCATTATCCCAAAGGTAGTTACCTATTCCACTGCGGCGAACCCGTAACGCACTTCTATGTTGTTTGTTCTGGTGCAATGCAACTCGTGCGCGGCACAACGGATGGCAAAGAAGTCACGCAGGACATTGTCATCCAGGGAAAGACCATCGGCAAGACAGAGATCCTACAGCAGGTACATAAAATCCACATGGTCAGTGCACTTGCTGTCGAAGATTCGGTGGTGCTGGAATTCCCAGCGGCATGGCTGAAATCGATTGCTCAGAACCCGACGGTCGCGCTGAATATCCTTTCTTCGCTTTCCCAATATATCCACATGATGGAACTCGAAGTCGAACACAAATCGACGATGGACACGGCACAACAGCTCGGTTGTTTCCTTCAACGCCTCTGCGTACTTCATAACTTCGACCCGAAGGGTTTCACACTGCCTTACAGTAAATCACTCATTGCTTCACGCCTTGGAATCGAGCCGGAAACATTTTCCCGCACGCTAAAAAAATTAAAATCATATGGCATCGGGATAAAGGGCAATACCATCTCTTTCGCGGATAGTGCGTTGATCGAGCAATCGGTCTGTAGCCATTGCTCCTCCTTAGAAACATGCAGCACGCACAAAGCAGTTGTCACCGGACTGCTTCATAAGAAATCGAGTTAACCATAAATATTTGTCAAAAGCGTAGCTTGATTTCGGTCAATTACTTCCGATAAAAAATAAGTAACTATTGTTTACATGTCCGCCAACTAAACAATAGAAAGACTCGCAATGAATCAGAAGAAAGAATTAAGCACAAAAGAACTCCGCGATGAAACGCTTTCCAAAAAGAATCAGGACGACGCGATGGTTTATGCCATCCGCTGCCTTAATCTGCTGATTGCGCGCTCCAACCATGAAGGCTTGGAAAAAATGAAAGAGATTCTGAACGATGCGAAAGAAGAGTTGCTCTACTGGGCTGTCGAGATGGATTTCTATCAGGATCCGAAATCGAAGTTCATCAATCACTACCTTTTTGATAATGGCCTCTTTGCTGTCGCTGATTTTGTCTCCCGATTTTCTGCCATCAAAGACAAGAATGTCCGCAAGGAGTTATTGGATGGTATGAAGGATTTCGCGTCATCGCTTGTACCGGATAAGTCCGGTAGTGAATGTATAGAAACCTTGTTGCAGGCAAAATAATTCACAAACCATGCATGCTCTGGTAATACTCTGTCGTAACAGAATATGAGCGGATGCATCACATGAAGTATGTTTCGGAAGCGAAGGGATTCTCACGACTAGCCCTGATTGCAGCACCCGGCGTGATTGCCGCTCTCGTCGTTGGCCTGCAAAGTACGGGTAGTCTCTCGTTCCTTGGGCCTATGCGCATGCTCTCGATCACCTTCATGCATGTATTATGGGTGCAAGCGATCGAACGGCAGAAACCCTTTTCACTCGCACTCCAACCGCATTTTATTTTCCTGGCAGTGGCCTTATTGGTCCTCGCCCCGTATTTCTTCATGCACCATGGCCGCTATGCCTACATCGCGATCTCGCTTTTTATTGCGGTTCTTTGCACCTTCGCTTTTATCCCTCCGCGTATCGCTTTACTCCGCGCATCAGAACACTGCCGGCTTACGGCGGTGGCACTCTTTGCTGCCTCTCTCGACAAGATCTATTTCTTTGCAAAGTCACTCTTATGGGAGGCGTTATCGAACGCGACGGCGGTCGGTATCCGCACCCTCCTCCGCGCCGGCGGTATCCACACCACGAGCTGGAGTGCGACCACCGATAAGCCCGGGGTGTTTGTGAAACTGCCGGAATTCACGATGAAGATCCTGCCGGAATGCAGCGGCCTGGAAGGCATCTTTCTTTTCTACTATCTACTCGCACTCATCTTGCTGATCGACTGGCGCATCTTCTCCCGTTGGAGCCTCACCGAACTCTACGCCACCGGTTTCGTCTATATGTTCCTGATGAATGTGCTGCGTATCTTTTCATATATGCTTTTCATCCGGCATGTGGGCTACACCGATGCGAGCGCACGGCTGATCGATTTATTCCACTCGAATATCGGATGGGTGATTTACCTGGCCGCCTTTGGCATTTTCATGACCGGTATGTACGTGCTTGCCGCAAAGACGTTCGTTCGTGAACCCGTACATAAAAAAACGCCCACACGGAAGCAACCGAACGTCACTAGCGTGAGGGCGCGAAAGAAAAACCGCCGTAAGCGTTAGAGAAGAATTACTGAATCGTCACTTTGGCAAGGATATGTTTGCGCACGGTGTAGAACAACGTAGCCGTCGCAACGATAAGCACCGGAAGCAGGATATCCGGGATTTCCGGACTGCCGGCTGCCACAGCCTCGCTCGGACCCACCGGTGAGCCCGGCATAAAGAAAATACCTGCGATCAGCATCACCACCACGAGACGGAATGCCAGATGTGCACGGCTGATGCGCTTGTGTTTTTTATTCTTTTTCGTGGATTTCTTCTTCGTATTCATACCCTGCTCCTATGCATATTTCATACCCCGAGCGTACCATGTCGCCGTTGCCTGTACAAGTGGGTTTTCGGTAAGCTACTGTTAAATATGAATTAATGACGATTTAATATGTATTTTAACTAATTGTGCGTTTCTGCTATAAGCGGCCGATGCATAGACATATCCAAATACCGTTCCCCTTGCGTTTCTTGCTGGGCACCTTCGTTTTTGCCGCCCTCGGGGTTTTCTTACTCTACGGCGTCGATTATTGGATAGACCGCCATGCTCGTAGCGCCGCAGCCGATGTGGGGCTTACCATCAACCAAAGCAATACCGCAAAACATGCGTTTGCTGCGGGGAAGGTCTTTTTCCTGTTGAGGGGCATCGGACTCGGTGAAGAAACCAGCAAAGAATGGGTCTACAAACTCGGCATCTTCAATGAATGGCTGGAGTATTATACCCAACCTTCCGACACGCGGGACTGGACCGCGGAAATCATGAAAGATCTTTTTAACAATCTCTGCGGCGTACAGGTTGCGATCGTATGGAGTAAAGAAGCGAAGAACCCCTCGACCGATGAATACATGCACCATCTCGCGATGTTAACGAAGTCCGGGGTCCTCCCCCATGACTGGCGCGACTCCCGCATCCCGTATAAGGATTATAAATTCAGCAGTAGGGATGCAGACCCGGCTGCAGCCGTTGCATGGTTCCGCCATGACCAAAAATCGCTCGAAGATTCCATCCAGGAAAAAATCAAAATCTCCCACGAATAAAAATCCGGCCCTTGAAAATACTATACTTTCGAAGACCCATGTTTAGAATGCTTTCATGAATACATTCTTAGAAGGGATCGGTCATGACCAAGAAATTCGATGAGAAAAAAGCAATCGCGATCTTAAACGAGATCCTGGAGGCAGAACTTGCCGGCGTGGTGCGTTATATCCACTATTCACTCATGGTCTACGGCTACAACCGCATCCCGATCGTATCGTGGCTGCGTGAGCAGGCAGACGAATCGATGAAACATGCCCAAGAAGCAGGCGAACTCATCACGCATTTCGGTGGTCACCCATCCCTCGGCATCGGCCACCTGCTCGAATCGCATAAACACGATGTCGGCGATATCCTGCGTGAGTCACTGAAACACGAACTCGAGACACTCGATCTTTACAAGAAACTCCTGACCCTTTCCGAGGGTGCTTCCGTGATGGTCGAAGAATATGCACGTACGATGATCAGTCAGGAAGAGATGCACGTGGGTGAAGTCGATAAGATGCTTCGCAAACCGGGTGAGCTCAAGGCGATCAAACGCTAAGGATGGCCATTCCCCTGCACTTCCTGGATAGGCGGGGCAGATTTGCTACACGTTCTCAATAAATAGCGGTATAGCCTGTTTTTTATGGCTTAGATTTGACGTTCTTGCCGGACTAGCGTATGAATAAAGGCAACCGCGAAGGAAATATGTCTATGATGTATAAACGTTTTATTGACCGCAGCGACAAACAGAGCCTGATGCAGGGCAGCCGGCAGGATTTCAAGCTGCGCACCCATGGCATGCCTCCGAAACAGGTGGTTTTCTCCTTCGTCGCACTGCTCTTTGCGATCATCATCATCGTCATCCACGTGGGTTACAAAATCGCAGACGTGACGGAAGTGTATTCTACCGCAGAACTGGTGGCGGCACTCTTCTCGATCGGCCTGATCAGCTCGGGTCTGGTGATCTTCGCGAGCGTGCTGATCTACAAGATCCATCACATCATCCATGAAACCGAATTCCAGTCGCTCATCTTCGCAAGCTCGATGCGTGTGAACACCGAGTTCTGCCTGATCGCGAATGCAGACAAGACCGTGGTGTATTGCGATACCAATTTCTGCAATATCTTCGCGTCTTTCACCGAGCATACGGATGATTTGAAACGCCTGCTCTCCGAGAACGGTATCAAAAAGCAGGATAAGGACAAACTCCTGAAAGCGATCATGGATTGCAAAGCGGTGCGTGTGCCGTTCCTGCTCACGAAATCCTCGGGCGAGAAAAAACGCCTCACCATCACCGTCGACCCGATCGGCCGTCCGACGGGCTATTCGATTGTGCGTGGTATCAAGGATTAATGGCTGGTGATCTGGCGGATCGCCTGTTTGGGCGCAAACGTTAAGAACGCACGCGCTGCCGCATAATTGAGCTTATTGCGCTTCACTGCTTTTTCATTCATCGTCTGTAGTTTGTAATCATCCAGGGTCGGATAGGTTTTCTTATCGATCTCAAAGCCCGAAAGCACCTTCACGCCCTTGTGGCCTAACGTCTCAAGAATGGGCACCAGGCTCGAAGGCATCACCCCACCCGGAATGTTATACAGCTCAATCTGGCTGGTGAAGCTGCCTGCACGCTTCAGCGCATGCGTCATCATGGTGTGATCCGCCACGTAATGCAGCAGTAGCGGTGTCGTCGAAAGTGTCGTTTTATCGCCCGTCGGCATCCCGTTCAGCTTCTTGCCTTTAGCCGCCTCACCCACGAACAGCAGCATCTCACCGTATGCATCGTTGACGGTGATCTCTGAAGCGGTTGCTCCGCCCGCAGCGCGTACCGCTTGCATAAATTTGTGATCCGTCCATGCGCTATCGTTGAAGCGCGAACTCACGCGGTCGCTTTCGATATCAAAGACCAATGGATTGATGAAGAGCGTGAGACGGCCTGCCGCTTTGCGCTCCCGTATCAGGGCCATCAGCTGGCGCGTATCCGATTCATGGTATTCTGGCCAGTGGTCGACATCGAACAACACATGCTCGTCATGCGAGGTTTCAAGGTAATGCACCGCTTGCATCAGGTCTTCTTTCAGCACCATCGGTGGCGCGACAGGTGCACGCGTGCCCTGCATGAAGATCGCGTTATGTTCACCGGTGATATTGCGCAGCGGGTTCGCCTGGAACCCTTCGCTTTGGCTGACGATGCCGACCGGTTCCGTACTACGGAACAGATTGACGATCGACGTCGATATCTTCGCAAACCCATGCGTGACATCATGTACATGCACACAGTCCGCCGCTTCGTCACGCGCCGAAAGCGCGTAAGCACCCGGTATATGGTTCGACGAAACCTCAAGCGCCGCCTGCAATAGACGTGCGACATGTGCGGGATGGTCCGCGAAAGAAAGCATCGAGGTCACGAACAGAATGGTGCCGTTATCGAGCAGGCCTTTCTGTTTCGCTTCTTTCGAGAGTAGCGGTGCCACATATTCGATGGTATCGGAGCCGAGAATGACGATCGCCGTCATGCCTTTTTCGAGTGCCGCAAATACCGGCGTGCGTAACTTCGCCAGATGCTCCCCGTAATCGAAATCGATGCTGTCG
Source organism: Pseudomonadota bacterium (assembly GCA_010031735.1). GTDB lineage: Bacteria > Pseudomonadota > Alphaproteobacteria > Rickettsiales > RGZB01 > RGZB01. The sequence goes on along the minus strand of RGZB01000009.1, from coordinate 9,258 downwards.
ATCACATACGGTTGTTCGATCTTCGAATGGATACGGTATTCCTGCATGACGGCGACGATATCGATATCGCCCCCCGTCACCAACGAAAGTTGGCCGGCGATATCATCGAGCTTCGCGGTGATCTTGGATTTGAGTTGTTTCTCTTTGCCGAGCGCTTTCATCTCGAGGATGAGTTCGCGGCTTGCCACCAGCTGGTCGAGGAAGCCACGCTCCATCTCCGCGGGCATGCGAAGCTCCAGGATCTTCATGGCGAGGATCTCAAGACGCACATCATATAACGGCGTCAAGGCATGGCGCTCATCATAGCCCATGCTGAAAGTACCGCCCGTATGTATGAGTACGTTGTAGGCTCCCTTAACCACTTTCTCCCCCTCGAGTGTAATGGTTTCCTAAGAGTACCAAAGAAAACTTAATGAACGGTTAATTCTCATAATATATTGAGAATAGACTGTTTTTCATGTATGCTCCCATCCTCGATCGCAGCTTGAGAGCCACTTTGAAGCCGCGGCACATATTAATCTAACCTATTGATAGTAATGAAAAAAGTAATCGTCATCCGTCACGCTGCTATCCGCGATCTGGGTTCGTTCCATGCCGTGCTCAAGCAGGAGAATTTCAACGTCCAATTCTTAGAAGCGGAAGATGACATCATCTATTCCCCGGTCAGTCTCAATGCAGACCTCCTGGTAATCCTGGGTGGCCCTATGTGCGCGAACGACCAGGATCGCTACCCGTTCATCAAAGAAGAGATCAAGGTCATCAAAGAGCGCATCAAACAGAAAAAGCCGGTGCTCGGCATCAGTCTAGGTGCACAACTGATCGCCAAAGCCCTTGGCTCGGATATCTATCCGGCACCGCATAAAGAAATCGGCTTCCGCGATATCACCATGACCGCCGAAGGAGAGAAAAGTTCGCTCCGCCATTTCAACCATACCCGTGTGCTGCACTGGCATGGCGATACGTTCGATCTGCCGAAAGGTGCAACACTGCTGGCCTCGACCGAGCTCTGCCCGAACCAGGCCTTCAGCTACAACAACAACGTGCTCGGCATCCAGTTCCACCCGCAGGTCACGAAAGACGATCTCGCCGGTTGGTTCGAGTGCGATAAATCACGCAAAGAAGTCAAAGAGACACCCGGTGTCGATCTAAAGAACCTCGAACGCCAGCGTGAAGTGATGGCGGACCGCCTAGAGCAATGTGCCCGCTGGTTCTTGAAGGACTGGCTGCGCGCCATCGGTTTCTAGTTCAGTACGAACAACTCGTTGAGCGCACCTTCGAAGTGCTCGAGGTACCAGACCATCCCGGCCGACAGCGTCAGCATCAGGATGTAGAAGCTCCCGAGCACCTGGATCGGCACCAAGATGAAGAATACCTGCATCTGCGGCATCAGGCGCGACATCAGACCCGCAGAGAGATACAAGAGCACCCCCACCACGATCAGCGGCGCCGAGATACCGATCGCGATACGGAAACTATCCGATAACATCGTCGGTGCCATCTCTGCCATATCCCCGATCGGCGGGAATTTTCCCGGGGCAAATACATCATAACTATTAAAGAGCCCCATCAACATCACGTGGTGCAGGTTGCTCGTGAAGAACACGGTGATGCCCAGCAGCGTCATGAACGTACCCACGACCGAACCTTGCGAACCTTGCGTGATATCGAACAGGATTGCCGAAGCCAGGCTCGACTGGAACGCGATGATCATACCCGCGATGTGGAGGGTACTTTGGATGATGCGCGCAAGCATCCCGATGAAGATACCGACGGTCACCTCGCCCAGTACCAGCACGGTCGTGTGAATCACATCGGCGCCCGGTGCAGGGAGTTTGGTACCGATCACCGGCATCAGGATGAGCGTGACCGAGAGTGCGAAGGTCAGGCGGATACGGGGTGGCACGTAAATCTCGCCGATACCGGGCATCAGCATGAAAAGACTGCCGACCCGGCAGAAAATCAGGAAGAAATCAAAGACGGTGGATGCGGCAAATTGTGCCAGCATAAGAGGTTCACTCTATCCCGACGATATGTTGGGCAAGGCCTTCCGTGAAGGTTTTAAGCACGGAGAACATGAAGGGCATGAACAGGATCATGGAGAGGAACACCGCCACGATTTTCGGCACGAATGAAAGCGTGGATTCCTGGATCTGTGTCAGCGCCTGGAACAGCGAGATCGCAAGACCGATCACCATCGCCACCAACATGAGCGGCAAGGAGACTTTGATCATCACCCAAATCGCCTCACGGCCGATATCCATGATTGCAACGGTATCCATCGCTGAATCCTTTCCCAACATTGAAGTCTATTCCCACGTTGGTTGTAGCGCGTTTTATCCGCTTTGTATAGCGCGATGAAAAAGGGAAAGCGATGTGTCGGAATCTCTAGGCTAACCGCACTAGATCGGCATCTTGATGATGTCTTGGTACGCGTTGATCACGCGGTCACGGATCGCCATGACGGTCTTCAGTGTCAGCTCTGCATTGCTGACGGCGAGTGCGAGATCATCCACGCCGGTTTGCTTCAGGAGTGAGCGCGCACCGGTCACTTCACCTTTTTTGACGGCGCTCACGGCATCGCCGAGCACATTCCCGACGAGATTACCGAAGTCTACGCTATCGCCATTCTCCGCACCGGAACCACTGATACCGCGGGTGAGCGCCTGCTGGTATGCACTGGTTGCACTATTGAGTTTTACGTTATCGACCATGGCTTATATCCTATCTCATCAGTTCCAGTGTACGGCTTACCATGCTGCGCGACACATCGATCACGGAAAGGTTTGCCTCGTAACTACGCTGCGCTTCCTTCACATCGGCTTGCTCGATCTGCACGTTGATGTTCGGGCGCTTGACATACCCATCGCTGTCAGCTGCCGGATGCGTCGGGTTGTATTCGCTTAAGAACTCGGAAGGATCGGTGCCGACCTTGCTCACTTTCACGGTTTTCAGACCCAGTTCCTTATCAAGCGTATTCTTGAACGTTACGGTCTTGCGGCGATAAGGGTCACCGCCCGGCGTGCTCGCAGTGGAGTCGGCGTTGGCGATATTCTCGGCCGCGATACGCATACGGGTGCTTTGGGCTTTCATGCCAGCACCGGCGATCGTGATCGAATCTTTGATATCTGGCATAACCTACCTAATTGCTTTCTCCGAGTGCGATACGGAACATACCGCTCATCTTGCGGTATAGCGTCGTGGTACTTTGGTAGTCGCTCGAGTTCTCCTGCATCTTCAGCATCTGGTCATCGAGTGATACAGCGTTACCGTTCGGCGAACGTTCGGTCACCTTATCTTTGACGATGCGTAGATTGCCTTTCGCATCGGTCGAAGTGCCGAGATGTCCGGGCTGCGTCACCGCCATGGCAAGCCTGCCCTGGGTTTTGTGTTTCAATATTTCCGAGAAGTTCGGGGCTTTCACATCCGAGGGCACGTAGCCAGGGGTATCCACATTGGCGATGTTCTTCGCCAGCACCGTCTGGCGCGTCGAATCATATTTCAACTGCTGCTGCATCATCTGGTAGATGGGTAATTTGGAGTAATCCATGGCAAGCACCCTAAGTGAAAACCTGTACCACAAGTATGCACCCAGCCCCCTGTTTTGTCACGGCTTTTTGCAGGCACACCCTAGGCGTTTTTATGGGCTGTTAACAACTTTGCTTAACGTGCTGAAGTATCGGAATATGTCGGTGGATAGCTGGGATCGAAACCTACGCCGAATATGCGTTTCTGGCCCATTTCCTGCAGGATAACGGCGTAGAATTCGGTCGCCGGTTTGCCCTGATCCATCACATTATATTGATGCGGTTTCCCATCCCACTCACCGATCACCTGCATCCACCGCACGACATGGAAATTATCGATCGTGCTGCCTTTGTTTTCTCCGTCCTCGATATTGGTACGGTGCACCTTATCGAATCCCACCACCAGCACTTCCGCATGGGCATCTTTGAGCGACTCCGGCGCCTCCCCTGCCCGCACGACCCAGTTCTTTTCTTTCCGTATCGTAAGTGGCACCGCAATCATCTCGCCTGCGGCATTCTTGATAAGCGCCGCGAGTTCCTTCTCGCGCGAGCCGATCGCTTTATGCACCCCGTCGACGATCACCTGGGGGGTGTAGATAGAGGCGAACAAGCCCGTATCTTCGCTATAATGTTTCTGGCGTTCGGTGTTCTCACTGCTGGAGAAAGGATCTTCCCAGCCGTTCTTGTTCCAATAATCCACGTGGAAGGAAAGCACCAAAAGGTCGGGATTCTCACTCATCTCGCCGAGAAGTTTATCGGCAGGCGGGCAGGAGATGCAGCCTTGTGAGGTATAAAGCTCCACCAATATCGGACGCGGCAAGGTCGCTTCTTTGGCGTGCGATACGGGTGCGCCCACCATAAGCAGCGCAACCGCGCATACAAGCTGTATCAAGGTCTGTCTCATCTCCTGGTAGTATGTCAGCTTTGTCACGCTTGTTAAGTATAATCATGCGAGAGGCCTTAAAATCCGCAAAATCGTTGGCGTGCTGGCCAAATCTTGCTACACTTTGATGCATAAAGGTGAATGTGCGATGCCGCTTTCCTCTCCTGATCAACCCCCAAGCCCCGCGAAGAAACCGTCTTTGTTCTCTCGTCTGTTCGGCTTGCTGAAAAACCCGGAACCGTTCTATTACCATGCGTCGAAAATCCTGGTGCGTGCGCTCTACCGTGTGCGTTACGAAGGCTTCGAGCACATCCCGCAGACGGGTCCCGCCATCATCATCAGCAACCACGTGTCCTACATGGACGGGCTCGTCATCAACACTGGCCTGAACCGCCGCATCCGTTACGTAATCTACGAAAAGATCTACCGCCAGCCGGGCGTGCATTATTTCATGAAACTGAACCGCGCGATCCCGATCGACTCCAACCGAGAAGCCGTGGCGGTCGCACTCGAGAAGATCAAGGAAGCGCTCGAGAACGGCGAATGCATCTGTCTGTTCCCGGAGGGCAAGCTGACGCTTACCGGCAACATGAACCGTTTCCGTTTCGGCATCGAATGGATACTCGAGAAATATCCCGCGACCGTCTATCCGGTAGCGCTCAAAGGCCTGTGGGGCAGTATCATGAGCAAGAAATACAGTGGCTCGCGCTTCGGCATGTTCCCGCGCAGTTTCCGCCGCCGCGTGGTCGCCAAATGCGGCGAGCCCATCCCGGCCGACTCCGCCAGGATCAGCCACCTCCAGAAGATCATCATGGAACTGAAGAACAGTATCGATCTCGCCGGTTCGTAACTCTCAGCGGTCGTATTTCTTCAAGAACGTCTGCATATCGGCTGCCAATTGCTGCCATGGGAAATCCGTATGGTGGATACCCGGGAAATATTTTGCTTCTTTCGGCGCGGTACACACCGCGTAGAGTGCCTTACCGTGCTCGATCGGGATCACCGCATCCGCCTCGCCATGGAAAAACAGCACCGGCACTTTTACATTCGGCATCTTGTCGATCGAGTCAAAGCGGTCCTGCAGCACGAGCGATACCGGGATATAGAAGAACAGTTCCTGCGCACGGTTCACGACAGACGTGTACGGTGCCTCGAGCACCAATGCCGCCACGTGTGGGAATTCGGTCGCCATTTGTGTCGCCACCCCCGTGCCGAGCGATTCGCCGTAGAGCACGATATCCTTCTCCGGCACACCGGAAGAGATGACATAGTGTACCGCCGCGCGCGCATCTTCATAGAGTCCCTTTTCGGTAGGCGTTCCTTCGCTCGTACCAAAACCACGGTAGCTCAGTGCAAGTAGTCCGAAGCCACCGTTCATATACGTCCTGAATTTTTTATGCCGTGCGCCTAAGTGCAGTGCGTTACCGTGGAAATAGACGATCACTTTCTGCCCTTCGCGTGGGGGGTGATACCATGCCGTGAGGAGCGTGCTGTCCTCTGCCCTGAAATGCACCTCGTCCATCGACAGTTGGTAGGCTTTGGGCGGTTTCATATCGTGCGTCGGATGGTAAAGCATTTCCCGCTGCATCATCGTCAGACCAAGCAGAAGCAAGAGATAGGTAACCGCAAGTCGTAAAAATACCGCCGTGCATTTGGCTTTCATGCTTTTGCCGCTAAGGCCGCTAAGACGACCAAGAACCGCCAATGTTTTCTTCAGCATTCCTATCCTCGTTGTTTCTGCAGGATTTCGATGACTTGCTTGGCATCCCAATCGGTGTGTCCTGAGGGGATCCTGATCGCGCGTGTGGCCTCTCCCCTGCGGGCGGTCGCGAGTGCCGCGATCTTCTCGCCGTGGTAGGGTGGTGTCACGATATCCTTCTCCGGCGTGATCACGGTCAGGAGTGTTTTACCCGAGAGCGACGCTGCTGCTGTACCAATCTCGAAGCGGTGTTTGAGCTTCGGTGTGATGGTCTTGAGTAACGCCTCGGTATCCAGCGCCTCCGTATCGAGCCCCATCCGCTTCATGATATCGAGCGCTTTCTGCGCGAGGCTGAAGAACGGGGCAACGATTCCTACCTGCACGGGATTCACGCGCCGCTCCTGCATCAGCTGCGCGGCTTTGCAGGCACTATACGCACCGAGTGATTCGCCGAAGCAGATGATTGGGTGTGCTTCCGCGATATTCTGCTCCAGCACCCACGAAACCAGTGCCGCGATGTCGCGGTTGAACCCGGTCTCGGAAGGTTTTGCGGAAGGCGATTCCACCGCCGAAAGCCCGTAGCCTCGCAAATGCATCGCCACAAAACCGGCACCCGACGCCCTGATCTCGCGCAGCACGTTCAAGCGGTATCCCCACCCGAACAGGCGCGTACCCTCCGTCAGCTTCGCCGTCCAGTTCCCGGTATTGCCGTGGAAGCAGAGATAGAACGGGGCATCCTTGTATTTCGGCGGCAGCACTTCAGCGATGAGCTTCACCCCATCTTCCGTCGTGAGTGTGTGCTGCGTCACTTCAGCAAAATCCTCGGTCATCGCCATCGGCTCGGGCGGCCAGACGAGCACCGGCGGCTTCGGCACGAAGATCATCCTGCTCTGGTTCTTGAAACGGCTTAGGTAGAACAGCATGAGGCGGAATTTGAAATATTCTGCGGTGGCGTGGGCGCTCGTCATGTTTTACGGATACGCTTCTTCTTGATGGTTTTGACCGTGGTTTTCACTACAACCTTGCCTTGCGGATCTTCCTCTTTCTCTTCGATGCGGTGTCCGCGCATATGCTCCACCTGGTAATTGAATTCCGCGCCGTAGATATAGATCACGGCCACGAGATAGAAAAAGAGGATCGCGATGATGATACCCTGCAAGCTTCCGTATACCACGTTCACCTGCGCGAAATTCTTGAGGTAGATGGAGAAGCCGACCGCCATCAGCATCCAACCGACGAGCACCATGAAGGTGCCCGGCAGCACCCGCTTCCATGTTTGATTGATATTCGGCAGCCAGTAATAGGAAAGCGACACCATGAACGCCAGCAGGAGACCGGAAAAACCGACACGTATCGTATTCCAGATCGGCGTGATGATCGCTTCGATATGCAAGAACTTGCTAACACCATGCACCACCACCGGTGCGAAGATTAGCACCGCCATCGCGATGAAGATACCGAGCGTCAGGCCGATGAATTGCACGATCGAGAGCAAGCGGCGCATCACATACGCCGGCGGGGTCGAGACATGGTATGCGCGGTTCAGTATCGTGCGGGTTCCCTCAACGGCGGAAGAAGCGGTCCAGATGGTCGCCAAGATCGCGAAGGTGAAGATACCCTGCGGCGGGCCCGAGACGATCTCTTCGATGCGCGGCAGGAGTGCCGCCACGAAATCATGCGGCAGATGTTCGGTGAGTAAGATAACCAACTGATCGCCCATCTTCGATTGGCCGAGAAGACCGGTGATCGAGACGAAGAAAATCAGGAAAGGGAAGAACGAAAGAAGCCCAAGGAATGCTAGATAGCCCGCATGTTCCACGCCATCGTGGCGCATCATGCTTCTTGCGGCTTTGAGGAAGCATTCCATGCAGGTGTTGAGCGCTTTATTGAGTGTCTTACGTCGCATGGACACCTATTCTACCACGCCTACAGAACGATACCAGAATTTCTTATAGGATATCGATGTTTACGTGCGCACAATGCCGGCACGTACGACTTCCGTCATCGACTGCACCTGCGCGGCCATGTCAAAACCCTGCACCTTCACCCGTTTGTCTTCCGGCACGCCGTCTGCCGCCTGCGCCAGGCCCACTTGGTAAAGGATCTGCGCGATCATCAATGCGTCACGACCTCGAAAACCCACCGAGTTGGTATAGCCCGCCATCATCACGTCTTTTTCCTTGGGTGTACCAAAGCCGAAATAGGTCGGTGTGGTCTCAGTGCCCACGATCGGCCGCGAAGCATCGTCCCACGGCATGAGCGTTGCACCTTTGAGCGCCTTCAAGCGTTCGAATGCACCTTTGGGGTGGTGCGGCAGGTTCCCTGCGAATATTTTGAGCACGGGTTCATCCGCCGTGATCGGCTCCATCGGTCGGTACCCTGTACCATCGGTCAGGCGCGGGTCGGATTTCGGGTCGCCCGTGCGTGCGATGCTGATCCCACTGCGGGAGAAACGGCCATCCGGCATCGCGCCGGCGACCGGGAATTTCGGCGCGCGCGCATCACTTTGCGGAAACGGCAGGATCGCGCCTTCGTATTCGATCTTCACCAGGAGGTAGCCGGCGGCGAGCGCATCCTGCACATCGAGGATGAATTGCCGGTCCGGCTTCGATAACGGGAAACTCGCCTCGCGCGGTTTCAGACTTGGGCCCAAGTCCTTGATATGGATGCCCGTACTGTCGATAGAAACGCTCGGCGTAAATTTTTGTTTGGCCATACATTGCTCCATTTTTAAGCCTAACAACAAAAGGTTAAGATTTTATTAAGGCCTGAGCGCACGCCCCCAATCAATTGGGGTTGTTGCAGCGAAAAACTATGCTAGAGTACCCCCCTGTTTTTAGCGATTTACCTAAGGTTTACGAGGCTTTCCATGACCAAGAATACCCCTGCAAAAGTGACCGACCCGAACTTCACCGTGACGACGGGCCCGCTTCCTGCCAGCCGCAAGATTTTTGTGGAAAGCCCGCGCTTTAAGGGCGTGAAGGTGGCGATGCGGGAGATCACCCTCGCTCCGGAGGCGAAAGAACCCCCGGTTCGTGTCTATGATACGTCGGGTGTCTATTCCGATACGAACGCGCATATCGACATCACCCGTGGCCTTGCGAAACTGCGTGAGGAATGGATCGAAGCGCGCGGCGATACGGAAAAATACA
>RGZB01000080.1 GCA_010031735.1 Pseudomonadota bacterium | reverse complement strand
ATCCGGCCTCGCTCTTCAACCCCAAAAGCCTCGAGTAATTCAATAATCCGCCTCCATTAAAACGAGGCACACTCCGCGGCGCCGCTCATCAAGAATTACCCACCCGTGCTCAGTTAAAAGGACCCACCCTGGTTCGTTGACCAGAGAGGAGTCACAGGTGTAGGGTCGCCGCTATGGAAGACATGGAACCGGATGAAATCCCGTCCGAGTACATCGGATGGTGGAAGATCACCGAGACCTCCCAGTGGAGCAACAAGAGTCTGGATGCCATCGGCCCGGCACCCTTCTCGATTTCCGAAGGCAGCAATCGACTGCGCATGCATTATCTGTTGGCTCACGTTACTTTCGCACCGGCCAAGGCAGGGCTGTCGTTCACTTGGCAGGGAGCGTGGGAGTTTGACCCGCTCTCGGGTTCTGGTCGCGTGACGCTGGACAAGGATGGACGCCTCAAGGGGCAGATCAAGATCAACCAAGGGGATCAAAGTACGTTTATTGCTGAAAGGTCTGATGCTCCCAAGGAGCTCAGCCCTGATCCGCCGAGGTACCAGGATAAATGGCAGCGGAGACGCTGGTAGCCCCGTATCCAGCTCGTTTGGACACCTGAAGCCCATAAAAAAACCCCATCGTAGGCACGAGGACCATCCCTGTGTCACGATGGGGTTATGCATAAACACGATTCAAGGATAACCGAAGAGCTGATTTTTTTATAGAGGGGCTTTCGCGCCATCATGGCTTTGATCCGGGGTGGTATTCCAAGGCGGGGTGTCAGGGGCTGTTTTCGAGATATCTTCAGGTAATCATGGCGGCCGAAAGCCTTCATCCCTCTCGATTCATTCGCCGTGAATGCGTCCAGTGCCGGGTGCCGCTATTGACGGCTCCATCTAACCGCGGCCGCACCGATATCCGCTGCGTGATGGGCTGCAGGCAAGATCAGCAAAAGCGCCGCTCCAACGAGCGATCGACGGAGTACAACCGCAGCCCGGCGGGGCGAGAAAAGAAAAAGGGCCACAATCGCCGCCGGAGCCTTCTTCAGGGGAATGCCCAAGGGCCGATCCAGGCTCCGCCGCCGCCCCCTCCTCTTACGATCCGGGAGCGTTATTACGGATGGCTCATCAGGATCTTGGCGGGTCTACGGCTTGCCAAGCTGGAGTTTCGCCTTTTTCTGAGTCATGTTTTTCAACAAAACTCATGGAAAATGAGACAACAGGGCCCAGACGCCTGTGACTACTCGCGCTATAACCGCGACGACTGAGGCAAATATCCTCAGAAGCGGGAGTGGCGATGAAAACCGAAGTGGAAGTTAACCAACTAGACCGAAAGCACGAGAGGCACCGGCAGAAATCCGAAGGCCGGGAGAAGCAGCTTTTGGTTTCGATCCTCAACGAAGGGATCCAGGAGCCGTTGCAAGGGGTGATGGGGTCCTCGGGCCAGGCCATTTTGCTTGATGGGTTCAAGCGACTTCGTTGCGCGTTGAAGGCTGGTATTGCTGTGGTTCCCTTCCTGGTGATCGGAGAGGACGAGGCCACGGCGATCATCCAGATGCTCAAGATCTCCAACGCGAAATCGCTGAGTTTGCTGGAGCAAGCCGCGTTTGTCGATGAGCTCAAGAGCGTTCATGGATTGTCGGTGGCCGAGATCGCCCATCGCCTGCAGCGGAGCAAGGCCTGGGTTTTGGTGCGATTGCAGACGCTATCTTCGATGAGTGAGGCCGCGTCGGGTGCGATTCTCTCGGGCCAATTCCCCCTCTATTCATACCTCTACACGCTGCATCCGTTCAGGCGCCTGACGGGGTCCGCGTCAAAAGCGGAAGTGGACGAGTTCGTCAAGCTCAGTTCCGGGCGAGGACTCTCCACTCGGGACATCGAGCTTTTGTCGGATGCCTACTTCCGGGGCGGTGAGCCGATGCGCTCCCAGCTCAAGAACGGGGACCTATCGTGGTGTTTGCAGGAACTGAGGGAACGGGAGCGACTGAAAACTGCGGGTGGAGCGCTCCTCAGTGATGCCGAAAATAAGCTGATCCGGGAACTGGAGATCCTCCAGGGGATCATGGGCAGGCTGACGCTGAAGCTCGCCCGGCATAACGGCGGGGCGGATTCGTTCCGAGTCCAAGCCGAAGTGCTGGCCGGAGGAACATTGGGTCGGATCGAGAAACTCCGGGAAGTTTTAGGAGGTTTTTATGATCGAGTCCGAAAAGCGTAAGGCCATTTTCCTGTTGCACAGGGAGGGCATGAGTATTCGGGAGATCTCGCGCCAACTTCGTGTTTCGCGAAAGAGCGTGCGCAATATCATCGCGCAAGCGGGGACGCCTCTGAAGATCGAGCGGGAGGATAAAAAGGAAGTCGATGCTGAAAGACTGAGCAAACTCTTTGTTGATTGCGAAGGATACGTCCAGCGGATGCACGAGATTCTGACCCAGGACGAGAGGGTGGAGATCGGCTACTCCACTTTGACGCGCTTGGTGAGACAGCTGGGACTGGGAGCAGGCGCGGAGCAAGACCGGCGGGACGCGAAGATTCCCGATGAACCGGGCAAGGAGATGCAGCACGACACCTCTCCTTACGAACGGGAGATCGGCGGACGGAGGATGAAAATCGTAGGAAGCCTGCTATACCTGCGTTACAGCAAAAGGCGGTATTTGAAGTTTTACCCGAGCTTCAACCGCTTCCGAATGAAGTGCTTCTTTCACGAGGCGCTCACTCATTTTGGATTTACGGCCACCGATTGCATCATCGACAACACGAATCTAGCGGTCCTGCACGGCACGGGAGCGGATGCAGTGATGGTGCCGGAGATGATCGAGTTCGCCAAGACCCATGGCGATTTCCGATGGATTGCCCACCGGATCAAACATTCCGACCGCAAGGGAGGAGTCGAGAGCGGATTTTGGTTTGTCGAGACCAACTTTTTTCCTGGAAGGACATTCGATAGCTTGGAGGATCTGAATGCCCAGGCGCTGGAATGGGCCACCGAGCGGATCGTACTCAAGCCCCACGCCAAGACGAAGCTGATCCCGGCCCAGCTTTTTGAGTTCGAGAAGGAAAAGCTAAAAAAACTGCCTCCGTTCATGCCGGAGCCGGTGCAGGTTCACGAGCGGGAGACGGATCAGTACGGTTACGCAGCCTTTGACGGAAACTATTACTGGATCCCCGGGAAAGGGCGCGGCCGAGTTCAGGTGCTTCAGTACTCAAGTCGAATTGAGATTTTCAAGAACCGGGAGCGCTTGGCGGAGTACCTGCTTCCCGCGTTTGGCGTCAAAAACGAGCGGTTACGCCCCAGCGGCGTGCCTGAGATCAGACAGTTTCCGAACAACTGCAAACGTCCGACTGGAGCGGAGGAAAACCGTCTGAAGGCCATGGCCCCGCAGGTGGCGAGATATCTAGAATTCCTGGTTAAGCAAGCGGACTCATCGCAGCGGCGTTACCGGCTGATCCGGGGGATTCACTCCCTTTCTCAGAAACTGGCACCGGAGCTGTTTATCCAGGCCATAAGCAGGGCACACCGTTACCGGATCGCCGATCTTGGAACGATCGAGCGAATCGCGCAGCAGCTGCTCCGGGAAAACAGCTTCGAGATGGAGTCCTGGACGGACCTGGACGAAGAGATTCAATCCAGGGCCAGCTACCGCGACGGCGAGCTGAGTGAGCCACCTGATCTGAGCCGTTACGAGGATCGGCTCAATTGCGATACTGACGACGATTCCGATGGAGGCATCAATGGACAAGGATCTTGAGGCAAAGCTCAAGTACCTGAGGCTGACCGAGTTGCTGGAGAGCTGGGATGAGCTGATGGCCCAGGCCAAGGAGAAGGGTCCAACCTACCCGGCATTTACCAAGCAGATGATTGACCTTGAGATCACAGCCAAACGGGAGCGAGCCAGACAACAGAGGCTCAGGCGCTCCAAACCCGAGGAGATGTACCTGATTGAGACTTATCCGTTTGATCGCCAGCCCGGAGTCCCGAAAAAAAAGATCATTGAGCTGTTCGACTCGATGAACTACCTCCGGAAAAAGCAAAACGTCATCTTCGTCGGTCCGACCGGGGTCGGCAAGACCGGGCTTGCTACGGCCCTGATGATTCACGCGATCAATAGCGGCGCGAGCGGAAGATTCATCACGTTCCCAGCGTTATTGGACGAGCTTTACCGGTCGGTAGCCGATCACTCCGAAAAAAAGGTCCTAAAGAAGTTCCTATCCTACGAAGTGCTGGTCGTCGACGAACTGGGGTATCTTGAAATCGACCCGCAGCAGGCGGGACTCTTCTTCACATTGATGAAGCAACGTCATAAGAAGGCCACCACCATCGTGACCACCCAGCTGGGCTTCAAGGAATGGGCTGGGTTTCTAAAAAACCCACACCTGACGCTGGCGTTGATCGATCGCCTGACTGAAAATAGTCAGCTCATCAACATGGGTAAATGCCAGAGCCTCCGAGACAACCGTTCGACCGATTCGAAATCCCCCTGAGTCACTTTCTGATCTGGGTTCGAAAAAAAAAGCACTCATAGACGAAGGATCAGTCTGCTAAACGGTTATATGTGCCGTCATCACAAAAAGCGGTAAATATCAGACGGTAAACTCTACCTGAGCGGAAGCGGGTATCTTTTACTGAGCAACGCCGATCAGGGGGCATCTAATGAAAATCTTGAGTGCTGACGTTATCAAAAGTTTCCATGAGCTTGCCGAAGCGGGAAAGCTCGCAGGCGTTTTTGCGGACGTTGATGGAAACCAATATCACCGCGAACTCCCCGGCACTTCAAAGACCGACATTGAAT
>RGZB01000079.1 GCA_010031735.1 Pseudomonadota bacterium | reverse complement strand
CCCTCTGGGGAGTAGCCATACCCAAAACCAGCGTCTGCCCCGGCCACACAAGCCCATTCGACGCCTTCGCAGAAGGCTACTTTGGCAACCACGCCAACTGGGTCCTCTGGTACGGATCCCGAGGAACAGGAAAAAGCTACCTACTCGCACTACTCGCGCTCACCAAAGCAGCACTCATGGACATCAACGTCACCCTCCTCGGCGGATCCATGGCACAGAGTGAAAACGTCGCACAACACGTAGAAGCACTCACCAACCACCACAACGCACCCACATGGGCCATCAGCAGAGCCATCAAAACAGAACTCTCATTCGTAGAGAACTGGATCAGACCTCTCCCGGCATCACAGAAGACTGTCCGTGGTCCTCACCCTCAGATGACCTGTCTGGATGAGATCGACGAGATGGAACGACCCATCTACGACGCAGCCATGGGACAAGCCATGGCCAAAGAGAACACCAAGGGCATCGTCGTCCCAGAAATGATCGTTGCCTCATCCACCTGGCAGAACCCCATCGGCACCTTCCAAGAGATCAAAGAAGAAGCAGAAGCCAAGGGACTGCCCATTCGCACCTGGTGCTGGAGAGAGGTAGTCAAGCCTCACGGCTGGATGGACGCGGACTTCATCGAACGTAAGAGGCTCGCAGTCTCGGCAGAGATGTTCCGAGTGGAGTACGACCTCGGTGAACCCTCTGGTGGATCACGAGCGTTCGACCTCGAAGCACTCAACAGGGCAACAGTGCACATTCCCACGGTCAACGAGCTGCACAAGACCGACTACGACGTGTGGACCTACGAAACCTTCCAACCCACCGGCTCATACGTGATCGGTGCTGACTGGGCTAAGGAACGAGACAAGACCGTCATCGTCGTCGTCCGCATCGACGTAGAACCAGCCCAAGTGGTCAAACACATCCGCATCTCACGTCGCCCTTGGCCGGAGATGACCGCCTTGTTCAACCAAGCAATGCAGGACTACCAAGCCATTGCTTGCCATGACGGTACGGGCATTGGCAACGTCGTTCACGACCTGATTGACGAACGAGCATCGAAAGTGGTGCTGGTGGGACGTGAACGGCAACGGTTCTTCAACGAGTACATCGCCGCGGTCGAGAACGGCCAGTACGCCATCCCAGCCGGAACACCCCTACTCGCAGCCCACAAGGGCACCACAGTGACGATGATCTACGAATCGGGTAAGTACAACGCTCACATGCCTGACGACATCGTGGCGATGGCCGCAGCGCACCGGGCGCACGTCCGTGGCGGTATCCCCACCTCGGGCCAGTCAGTACCCAAGCCAAATCCTGACTTGTACTACCCGGATCTTGAAACCCCGAAGAGCGACGATGAACGACGGTGGGTGTCTTCTCCGGTGCGTCGATTGGATGAAGACGAAGGTTCGTGGATGATGACTGTGTGAGGTGTTCCCTCTACGATTACCTAGAGTGCATCTGGAGGGCTCGTGACTGTCTCGCAAAACCGTAACGGCCAAGCTGACTACCAGCTCCGCCGAGTGCCCGACCGTAAGCGGGTAGATACGCAGAGCCGTGTTGAGCAAGCCGGTGTTTTGGGTGGCACAGGTGCACTAGCCGGCGGTGGTTTCCTGCTGTCCCGTCCCACCAGCATGAAGAACAACCCTGCCTACGCAATTGCTAATGAACGTCACCTGGCAAGGGCGAACGAAGTTCTGGAAGCGCAAGAGCGTATTAAGAACTTCGTGCCGACGGGTAAGAAGAACGACGGTCGTCGTCTAGGTGCTTTGAAGGGTCAGGCTTCGGTCCGCAATAAGGCCCGCCAAGAAGCAGGCGCAATTCTTGACGCCACACCTCGTCAAATCAAGCGTTGGAACGTTCCACGCGTTGCTGCGGGAGGGATTATGGCCGGCCTCGGAACGCTGGCTGTTGGATCCGCTTTGCGTGGCCGCGAGAACAACCAGGTCATGCCTAAGCGTCAGACTCGTGTCGATGGAGAGATTGCACCTGAGGGTTCCAAGTTGGACAACCAGATGGATGCTCTTCAGGCTCGCGCGGGTCGCGGGTTCGCTGGAAAGTTCAAGGGCGTAGGGACTGAGATCGACCAGATGCGCATGGCGCAGGAGCGTAAGAACCGTCTTGCCCGTCAGATGCAGGGATAAACCGTGACTGTTGACCCTGGGATCACCTCGTATGTTGATGATGGGGCTGATCGTGACTACCTCGAGCAAGCCGAGCAGATCAATGCGCTAAATGAGATCGGTCGTACTGGCCTCAAGCGCACTGCCGGCTATGTGGACGAGGAGTTTCTGCCTGTCCTGAAGGGGACGCGGGCAGTCAAGATCTACCGGGAGATGGCAGACAACGACCCGCTTGTGGGTGCGTTACTGTTCACCATCACTCAGCTTGTGCGCAACGTCGAGTGGACGGTGCAGCCGGGAGGTAAGTCCAAAGAGGACGAAGAGATCGCCGAGTTCCTGAAGTCGTGTATGGACGACATGGAGCACACGTGGGCTGATTTTATCGGCGAGGCTTTGACGTGCCTGACCTACGGCTGGTCGTGGCACGAGATTGTCTACAAGAAGTGCATGGGGCCGTGGGAAGAAGACCCCATCAAGCGCTCTAAGCACAATGACGGCAAGATTCGTTGGCGCAAGTTGCCCATCCGGTCCCAAGACACTTTGCTGCGTTGGGTGTTCGATGAACGTGGCGATGTGCAGGCCATGATGCAGATGGCCCCACCGAGGTATCAGACAGTGGCCGTGCCGTACAGTCGCAGTTTGTTGTTCCGCTTTTCCCCTGCCAAGAACAACCCTGAGGGTCGTTCGCTGCTGCGTAACGCCTATCGCCCGTGGTATTTGCTTAAGCGGTTGCAGGAGTCCGAGGCTGTCGGTCTTGAGCGTGACTTGGCTGGTTTGCCGATTGTGAAGGTGCCGGCGGCGCACATGAAGGCTAAGGCTGGCACTGAGCAGTACAAGCAGGTTCAGGCGATGCGCCAGTTGGTCAAGAACGTGCGCCGCAATGAGTCAGAGGGTGTGGTGTTCCCTACTGACTACGACCCGGACACTAAGCAGGCTCTGTACTCTTTTGAGTTGTTGTCGTCGGGTGGGTCTCGCCAGTTCAACACTGACGCCATCATCCGGCGGTATGAGGAACGCATTCTCATGAGTGTGTTGGCTGATTTCATTCTTGTTGGGCATCAGGGCGGCGGGTCGTACTCGCTTCACATCGACAAGACGGGTATCTTCAGATCAGCGCTCAATTCGCTGGTCAAGTCCATTGCGGAAACCCTCAATCGACACGCTGTCCCAAAGTTGCTCTCCATGAATGGTTGGCGACCGGACACTTTGCCAGAGTTTGTGCCTGGGGATGTTGATGCTCCTGATCTCGCGCAACTGTCGTCGTTCATGACGTCGATGGGGAGTTTGGGAGTTTCGTGGTTCCCCGACCCTGATCTCGAAGATGTGCTTCGGGATATCGCCAAATTGCCCAAGCTTGATCCAGATCGCTCTGAGCAGCTTCGTCAGGAGCAACTGGCTTCCGACGCTACGAGGTTCGCTCAGCGCAACTCTGAGTATGCGCAAGCCAAGCTCACCGAGTCCGATCCTTCCGGTGCTATGCAGGCTGCGGCGCGTCAGAGTGCACAAGGTGCAGTGGGTCTGTCTGATCAAGGGGCTTCTTCTTCTACTTCTGGGAGTCAGTCATGAACAAGATCTCTAACACCGAAGACAACGTCCGCGTGGTTGTAGCGGCAGCCCTTCAGGTTTACCTCGGTAACGGCTTTGAGGGCAGTTGGTTGCTCGACACCCATGTCCGTGAACAGGTCAGCCTTGGTCGTACCCGCGAGGAAGTCCTCGAGGTGATGGCGAACGCTGCTATTGGTGCTCTCGCCGGTCTGGCGAAGAACGATTCGACTCGTGCGGACATCGAACGGTCGTTGATGCATCTGGCAGGCGTGTCATGACGTACTACGACGCTATGCCTCACGGCTCTGGTTTGAATCTTCGGCCCGGTCAGATGAAGCGGAGTCCCGAAGACGAGACGATGACGCCGCAAGAGCGCTCTGAGCGTCGTAAGACTGCGTTGAAGATCGCCGGGGCTGGTGCTGCGGTCTCCGGTGTTGGATGGGGAATTGGCGAGACTGCTCGAGGTCACATGGAGCGCAAGAAGCTTCCGACGTCGATGTTCTCGTTGAAGACCTACGGGTCTGCTCGTCGTAACCCCAAGACGTATGCGGGGTTCCTTGCTGGTCGCGCTTTGGGTACGGGCTTGTCGGCTGCGGGTACTGCTCCGATGGCTTATGGGGCGTACAACGCGGTGAACCCGCGTCGCAAGATTGAGCGCTTTGACTCTCGCCGTGACTTGGTTGATCCCACGATTGGGTATGCCACGGGCCGTAACCAAGCGGCGATGATCTCTCGGCTGGTTGACCGGAACCCTCCGGGTGTGGCGAAGAAGCCTGAGTCGGTGGCGAAGTACGTCGACTTGGAACCGGCGGAGGAAAGGGAACTCGCTCGTCGTAAGCGTGCTGCTCGTGGCTTGGCGTACACCACGGGTACCACTGGTTTGACGGCGTTGGCTTTGACTGCCCCTCAGGGCGCGAAGATGATTCGCCGTTCCAGTAAGCCGTTCTTCCGCAAGTTGGGTCAGAACAGGATCGCTCGTAAGTTGGCTGCGTACGAGCCGCGGACGACTCCTACTTCTCAGTTCCTTGCTACTGCTGGTGCCGGCATTGGTGGTGTGGGGTCGTTCAACTTTGCTCGGATGCAGGGCCTTGAGGCTAAGCGTGAGCAGAGCAGTGTCACGAAGTCAGATGACAAGGGCCGTAATGCGGCTGTTGGTGCTGCTGCGGGTGCTCCGTTGGCTTACGGGGCGTACTTGGGCGCTGGTCATGGGGCTCGCTTTGCGTTGAAGCGTCAGGATGTCTCGTTGACTCCTGAGCAGGCCCAAGAGCTGCGTACCCATCAGAAGAAGACGGCGAAGCAGCATGGGGTGCGTTCGTT
>RGZB01000078.1 GCA_010031735.1 Pseudomonadota bacterium | reverse complement strand
CATGGCATATCATCTCGTGACAAGGTGGAGGGATCGGGTAGAAGACCTCGCCCAGGCTGATGCGGTCGGCTGCTTTCCGATTGGGCCGCCCTTGCCGCACTATTCGGGTAACTTCTGGTGGGCGAGGGGAAGCCATCTCACCAAACTTCCCCAGCCCGCACCGATGGCCTACGGCCGACCTGGAGGCGACCACCCAAGGCTTTGGGCGGAATTGTGGTTGCAGTCGGTATCAGGGCGGTTCGAATGTTGCTATGAGAACCAGCCGGACCTTGATACCGCATTTTTGACCGGCCAGTATCGGCAACCTGCCCTTAAATCTTCCTGATGAATTCGTTCGGATATTGGTCTGAAAGGCTCCGGAAAAGCTGCGTCGCCGCCCTGCGGAAGTGGAACCGAACTTCGTGCTCGAAACGTTGCTGGCGGACGGCGTACTTCTCTTCGCGGGGAAAGCCCTGTACCCAATCCATTTCGTCGTAGTCGGCGATCAGTTGTCGTAGCCCTTCTGGTAATGCGTCCCAGAAAACCCTCACGAACTCGTCTTGGGGGCGGCGTAGGCTACGAAACGCGATTTGAAGAACAGACTTGCCGGTGGTTGTGCAGAAGACGGCCAGTTCGTACCAACAAAGCCGGGCCATTCCTTCGCTGGTCTTGCTATTGCTATCGGCAAGAAGCTGACCCGTGAAGGTGAGTGGTGCGTCCTTGGTGGGGTACAGGGTGTACCTTCGAATGTCAAGATGCGCGGCGCCGGGAAGGTGCGTGTCGATGTATTGGTCAATCGCTTCCTTGGTGGTATCTGGCATTGTGAAGCCCTTTCTTATTTCTCCCCGAAAACCCACGTAGGGGATTTCTCCCCGAAAACCCACGTAGGGGATTTCTCCCCGAAAACCCACGTATCCGACCAGGCAGGCAGGCGGCGGGGCGGATGGTTGCCTATCCCGGGCGCGGAGTTCTGCGGCGCTCGGGCACGGCGACTTAGCCATCGAGGCCGGTCGATGCCGTCCGGCCATCCGCTTGGCTCGCTTCGCGGGAACGCTTCCGGGCCGATCGTTGCCGCAACTCGAATCCAAGGAACCGTCCGAGCCGCTCCAAGTTCCCAGCCGACATACCTGTACCGTTTTCCAGGAAGTCCTGGAGTCGGCTAACAGTGATCCCGGCTTGCTGGGATAGCTGGTAGGTCGAGATACCTGAGTCCTTCGCGGCTCGTCTTATGGTGTCCATCCAGGGCTCTTGCATTTGGTCCTCCAATGCGATAAAGCTTCCCGTCCGGCTAGGGACGGGAAGCGGTGAAGGTCGATATTGTCCGCACCCGCCCGGGCTCATCGCCCCGGCGATGGGAAGGCCAATGGTTTAGCTCATCGTTACCGAGATAGAGTAGCTTTGCGCGGCTTGCAGGGTCTCAAATCGCTCAATCCCCATCAATCCAGCCCCCACGCAATCATGCCGCCGATACCCAGCAATGTAGCCCTTCTGTCCCTTTGGGGCGGTATAGACTTCCCCGTATTGCGGACCGCCGCACCGGCCATTTTCCGAAGAAATTAGCGTACCCAATTCCACTTTGTAGGTCTTCATCTCATCAATCTCCCACCGGTCAACGCGGTCCGGCTCCGCTGTGCATCCCAAAAAACCCCGGTCACTTTCGATGTCCAGGGGTGGCCGTCCGGCCGATAGCTGGCCGCAGGGTGAGTGCGGCCGGTTGATCGGATGGACGGGCGAGCGATTAAGCTAGGCTAACTCTTCCTCCTCTTCCTCCTCTTCCTTCGCAACCTCGGAGGCAATGTCGTTAATCCAATGCTCCGCGATTTCGCGGAAATCAACCTCCGAGAGTGCCGCGCTCATCAAATCCGAAAACATGTCGGCGGTATCATTGAGCGGGTTGAGTTCCTCGACCTGATCCCTGATGATACCCTTTAGTTCGCGCGCGGCAACATCAGCGCGTGACAGATGAACTACATCCATTAGGACGGTTGGGGACGCGTTGCGATAGCATTCCATCGCTTGCTCTCGGATTGATTCGTACCATCCTCGATCATTATCGATCCATAGGTTCACGCACCATGTTTCGTAATTGCTCCAGCCGTTGTAACCTTGTGCAGTCATCTCATTCTCCCCGCCGGTCTACTGCGGCCGGCTCGCATCGCTTAGCAAAATCGCCGGCGACTAGCTCACCTATGGGCGATATAGGCGAGTTGAGTCGAGAGCGATTTAAGCAACCATCACACCCGCTTCGATCTCAGATAAAACGGCCCGTAGGTTATTTTTGTTGTCGGCAACGAGCCGCTTGTATTTGGTGATCGGTTGACCATCCAAGCCCTCGCGCTCAGCAATAGTTTTCGCGTGCAAGGCGAATTCTTCGGCCACCCCGTACGACGACAAAGTAATGCAGACGCATCGCGACTTGAGCGGTCCATCAAACTGCCCAAATAGATCCGTTTGTCTTCCTTCTGTAGTCGTAAAGAAAATTACGACTTCGCGGGGTAGTCGTTCAAGCAATGTTAGCCACGCTTGGACCGCTCGGGCGGTCATCGCGTGTGCCTCATTGATAATGACAGCGCGAAACTTGCCCCCGATCGGTCGATACCTGATCGAGTCTGATAACTCTCGAACACGGTCAACCGTGCAAGAATCTCCGTCAATCTCCTCAATGTCAATCTCGGAGCCAACTAGGTCGCGCGCGGCCAGCCAAGCAAGGGTGGTCTTGCCGATTCCAGAGGGGCCATCAATCCAAAACGCGCCGCCAGTGTAGCCTGGCTTGCTGATGATTCTCCGTACCGTTGCGACAGACTTCGAATTTCCGACGTATTCGTCCCATGTTGTGGGTCGGTATTGTTCGTGCAACATTTGAAAAACTCCCCAGCCGGTCAAACGCGGGCCGGCGCCGCATGTGTCCTAGGTCGTCTCAATACCCGAAAAAAACTCTCGGTAGCTCGTTTTCTCTCCGCGAATCGGTCGGTCCTCATCCAGATCGATGACGCGAACATTACCGTAGTAGTCCGGGGAGGAGTTCAGTTTCCTCGTCTCCAGTTCCGCTCCCCGCTCGGTCGGGTGCGTCGATAGGATTTCTCCTACCTCTGTTTCCCCGTAAGGAGCCCCCTTGTAGATCACCGCGAAATTGTGGTTGGCTGGAATCTTCATCTCATCAATCTCCCACCGGTCAACGCGGGCCGGCTCCGCTTGCATCCCAGACGGTCCTAGTGGACCGTTTCGCCCCGCGCCCGGGGCTCGTCAGTAGGTTAGTTTATTGATCGGACGTAACGGCCGGCGGAAGCGATCGCGTCTACGTCGGTATACGGTCCCTTGGTTCCAGCAAACCGGATTGGATCATTGGAGCGAAGGCGGCGAATCCAATAGCTAGGATGCGTCGGCTGTTCAGCCAGCTCCTCGGCGCAGTCGCTAGCCGACGGCGAGTCGTTGAACGATCGAGCATAGCCAACCACCCAACCGGGGGAAATCGTCGAAAGAAGCTCCCCGCTTTTCGGCTTGGATCTGATCAACACCCATACCTTCGCCCCGATGTACTTTACGACCACATTCCAGCGACGCCCGCTAATGTCGTAGTCGCCAAAATCAATCGTGTACCGTCGCCGCTCGAAATAACAGCCGCAACGCCGTTTCAGTGGGAGAACAAGCGGCGAGTCCTCCGCCCTCTCCGTAGATTCGTTCAAAATCTCCAATAAATCCACCGAAAAGCCCTCCCGCCGGTCAGAAGGCGGCCGGCTCGCCTGGTTCGCTTTTGCGTCCCGGACGCCAGGCCGATCGGCCTGAGCGTTTCGACCGCCCGCCGGCGGTCATCGTCAGCGGGCTAGACCAGCTCGACGTCGTCGGCCAGATCGCCAATCGTTGAGGCCCATTGCAACGCGCGGACGGCCTTGTATCGCATCTCGCGAATGTATCGCGATCGGACGGACGGGGTGACATGCTTGCAATCGTTCGCCCAATGATTAAAGTCATTAGCCGCGTCAATCGCTTCACAGAGGTTAAGGTAAAAGCATTCGTAGAACATGGTTGAACTCCCCGCCGGTCAACGCGGGCCGGCTCCGCTTTGCTGGTTGCCAGCAACTCGAACTAGAATTGCGTTCGCTCAAACGTGTACCGTGCGTTTGTGCACCACTGCACAATTGCACGGGCGTAGGATTCCTTAGACGTCTTCTTACTGGACAGGCCGACAGCACTGTAAACCCGTCGAGTTTCTGCCAGGCTCAGGCCGGCCAGCAATTCGGAGGCGGCTATCTCGATTTCGTCGTAAGAGCGGTTCGCCACGTCCTCGCGAATCGCGATAATCTTATCCGCAATCGTCATTTTGTTGCCCTCGTGTCCGTCCCTCGCACACCCTTACTATACCCGATATCGGGTAAAGCGTCAACAGAAATTTACCCGAATTCGGAAAATTTATTTTTTTTCTGGCTTTGTGAGGCAAAGCAGAAACAGAACGTCACTCTATTTTGCTGTAGCAGATATTTTCAGCTATTTATGATTGTTGCGGCTTTTCGGATGGTCGTCTTTGTGTGTGAGTGTAAAGCAGTAAGATAGCAGTTCAATTGTTTCGTCTTCACAATCTACAACAAACTAACTGTCCATCTTGTTGCCGACTTGCTGGCTTGGTCGGCGGAAGACATGTAGAACGTCATCCTAGTTCTACTTGTCTGTGGTGTAGTTGTTGAAATGATGTCCAGAATTGGATTCTGCTTTTAATTGTTATCTGCCGATCGGTGTGGGAGACTATTGGAATCGAGTTCTGTTTTTATGGGTGATGCCGGCTTGTTGCTCGAATACATTAGAATTAAGTTCTAGTTTGTCGAAGACAACTGGAATGTAGTTCTATTTGGCATGTCACTTCGGCGGATTGCCGGAAGATAAATAGAACCTTGCTCTGTTTTGCGCCTCGTGGTGGGGAAGGATGCCGGCCTGGTTGGAGGCTGGAATTCTTACAGTCAGACAATTGTGTTTACGATTACAGTATGAAATTGTACTTGTCGATCTGGCCTGGCAGGCGGAGTTACGGCCAATCTCTCAGCTATTTGCAAGCGATTTACAGGCGATCTGCGGCCCGTTTCCCACGTTGGGTCCTTCCG
>RGZB01000077.1 GCA_010031735.1 Pseudomonadota bacterium | reverse complement strand
GAAGTGAAGTACCGAAGCACCGACATCGGCTGATCGCCAACCGATATTGCCGTTCCATTGCAGTAGGACGCCGTGCCGGCATCTCCGTCCGTCGGGAATGTCAGGCCGGGATTCGACCTGTAGACATCCCTGAATTCAGCCGTGTAGTCGAATGTGAATTCAGTATATCCGAGTTGCTGTGGCCCCTGCTCGAACGGGAATTCCGACTGCGCGTAGCTGAATGTGGCGACCCATGTGTTCCGCGTCAGCGAATCGACCTCGAGCGAGTAGCTCGAGCAGAAGACATCGACCTCTCCGGGGAAGATCGCGCCGACATCCGGAATCACGATGCCACTTACAGTTGTCCCGAATACCGCCGTAACCGACGCCGGCGTTGTCAACGGAGTAGCGTCATCCCAGATCGCGAACTTGCGGGTAGCGCTGAACTTTCCGTCCTGCAACGACGCGCCGCGTGTCTCTGCGAGTTCATAGGCTTCGACGGCCATTACATGAACCCTCCGTTGCGCTCTATCTTGTCGTTGATGTCGCTCAAGAGCTGATTGGTGCGCTCGTCGTTGCGCTTCTTCGCCGCTGCGGGATAAGCATCGAACTTGAAGGTGCCGAGTGCCGTCTGGGCGCTCCCGATCCCGGCTGTCAAGCTCGCAGCCTGATCGTCAAGCAGCTTCTGGCGCTCGGCAAGGAGCTTCTCGAGCATATCCTTCCGCTCCTGCTCCTTCTGCTGCTCGTATTGCTTGCGCTTTTCCTCCATCTCCGACCTCGCCAGGGCTATGCGAGCATTTGACAGGTCGAAGATTGCATTTCTCTCGTCATCGGTCGTGGATTTCAGGAGTTCCGCTGCCTGCTGTTTCTCGATCTGCTTGAGTCGCTGAATGAACTCGAGACGGATGACCTCTTCCTCATCCTGAAATCGCTTGGCATTCTGGATCTTGAGCGCAAGCTGCTCTTCCTCGATGCTTGTGCGAATGTTCTTGATGCGTTCTTCGGTTGCCTTCCGTGCCTCAAGCTCATCCGCAAACGCCTTGTCCTGACGCGCATACTCCTCGGCAAGCGCGGCGTCGTTGAGCGCTCTCGCAATTCCCTCCGCCCGATCCTGCGCCCTGCCGGATAAGCGTTCCT
The DNA here is from genome assembly GCA_010031735.1 of Pseudomonadota bacterium. Taxonomy (GTDB): domain Bacteria; phylum Pseudomonadota; class Alphaproteobacteria; order Rickettsiales; family RGZB01; genus RGZB01. The sequence continues at coordinate 4,043 of RGZB01000077.1, read as the reverse complement.
CGAGAACATTTCCAAGAGAAATCAACGATCCGATGACAGGAAGGCTTGTGAACTGTTTCGCAAGGGCTTCCGCTATGGAGGAGTCGTTTCGAATCGCCTCCGTCATGTTTTGGATCATCGCATCCGCGAAGTTGATTCCGATTGCCGCTCCAAGAATCTTCCCGAGCTTCTGTGGACTCAGCTCCGACATGAACTTCTCGCGGAAGAAGCGACCAGCCGTCATCGCCGTCTGGCCGGCGTCCTTGCGCACGGCATCCATGGTCGCCTCGAAGCGATTCATGTCGGCCGTTACGGCGATGTTGATCTCACCTGCGTTCATCTCGATCGCTCCACATGGCGGCGCATCCAGTCACCTCTATCGGCGCTTTCTCCGTAGCCCTTTGCCGCGAGCTTCAGGTGGCTGTCGAACTCATAGATGCACAGGTCGAGCGGATTTCCGACGCCAGGCGAGCTTCGGGCGATGAGATGCGCCTCGGCAAACCAGTCGCGCGGGAACTCTGGAGCGCCCGCGCCTACTGAGGGTTTCTCGACCGCACCTCGGATTCGTACTTCTCGACATCGACTCCGAGACAAGCGATTGCATGGGTGCTTGCAACCGTCGGATCGACAGCTGCCATCAGCTCCTCTGCATCATCACAGGCCTTTGCGAGGACCATCGCAGCGCCAGACAGGCCGAAACAGGCGAGGATCAAGGCTGAAGACTTCCGCGCCTCCTCGCGCGCCTGGGAAGCCGCCTCGATGGCGAATGAAGGAGATGCTCCGAATGCCCTTGCATCACGCACGGCTTCCGCTGCCTTCATCTCAGCGAGATCCTCACCAAGTGCGATCCGCTCGCGAACGGTCAGCGGCCTGAGCTTGAACCTTCTACCGCCCTCTTCGACGCTCCACGGAGATACACGGATCAACCGATCCTCCTCTTCAGGAATGCAGCAAAGCTTTGATCGAATTCGACAACGGTGCGATCCGATGCGCGTCGAACGCGCCACGCATCGACATCCGCGTACTTCCTGTCATGCGCGGCAAGCGCGTAATGGATAGCCTGTTCCTCGGTGATGGTTCCCGGGCAGATCCGACGATTGATCGACGCGCCATCCTTGAATGTGATGGAGACGATCCAGTCCGAATCGGACGGAGTCCACACATTCGCGACAGAACCTAGATGAGGATGCATCAGACGAGCCAGGTAACGACAGGTGCGGTTCCATCCGCGTTCGAGAAGTTGACCGTCAGCGCCGCATCGCCGGCCTTATCGATCGAGAAGGCCGCATTGTTGAAGATGCAGTTGGCCGCGATCCGTGCGTCGGTGGTGCCGGTGCCATCGAAGACCGTGAGCGTCAGCGCCTGAGTGACAGTCGCCATCCAGAGCATATTTGTGAGCGCCGTATTGGTCGAGCCAGTCGAGTTGATGGTGGGAACGCCAGTGAGCGATCCAGTGAGATCAAGCATTCCGAGACGCCGCCTTCTGCCGGTGTCACCGAAGGCAGTCACTTCGTTTTCCACTCGAGACAGGGTGGCGGCGTAGCTCTTGACCTTGATCGAGTCTGTGCCGCCCGCGGGGAGCGTCACATTTCCGTCGTTTCCGATCACATAGGTATCGAATGGCATCGTGGAGTCCTCAGATATCGAAGGCCGTGAGCCTGTATGTGTCCGTCATCGACCAAGCATCGTTCGAGAATGAAGGCACGCCACCGTTGATCTTGACGGCGCTCACGCGGTCGAATCCAGTCGCTGTCATGGTTGTGGACAGAGCAGTTTGGATCGCCTGGGAGATGGTCCAGATGTCCGTGGTTCCGCTGTTCGCGTACATGATCTGGAAATCAACCGTCATGTCATAGCGTGTGACACCGGAAAACATCGGTGTCGCGACAGTAGAAACAGCAGAGTAGATGACGAGCGGAAGCGAAGCATTTGCCGGGCCCTCATCGAGATAGATTCGGCTCGAAAGCGGCGTGGTGAGGGCCGAAGTCGCGTAAAGCCGCGTCTTGAGAGCGTCCATGATCGGCTTCATGGCCGTGCCATCTCCTTCTGCATCCACAGCTTCATAAGGCGTGGTGCCTGTATCGTTGACCAAGCGATGGTTGGCCGGACATATGGACGCGGCTTCATTCTCCCGCGACCACCGCCGTATTCAAGCGCCCTGGCATACTTGAGGTTCGATCCATAGCTGAACCGCATACCAGTCGGAGTCCACTGGAAATCAAGTGTCGCCATGTCCTGTGTCGTTGATCTCCGATGGCCGAACAATGCTCCTCGAACGGAAAACTTCTGGTTTGCGTTCCCTGCCACAGCCCATGACTGCCGCAGTCTCCCCGTATCTACAGTCGGAGGACGGCCAGGAGCAGATGCCCGATGAAGACCCTGCTCCCTCAAATTGCGTGCCCGAAACTTCCCGGCTCCGATGCGATACAGGCGTCCAGTTCCCGGCTTGCTGATGAGATCGCGCAGATAGCGCGACATGGCTACCTGAGTCGCAAGCATTCCGTTCGCGAGTCCCATTCGCTTGCGTTCATCGATCTTCTTCCAGTCGATGTTGACTCCGGGAGGATCAGTCACAGCACCACCTCTGGTTCAATCTCAACGGCATCAACGACAGTCATGGCGAGCTGCCACGCGCTGTTCGCCGCGACAGTCTCGCCGGGAACCGAAGCGCCGCTGACGCGCCAGTTGCGAACGATCCCGTAGAATCCGTCTCGAAGCTCGTCATCGATCCTGATGTCAACCGATCCGCTGATGTAGATCGTGCATGGGGTCCGCCCCTCCATTCGTCCTTGGTAGACCTCGCTCGTCTGTCCCGCCGGCTGAACGAATCCGCGTATCTCGTTCACACGCGAATAGCTTCTGTTCACCTGTCCATCCGTACCAACCGTGGTGGTCGGACGGTAGACATAAAGCGTGATCCCGAAGCGATTGATCAGTCCTTCTATGCTCATCGGATCCTCTTGAAGGGCCCGAGAAGGCCGGCAAGCTCCTTCGAGACCTCATCGCCAGCTCTCACTGAATAGCTGTAGCCACCGAGAGATTCGCTCGACACCGAAGCGTCTCGCGTCCTGTCTCGGAAGAACTTTCCGACGAGCGTGAGAGTCGCTTGCTCGACATCCGCAGGAATCGTCTCGAAACCTCCTCGGTAATCGACAAGCACGGATCGATAGGAACTCATCGTGGGACCGTAGATGATCCCTGAATCCTCATCGACCTGATAGTCCGTGTAGAAGTCCGTGAACCCGTCAAGCAGGAATGCTCCCTGCCGTACATCGCGTCCCGCGCACCTGGCGAGGTAGCGGCTAGGAGCATTCTTGACCGTACTTCCCGAGAACCCAGAGACGGCAGACACCTGCGCCGCCACCTCGCTGATGGCATCGTAGGTATCCAACGAGATCGCAGTGCGCGTCTCCGTGCCGTTGCTTGTCCTGCGCGTCAATTGCAGCTCGCCGTTCACGACCGACACCGAAGCCAAGGTGTCGGTAGGATCGGTCGATGCCACGGAAAGGACGCTTTCCTTCGTGACGGAGCAGAAGTACACCGCTTGGACCGGAGGATTCTTCAACGCGATCCGATCCGTACCGCCGTCCCTGAACTCGTAGTAGCGGGATGCCTTGAATGTGCGTCCGCAATGACGATCCACCCAAGCGCTCGCGCGGTCGATGCACTGCTCGAGGATCGCGTCGAAACTTGTTCCAGTGATGCCCAGGAACAGCTTTGCATCTGGAAGCGTCGTGTGCGCCGTGCTTGAGACCGCCATCAGACCTCCTTGGTAGGTCTCCTCTTCTTCGGCCGTTCTGGTGTCGTTGTCGAATCCACGAAGAGCGGAGCCGGCTCGATCATCCTCACCGCAAAGCCTCCGGAGACCAGACGATCAGCAGTCTTCTCGTCGCAGTTCCAGATGGTGCCAGGACGAAGATCACGCCTTCCTGACTTCGGATCGAAGACGGAGATGTTCCGAACGATCTTCAGTAGGTCATGCATTCCTGCGGCCTCCCCTCCGCGCTGTACTGGGTCATGTACTGATGGATCGTCCTGAGATCCTCACCCGGCCATGTGCTGAT
>RGZB01000076.1 GCA_010031735.1 Pseudomonadota bacterium | reverse complement strand
CGTATGACAGGTACATTTACGTTGCCGCCATTCGCGCTCTATCGTTCGCTCCGTCACCTGAATCCGTCGCCGTATCTTTTCTACATGAACCTCGGTGATTTCACGCTGATCGGGTCGAGCCCGGAGATCATGGTGCGTCTAAAAGACGATACGGTGACCATCCGCCCGATCGCGGGAACACGTCCGCGGGGCCGCGATGCAGTGGAAGACCGCATGATGGAAAAGGATCTGCTCTCCGATAAGAAAGAACTCGCCGAGCACCTGATGCTGCTGGATTTGGGGCGGAACGACGTCGGTCGTGTGGCCAAACCCGGCACGGTCAAAGTGACGGAGAAGATGATCATCGAACGTTATTCGCACGTGATGCATATTGTCTCCAATGTCGAAGGCAAGGTGAAACCGCGCACCGATGCAGTGGATGCGATGATCGCAGGCTTCCCGGCGGGTACCGTTTCCGGCGCGCCCAAAATCCGCGCCATGGAAATCATCGACGAACTGGAGCCGGAACGCCGCAGTTTCTATGGCGGAACGATCGGTTATTTTTCTTCTGCAGGTAGCATGGATACCTGTATCACGCTTCGCACGGGATTGGTTAAAGACGGCAAACTGTATGTGCAGGCGGGTGGTGGTGTGGTGGCGGACAGCAAGCCGGTCGCGGAATTCAAAGAGACCGAGAATAAAGCAGGCGCACTCATCAGTGCTGCGCACAGCGCTGCGAAATTTTTGGATAGTTAGGAGATCGCAATGAAAATCCTCCTCATCGATAACTACGATAGCTTCACCTACAACCTGCTGCACTATCTTGCAGAACTCGGTGCGGATGTGGAAGTGAGACGTAACGATGCACTCACGCCGGAGGCGGCGGTCAAGATGCCAGTTAAAGGCATCGTACTTTCGCCGGGCCCATGTGATCCGGATCGTGCAGGGATCTGTCTTCCGCTCATCAAAGCAGCGGCAGGAAAGGTGCCGGTGTTCGGTGTGTGTCTTGGCCATCAGGCAATCGCACAGGCCTTCGGCGGCAAGGTTATCCGCGCGCCAAAACCCATGCATGGTAAAGTGAGCAGTATCACACATACGGGTGAAGGGCTCTTTAAAGATATCCCGAATCCGTTCAAAGCGACACGCTACCACTCGCTGATCGCGGAGCGTAAAACGTTGCCGGAGGTCCTTAAAGTAACGGCAGAGACAAAAGACGGCATCATCATGGGTCTGCAACATAAAAAATACAATATTCACGGCGTGCAGTTCCATCCTGAGAGCATCGCTTCACAGTATGGGCATACATTGCTCAAGAATTTCCTGAATGGATTATAGTATGGCAGAGATGTTCGATTATCTTGCCAAGGTCGCGGCCAAACAGCATCTGACGGAAGATGAGTCTGCGCGTGCGTTCCAGATCATCATGAACGGTGGCGCGACACCAGCACAGATATCGGCGCTGCTCATGGCCATGAAGATCAACGGTGAGACCGTGCCGGAGATTCTGGGCGCAGTGCGTGCGATCCGCGCGAAGGCATCGAAGATCAACGTGCCGGAGGAAGTCCGCACGCGGATGATCGATACGTGCGGCACGGGCGGCGATGGCCAACATACCTATAATATTTCCACTGCGGTGGCATTCATCGTCGCAGGCGCGGGTGTGCCGGTTGCAAAGCATGGCGGTAAATCCGTTTCTTCACGCTCCGGCTCCTCGGATGTCTTGACCGCACTCGGTGTGAATATCCATGCAGCGCCCGAAGAGATGCTCGCGGCACTGACACAGAAAAATATCGCCTTTCTGTTTGCCTCGAATTATCACGCGGCGATGCGGCACGTGGGGCCAGTACGCCAGGAAATGGGTATGCGCACCTTATTCAATATCCTGGGGCCACTTACCAATCCGGCGGGTGCAAGCCGGCAGCTCATCGGTGTGTATGACAAACAATGGTTGAAGCCGATTGCGGAAGTGCTCGCGAAATTAGGCACTACGCAGGCATGGATCGTACATGGCGAAGATGGTCTCGATGAAATCACGACCACCGGCAAAACCTACGTCGTAGAGCTCAAAGAGGGGGCGATCAAAGAATTCATGCTCGACCCAACGGTGTATGGTATCGAACTCGCAAAACCACACGATTTGAAAGGTGGTGATGCAGGTGTCAATGCGATTGCCATCAGGCAGCTGCTCGGAGGCAAAACCGGTGCATACCGCGATATCGTGCTGCTTAATGCGGCGGCTGCATTCGTAGTGGCAGGTGTGGCAAAGGATATTCCGGAAGGGCTTGCCAAAGCGAAAGACTCGCTCGATGAGAAAAAAGCGCTCCGTGCACTCGATGCACTCGTAGAGATGACAAACCGTGGCTGATACGCTTGCTAAGATATGCGCGGATAAACGGGTGCATATTGCCACACGCAAAAAAACCGTGCCGCTCAGTGAAGTGGAGAAGCAGGCGAAAGTGAAGCCGAAGCCACGCGGTTTTCATGCGGCAATCAAAAACACCATCGCCAAAGGTGTAATTGCCCTTATCGCAGAAGTAAAGAAAGCATCGCCGAGTAAAGGGGTTATCCGCGAAGATTTCGATCCGGTGATGATTGCGAAATCGTATGTAGCAGGTGGAGCGACCTGCCTCTCGGTACTAACCGATGAACCGTATTTCCAAGGTAAGGATGCCTATCTCGATGCGGTGCGGAAAGCGGTGACGCTTCCGATCATCCGGAAGGACTTCATTCTCGACACCTACCAGGTGGCGGAAGCAAGGGCCCTTGGGGCGGATGCGATCCTACTCATCATGGCGGCATTATCGGACGTCGAAGCACAGGAGCTCGAGGCAGCGGCGACGGCTTACAACCTCGATGCCCTGGTGGAGGTGCACGACGAAAAAGAACTTGAACGTGCGCTGAAGTTGAAATCCCGCCTGATCGGTATCAACAACCGCGATCTGAAGACGCTTGCGGTTGACCTCCAAACCACTGAAAAATTGGCAAAAAAAGTTCCTTCGGGCACCACACTTGTGTGCGAAAGCGGCATTTTTACCCCCACTGATATCGCGCGCATGCAGAAAGTCGGTGCGCACACTTTCTTGGTAGGAGAATCACTCATGCGGGAAGCTGATATAACGGTTGCCACAAAGCGTCTTCTTGGCCGTCACGCCTAGTTTCACTAAGGGTTCCATTTTAATAGGATAAAGGGTTGCAATCCCGATCCTAAATCGGTTACACTGTCTTTATCTGGCCGCCTTATGTCGTAGGCAAGTGGAGGGGTGATGGAAGGAATTACCGCCCGTCTTTGCGATAAACAGACGAAAGGCAGCCTTTAGCAAGACGTAACACTTACCAGTAAAGCACTATGCAAATCCTTTCCCGGATGCAGCACACATTTTGGCCATTTGAGCAGGATACGTCCGCCGCTTTTGAAAGCGCGGGTGCGTTCGTTCGTTTCCAAGCGACGGCTTCTTCGGGATTAACCCTCAACCTATTACACACTCAACAACCAACACAAAGCACAGTAATCACGGCATTTGCCGGATGCTGGCGCTTGTTTATGAACCTACGGAGTTTTTATGTCCAAACGCATGTTAATCGATGCCGCCCACGCGGCAGAAGTCCGGGTAGCCCTTGTCGATCAGGGCCGGCTCGAGGAATTTGATTTCGAGACCGCCGCCAAGAAACAAATTAAAGGCAATATCTATCTCGCTAAAATCACCCGTGTAGAACCGTCGCTGCAAGCGGCGTTCGTGGAGTATGGTGGCAATAAGCAGGGCTTCCTACCGTTTGCCGAGGTACACGTCGACTATTACCACATCCCGGTATCCGATAAGGAACGTCTGCTCGCCTCCATGTCAGGTGACGATGAGGACGAAAGCCATCACCACCAAGAATCGCGTGAACCACGCGGCGAAGGTGAGGGCGAAGGTTCTGGTGAAGCACAGGATGAACAACGCGAAGGTGGCCGTGAGCGTGGCCGTCGTGGCCGCCGCAACCGTGGCCGAAGGGATCGCGGTGAACGTGGTGGTGAAGAGAGACAGGCACAAGAAGGTACGGTTTCCGAGAACCTGGAAAATATCCCGGAGATACCTGCCTCTGATACGCCGGAAACCGAAGCATTCGCTAAAACACCAGAACAGCCGGAAATCGCAGAAGACCCGCAAACCAGTGCCGAACCGCAAGATGAACATGCGGAACGTCCGGACTCGGATGAAGCGCATGGCGATCACCATGATGCCTTGCATGCGGAGGGAGAGGAACCTTCCCATTTCTCAGGTGGCGATAAAGAAGGTAAGCGCAATAAAGATAAAGACGAGATCGATACGGTCGGCAATGAATCCTTCGAAGACATGCCGGTTCGCCGTTCCAATGCATACCGTCGCTACAAAATCCAGGAAGTGCTCCGCCGCGGTCAGATCATCCTGGTGCAGGTGATCAAAGAAGAACGCGGCAACAAAGGTGCATCCCTTACCACGTATATCTCGCTTGCAGGTCGTTACTGCGTCTACATGCCGAACACGGCACGCCAAGGTGGTGTATCACGCCGCATCGGCAGCTACGAAGACCGCAAACGCCTGAAAGAGACCATCGAGGAGTTGGAGGTCGCAGAAGGCTCAAGCGTCATCATCCGCACTGCCGGTGTCGACCGCAAAAAGCCCGAAATCAAGCGCGACTACGAATATCTCCGCGATCTGTGGGATGAAGTGCGCGAACTCACATTATCCTCTACAGCACCTGCGATGGTGTATGAAGAGGGTGATCTGGTGAAACGCAGCTTGCGCGATCTCTATGAGAGCGATGTGGAAGAGATTCTTGTACAAGGTGATGAAGCATTCAAATCTGCGAAGAAGTTCTTCAAAATGATGATGCCGTCGCATGTGAAGAAAATCCAGGAATACACGGACGTCACGCCGATCTTTGAGAAATACCAGATCGAAGGCCAGCTCGGTGAACTCTATGAGAACTCTGCGAACCTGCGCTCCGGTGGCTCCATCGTGATCAACCCGACCGAGGCGCTCGTTTCGATCGACGTGAACTCTGGACGTGCTACGCGCGAACGCAACATCGAAGAGACGGCGCTTAAAACGAACATGGAGGCCGCGCGCGAGATTGCACGCCAGCTCCGTCTTCGCGATATGGCCGGCCTGATCGTCATCGACTTCATCGACATGATGGAACTCCGCAATAAACGTGCGGTGGAACGTGCGCTTAAAGAAGCACTGTCCAAAGACCGTGCGCGTATCCAGCTCGGCCGGATCAGTACGTTCGGCTTACTCGAGATGTCGCGCCAGCGTCTTCGCTCCAGCTTGGTGGAAGCAAACACCGTTTCCTGCCCACGTTGCACAGGTGTTGGTTATATCCGCTCGGCGGAATCGACCGTGGTGATGCTGCTCCGTATGATCGGCGCTGAAGCGGCGAAAGGTGAACTCAAGGAAATTACCATCGTGGTGCCAGAGGATAGCGCTATCTATCTTCTTAACCAGAAGCGCCAAGAAATCCAGAAGATCGAACAAAGCACCGGGACCACGATCTACGTGAAACCGGATCACAAATTGATGGGGACCGAATATTTCTTCGAACATATGGGTCGTCCCCAGTTGCATCGTCACAGCGGTATGGAGCAGGGTGGTCGTCGTAAACGCAAACGCCGTGATCGCGACCGCAGCCGGTTTGGTGGCGAGAGCCGTCCGAATTTCCGTGAAGGTGAACAGCGCCCGGGTGAAGAAGCTTCCTCTCAGCAGGAATCGAACGAGGCGAATGAAAATC
>RGZB01000075.1 GCA_010031735.1 Pseudomonadota bacterium | reverse complement strand
AGAAATGATCGGGCGTTGCACCCCGGCAGAGTTGGTCGTCAATGGTCCGTAGGCCCCAAAATGCACATTGGTGGCCGTCAAGATGATGCCGGTCGCCGACCGAAAGGTATCACCCCGCCGGAAGAGAATCGAGTAGTTCCCGCCGCTGTTGGCTCCGATGTGACTAATCACCTTGGCGTAGGTCTGCCACGGTGTTGACGGACTCGTACCGTTGTTCGAGTCGTTCCCGTTGGAGGCTACATAATAGATCGTCGGCCGCTTGAACGTGCACTGCCGCTTCCTCCGGCTGATGTACTCGTCACACCACCGCAAGAACGCCATCGTATGCGGGGCGGGTCGAGGACCACAGAGGGTTTCGGCGGTTGTCGTTGTTGGCATGCTATTTTGACTCCGGTGGCCAGTTGACTGAGTTGGGAATCTCAACCCGCTGCTCTACCACGTTGCGATAGACGCTAAGACGGTCGATCAGGTTCCACCCAAAGCTCCACCCTTCGTTGTCGCGAGACTTCTTTTGGACAATCGCTCCGCGAAGATTTGAGAACTGACAGCCCCCGAGATAATTGTCAATCGCACACCCCCAGAAGTAGATTCCCGACTTCCCATCATCAAATCGACACCGTAGAAAATTGTTTTCGATAATTGCGTTCCCGATTCGAACATCCCCGAGAGAGTCGCCGGGCTGGTTATTGGAAATTGGTCGGTGCATCTTGAGTGTGAATGTCGGCGAATTCGATCGACGATCCATCTCGGTGATGCGTGCCCATCTGCCGTCAGGACGGATGATGAAATAGCCTGGACGGATCTGGTTTTGGTTGCTGTTCGCTGATAAGCCCGTGACGGTCGCTACCGTGCCGTCAAGCCGGGCCGTCGCCTGAGCACATTCCATCGACTCATAGAGCAGTCCTTCGCTTGCGCCCTGGCTCGTCCCAGTGCGGCATTGGTCGCACTCCCACCAGGTCGTTCTTTCCAATGGCGGGCCGAAGCATCCGCCTGTTGGCCCACGGTCGATGTCATGCCACGAGCACCGCCAGACTAGATTTTGCTGTCCGCACAACGCATTCCCGATCTGCCCATCATTCCGCCCACGCGGGCAAGTAAATTCACAGTCGTAGAAAATGTTCTGGGCCGAATCATCCATTGGCTCGCGTTCAATGCACACCCAGCAATTGAATTTACAATGTGCGAAGAAGCACCCACGAAAGCCACGCGACACCACCCCTTGGCCTCGATATCGCAGGTCATGGAATTCCATTCCTGTGACATGAATCCCAAGTGACCAGGGAATATTGATTCGTGGATTGTTTGCCCGCATGATCGCTGTGGCAGGGCAATTCGATGATTCTGGAATAACGATTCGACCATTTTTTACACCCGAACCCAGACCATAGCGGATGATCTCCGTTCCCACGAATCCGGGACCAGGGATAACGGTCGCTCCCTCCAAGTCGAGTGTTTGCGAGTCCGCGACAACGATCGGCTCCGAAACGATGCGCGTCGTTCCGAAATTCGTGAATTCAGATCGTCCTCGATTAACCGGAATGAATGTATTAAATGTGGCGGAGACATCATCCCATCGGGTGAGCTTGACCGCCGCGTTCGAAGTAGCCGGCAAGCCAGTCCGAAACCAAGCACGCTGGATACAATACAGACCTCGATTAGTGTCATGTCCGCTGGCCCCCGTCAATGCGTCCCATGTGCCTTCGGTGCCATTGATTGAGATCTTGTTGGCCTTGCCGGCCTGTGACCATCCTTCGGTTTCGACCCATAGATTTCGGCCTGTGACGACGACCGACGGAACATCCCCATGAATGAAATGAACCGCGTGAATTTCAGGCGGAGGAGCCTGCGCGAGCGATGATAGAACGACGATCAAAGACAACATTTTCACCTCATCACAAAGTTTGGTTTGGGTGCCGCCGCGACTGGTTCGGGGTGCCGCACTTGCTCGGGGTGGAGCCTCTTGTAGGCTCGACGCACCTGCCGCAATTCGCTGTCTTGCATCGTGCGAAGAATCTGCCATCGGCCGCGACGATCCTTCGTTGGCACCCACTGTTCCAATCGTGCCGCCACGATGGAGTCAACTTCGTCTTCGGACCAATGCTCAATTGCTTCGCCGATCAGACGAAAGACCTCGTCGTAGCTGTAGCCATAGATGACGTGCGCATCTGGCTCGTTCTGCAAACAGATCCAGAACCGTCAGATCCCACGAGTAACTAGGGGCTGACTGCGTAGTGAGAATCGACAGATCCCAGTCGAACCCCGTCGCGGTCATCGCGACGACCACGAGCATTGCGGCCATGGCTGGCCTCCTTCTGGAGAAGAATGTCAAGATCCCAATCCCAATGAGCAGGGAAGCCCTTGAATGAGGAGATTGCAAAAGAGTCTCCCTGCTTTACCATGCGGTCAACCACCTTGGCCGTTGTCCAGAATGAACCAGGTGGATCATTGTCGGCAGGTTTTCCGTGTGCGTCTGGCCCCCACGAATTGAGAATGCAAAAGCATGGCTCGGGCTGGTTATCATAACCGATGATGCACATCTGATGTGCCCACTGGCCGGATGGAGTGAGCCAAAGCTTGTTGTTGCTGATCTTCCCCCGCATCGTGAAGCCTTGATTCGATGCGACGGTAACGGGGTATCCGTTGATCAGAGCATTACGCACTTGTTGCCACGAAGTGACCTGAGCAACGGACTGAACAGGAAATTCTTTCGCGACCGGTAGAAATTGCTCGAAGGCGGACCGCTTGCACCCCCACTGCTTTGCCACCGATCCCGCGTAAGACGGCACGCCGGACTCATCAGCGAACAGCACGCCATAGTCCTGAATCGCCGCCGCCGCCCACGAGCCTACCGAGCCATCGGAGCTGCAACCCAGTCGGCCCTTGCCGACCAGGACCCGCGATGTTCCATAAATGAATGGCTGGAACACCGGACGGTATTTGATGGGGTCGCTAAGTGCTTGCACGCATTCCAAATACATGATCGCGTTGGCTGCGCCGAATGAAACGCAATCGCCGATTTGCTGGGGGAAGTTTGGAATGTGTTTGCCGAGAATCTTAAGGCTTGCGTCCCAAAGGACTGACCTCTTGTCCTGGGGCACCGCCTCGGCTTCTTTCCGGGTGTCCCAGATCACGAAAGGGACGAATTTCCCTTTCAGTTCTGCAAATGCGTCATGGGCCGCTTCTTCCCCGGCCCATCCACACAAGCCGGGAATATCCGACTCCTTGATTGACGACTCATCGGGAGGTGGCTGCGGAGGATGATCGGGCTCGACCGGCTTCCAGAGAATCGTTGTGACGGCGACTGCGAGCACCGCGACTGTTAATGCCGCCACCGCAAAAGCTGCGTTGCGGACATTGACAAAAAATCGTTCTGTGCGTGGACTCATCACTTGCCCCTACTTGACCGCATCTAACCCAGCCACGAGCTCATTCCCCGCCGTGACCCAATCCGCAGGCGGTCGGCTACGAAACCCCTGTCGATTGAGTTCGGCCGCGAGGTCTTTTCGGAACTTATCCCACGAGGGGCCACGCTCGCGAATCGCTGAGGAGAGGGACGGAAGAAGGTCTGCGGCTTTCATGGTGCCAGCCGCGTACGCCGCGAGCATCCCTTTAACCGCACCGCTCAACGCCGCTGCGCCGGCAGGATCGTTGATTGGCTTGGCGTTCTGGTACGCCCACGCTGCGAGCTTGAATTGGCCATCAGGCAAGGGGCTTGGGGTTGGCGGTGCTGGTGGTGGAAGTGGTCCAGGGCCGGGAGTCGGCAACGGCCCTGGACCTGGGGGAGTGCTTCCATCGAGGATATCAATCGTCGTCATGACCTGCGACTGCCCGCCGCCCTCGGGAAACTCCACGAGGTACACGACGTACCGACCTGGTGGGCCAGTGAAAATGAGTTGATTATCCAGAAAGATTGAATCGGCTTTATCAGGCGGGAAAGCGAACCACGCGATCTTGGATTTCGCATCGACTTTTGCAGTTAGCTTAATCAATCGGCCCGCAGGCGACTGAGATGGGCCATCGATGCCGGCCGCATTGACTTGTGATACCAACACAAGCAGCACTGCCACGCCGAGCCAAGCTTTGATTGATTGGAGAAGGATCGGTCCGACATATCGCAGAATCGAAATCAACACAAACGCCACCGACGCCGATCCTACCGCCTGCGCGGGAGTCTCGCCCCAGACCCCGAGAATAATCCCATCGTCGGGACGATTGAGATACGCAAGGACGGCCGTCACCGCTGCCGCGACGAGCATATCAACTAAGCGATACCCAAACCGCGTGGCGAGTTCGGCATACTGCTTGATTTTCTCGGGGCTGGCAAAGCTTGATAGAGCATACGCCAGCAATTGCTCAAACAATTTCTTTGCCATCACTCCCCCGTATTTCACCACCCGGAACCGAACCCATTTAGCCTTCGCCGATATTGCGCGATTCGTTCGCGGGTGGATGTAAGAAGATGGGGGCATCCTGCCCCAGCCACTCCGTGGCTTCCCATCCTGGGACTTGGAAGGCCGCTGTAACGGCCCAGCCCCATAACACTGACACCAATATACTATCGAGTGATTGAAGGAATTAGATATGCAAACTCAGCCTCTATCCATCTTCTGGAAATGAATCAAACAATCCGGGTTGGTCATCTGGCTCTTCGACTTCAACGCCGAGCATTTTTTGTTGGGTGGGCTTTGAGAATTGGCACTTTGGATTTGAGCATCGGCGGTAGACAATCGAGTCATGCTCACCGACAGTTGGCGTACGACGAACACCCGTAGCGAGCATTCGACCTCGACCACATTTTGGGCAAAGCCGGTCGATAGGAATGGAGATGATCCGCTTCATCATCCCTCCAAAAAAATCTTCTTCGCTTCGACGCTACCGTACTTTCCGTTGATGACGCCGAATGTCTGTGTTGGAGGTTGATACTCTGCTTTGATGAAAAGGCTGTAAGGGTCGTACCCAACTAAACACCCGCACGCTACCCAAAATTCGTTGTCGCTGAATTGATGCCAGTGACCAAAGTAAGTGACATCTGCCCTCTTACTCTTATTCCAAGCATTGACCGCCTTGCTTGCTGGCACACCGAGCCCATGTACGCCGCCGTTGTATTTGATCGCGTGCCCGTGCATGAATCGGATATTTCGACCTTGCAGCATAAGGTCTACGTGAAGCCCTTTGGAAATAAGGAAATCAATTCCTTTCCTTCCTGCAAACGCTCTCGCAAGGTTGTGGTAAATCAAGTGCTCGTACGAGTTCTCTTCGAATGTCCCAACACGAATCTTCTTCGTTGTTCGTCCATGATTTCCCGATACACATGGAACCACTAGTCGACACCCTGATTCTTTCGACAGGAATTCGATACCGCTTGCGAGATAATCACGGACGATGATACTTGCCTCGATGGGTGAGCACTCATCCGATTCAAGCAACTCCTCGTGAATCGCGCCACTGATGAAGTCGCCAAGCAATGCAACCACAAGAGTGTCTATCTTCGCTTCTGTTCTCGCCACTTCGAGCCGATGGAGTGTCTTTTGGAAACACCGCTTGATTCTCTTCTCTGCTACTCCAAGGTTGAACTCGTTAAGCCCGTTAACCTTCTCGGGCTTGACGACCTGTCCGATATGCCAGTCAGTGAGAATCAAGATCGCCGTTGATGGTCCCTTCGTCTTGTCAAGCACTCGGTTGATCAGATCTCTCCTTGGCTCGGAGTCGATCGCGTCAGAAAACTCTTTCTCCTTTTCTGACACTTCTAGCCGTGTGAGCAACTCCTTCTCTCTCTCCGCGAGTCTCGCAAGATTGTCTTTGAGCCGATGAATCACTCGATCTTTATCGATGATTTCAGAGTGGTGTTGCTTGCTGGTGATGCGGTCTTTGATACTCACTTGGCTCTCCCTTGCACAAAACGCCGGAAGCTACAATGACTCAAATTTAGTCCAACGTGCTCATTCATGGCATCACACACCGCCGACAATGGATCGCCCGGATTATCCTGAGAGAACTTCAGGTACTCATCAACAATCTTTCGCTGTTTGATGTTTAGCCTCTCATACCACGTTTTTTGGCCGACTTTGCGGGTATGCTTCGCAACCCGTTT
>RGZB01000074.1 GCA_010031735.1 Pseudomonadota bacterium | reverse complement strand
CTCTTCCGCGCGGAAGAGGGAGTAGGGGAGCAACCCCCCTGCCACCTCGCTGCAACAGGTGGTTTTTTTATGCCCACCGCACGGTGGGTAATAGTTAAAACACTTTACTATCCCTCTCTTTTTCCGTACACTTCCCTTATGTCACGCAAACCCTCTATTCTGGTCATTGAGGATGAATCGTCGATCGCGACGATGATCCAATATAACCTCGAGAAATCCGGCTTCCGCATCGCACTCGTCGATGACGGCTCCGATGCCATCGACGCGGTGAAAGACGAACGCCCCGACCTCATCCTGCTCGACTGGATGTTACCTGGCTTATCCGGCATCGAGATCTGCGAGAAACTCCGTAAGGACGACACCACCCGCACCATCCCGATCATCATGCTCACCGCCCGCGGCGAAGAAGCAGACCGCGTAAAAGGTTTAGATACGGGCGCGGATGATTTCATCGTAAAACCCTTCTCGCCGACCGAACTGGTCGCCCGCATCAACGCGGTGCTGCGCCGCATCCGTCCGGCATTCTCCGATAAATCACTCTCGTATGAGGGCCTGGATGTCGATATGGCGACCCGCCGTGTCACCTTCAAGAAAAAGCCGATCAAACTGGGCCCGACGGAATTCCGTCTGCTCGTGCATTTCATAGAAAATCCGTCGCATATCTTCTCGCGCGAACAATTGCTCGATGCGGTCTGGGGTCATGATATCTATGTGGAACCGCGCACGGTTGACGTGCATATCCGCAGGCTCCGCAAAGCGATGGCGGATACGGATCCGTCACTCGAGGATTTCATCCGCACGGTGCGCTCTGCTGGTTACTCGCTCTCGAAAACCGAGCTCTAATATTTTCTGAAAAATGCCCTAAAACGACGAAAGCCACCGTAGGGTGGTGGCTTCGTTTTTATCGCGGGATACGATGCGCGTCTCGTATCGCATCGTGCCGCCGGCCGAATTCATAGTCCGTCATCTTTCCCCCCGACTGCTCGTATTCCGTGAGCAATTGTTGGGTTTCAGCGACGTACGTACTGAACGTGGCCGACACACCTGGCTTGCCAACGTATTGCAGCGAGTCTAGCAGGTCCTCGCGCATACGTGCGACATTGATGGTGCCGGTTGTCATGTCTCTCACCCCCTTCTCCACGCCGTTTGTTTATGCTAGTTGACGTGGCGACTAGTAAGGAGGAAAGAAAATCTGTGTAGGCCCTACGACGCATATTACGATGCATCCCATACACAGAAAGTTATAGTGATAGAGTAACCTACTGATGTTACAGGGATATTACCTTATAACGCGCTGTAATATAAGGATTAATCTTCGGCCTTGATGCGCTTGCTGTTGTCTTTGAGCGTTTTGAATACACCCTTTTGTTGCAGCACGAATATCATCAGGACACCCGGTACCGCCGCAAAGGTGGTGAAAACGAAATACCCCACCCAGCCCATCGACTCGGCGATCGCACCCGAGGGGGTCGTGAGCCAGATGCGTCCGACGGCAGCCAAGGAGCTCAATAACGCATATTGCGTCGCCGCCATACCCACCGAGCAGAGGCCGCTCAAATACGCGACGAACGGCGCCGAACCCATACCGCCCGAGAAATTCTCGACCGTGATCGCAACGATCAGCATCCACGGTTCATGGCCGACCACGGCCTGCCAGGCGAAGACCAGGTTCGAGACCATCTGGAAGATACCGCCGATGACGAGTGAGCGGAAAATACCGAGTTTCACCGACATCCACCCGCCGATGAACGTACCGATGATGGTCGCGAAAAACCCGTAGGTCTTCACGATCACGGCGATCTCCTCTTTCGAGAAACCGGTCTCGCGCAAGAATGGCCCCGTTAAGAATCCGGCGAGAGCATCCCCCACTTTGTAGA
Source organism: Pseudomonadota bacterium (assembly GCA_010031735.1). GTDB lineage: Bacteria > Pseudomonadota > Alphaproteobacteria > Rickettsiales > RGZB01 > RGZB01. The sequence continues at coordinate 4,292 of RGZB01000074.1, read as the reverse complement.
GGATCACGAACAGCAGGATCAGCAGCCAATATTTGCGCTGCATGAAATCCGTAAACGGCACGATCACTGCACGTTCGATGAACGGTTTTTCGACCACCTTTTTTTGCTTCGTACTTTTTTTCGGTTTGTGTTTTTCTGGCTCTTTGCTCATAAGCGCCGTGAGCGTCCCGAGTGGCATGATGAGCGCCATGATGGTGTAGGTCGCCTCCCAGCTCATATGGCTTGCAAGGAAGAGTGCGCCGGCACCCGAGATCAGCATACCGACACGGTAGCCGAACACTGCAGCAGCACCCGGCGGGCCTTGTTCCGTAGGTTTGAAACGTTCGACACGGTAGGCATCCACCGCGATGTCCTGTGTCGCGGAAGAAAGCGCGAGCAGGAACGCGAAGAGCGCCGTATTCCACGGATTGACCGCGGGGCTACTCATGCCAAGACCCACGATCGAAGCCATCACCGCCAGTTGTGCGAAGATCAACCACCCGCGACGCTGTCCAAAGAGTGTCGTGAAAACAGGAAGCGGCATCACATCGACCAGCGGCGACCATAAGAATTTCAGCGCATACGGTGTCGCGACCGAAGCAAATAATCCGATACTCGCTTTATCCACACCCACATCCGAAAGCCAGATGGTGAGCGTCGACGCGGTGAGTGCGAGCGGGATGCCGGCTGCGATATTGAGCAGTAGCACCGCCAAGATGCGTTTATCCGAATAGATGCCGAGAAAGGATTTCTTCATTAGATTTTCTCAAGCAGTGTGGAGAGTTTCGTGAGCGGACGGCCACCCAGATATTTGATCACTTCCGATGCCGCCAATGAACCAAGCCTGCCGCACGTATACCAATCATAGCCCTGCACATACCCGTAGAGCACACCGGCCGCGTATAAATCGCCGGCACCCGTCACATCATACACTTCTGCCACACGCTCGGCTTCGATGTCGTAAACATTCCCTTCATGGTCGACGATCACAGAGCCTTTCGAACTGCGCGTCACACAGGCGGCGACACGGCAAAGTTTAGAAAGACGCATCAGGATTTTCTGCAGGTTCGTCTCTTCGAACATCGCGGTGATCTCGTGCTCGTTCGCGAATAGAATGTCGATCGAACCGGAGGTGAGGAGCTCCATGAACTCTTCGCGATGACGCGTCACACAGAACGGATCCGATAAGGTGAACGCGAATACGCGGTTGTTCTCATGCGCGAGATACACCGCTTTACGCACCGCTTCGCGCGCATCCTCGATATCCCAGAGATAGCCCTCTGCGTAACATACTTTCGAATTGCGGATGATTTCCGAATCGATGTCGTAACGCGTGAGCGCCTGGCAGGCACCCAGGAACGTCGCCATCGTACGTTCCACGTTCTTCGATTTCACTTTGCTGTCGCCGTCGCTTGTTACGAACACCAGACATTGCGCCGTGCTTTTTCCCATCACGGCCGGCAGCGTGTTGTAGTAGATGCCCTGCGCCCGCATGTCATGCTTGAAGATCTCGCCGAGCTTATCGTTCCGTACCTTGCCGATATAGGCCGTCTTCGCGCCCAGGCTCGCGATGCCGCTGATGGTGTTGCCCGCGGAACCACCGGAACATTCGGTTGCAGCACCCATCTCTTTGTAAAGTGCCGCCGCTTTTTGTTCATCAATCAGCGTCGTCGAGCCTTTCGTGAGTCCGTGTTTTTTGAGTAACGACGCATCCGCATATGCCAGCACATCAACCATGGCATTACCGATGGCACATACATCGAATTCTTTTTTGAACGCACCGATCGTAGCGCTCTCCGTCTTCACTTCTTCTTTTTTCACGCGTTTCATTTTCATGGGATTATCCTCTTTCGTGTTTCTTTGCGAGTGCCACCACCATCGGGGTCACTGCCGTTAAATCCGCTGCCGTGTCGACACCACGGCTTTCTTTATTCACCCGCACAGCATCGATCGTCATACCGGCATCGAGCGCCCGGAGCTGTTCGAGTTTTTCCTCTTTCTCGCGTACGCTCGGAGGGAGCTTCACAAAACGTTCGAGTGCTGCTTTCCGATAGCCATAGATACCGACATGGTGGAATTGCGTATCAGGCTTTGCGGCATTATAAACCCGGCTGAAGTTCTCGGCATGGCCTTCGCTTTTGTTGTACCACGTCATCGTCGCCTTCACGGCATGGGGGTTTTGTTCGTCTTCTTTTTTAAGCGGTACCACCGCGGTCGAAATATCGGCCTTGCCTTTTTCCAGAATAGCGGCGACCGACCGGATGATTTCCGGTTCGATTGCCGGTTCATCGCCCTGCACATTGAGGATGGTTTGGTAAATACCCTTGGGGTCAACGGCCTGTAGGGCCGCATAAATACGGTCCGTGCCGGAAGGAATGGCTGCGTCGGTCAGCACCGCTTCCTTGCCTGCTTTAGTCACCACGTCCACGATTTCCTTATCCCCGGCCGCGACGATGACACGCGGGAAACCCGCTTCTTCCGCACGTGCGACCACATGCAGGATCATCGGCACGCCTGCGATCCTAAGGAGTGGCTTGTTCGGCAGGCGTGTGGCGGCCAAACGCGCCGGGATGATAACAATTGCATTCTTCACCGGGTTTCGTGCTTCTCTCTTGAATTTTATAGCCCTTAGCTTTATAGGATACTCACACGAAAATGAAATAGGCAAGTGTAGCGCATATGAAAAACGGACTTGAACTCAACAAGTTGGCCGCTGCTGTTCTGGTAGCAGGCCTCATCGGAATGGTCGCTGGCAAAATGGCAGATGGGCTTTACCGTCCCGATCTGGAACTGAAAACCCGTGGATTCTCCGTGGACGTCGTCGAAACACCGGCTCCGGGCGCTGCACCGGCTGAGCCGCCGAAAATCGGCAAGCTGATGGCCGCCGCGAATGTGGAAAACGGCAAGAACATTGCAAAAAAATGTGCGACCTGCCACGACTTCGAAAAAGGCGGCCCGAACAAAGTGGGTCCGAACCTCTGGGGCGTACTCGGTGGCCCGAAATGCCACAAATCTGACTTCGCGTATTCCGAAGGCATGACGTCGGCGAAAGAAAAAGGTGGCTGGACGTATGACAGTATCTTCGCGTTCCTGCATAACCCGAAAGCCTTCGTACCGGGCACGAAGATGGCCTTCGCGGGCCTCTCCAAACCGGAAGAGGTGGCAGACCTGGTCGCCTACCTGCGCACGCAGAGCGATAATCCGCCGGCACTTCCCCCGGTAGAGAAAGACGAGCCGAAAGCCGCCGATACGCCAACCGCTTCTCCGACCGATAAAAAAGCACCGGCCGCAAAAGCTGCGCACTAGGAATTCAGGGAACATGATTCCCCGCTTGCTCCTGCTGCACGTTCCGATTAGGCTCTAGCCGATCAATCGACAGGAGTCTTTATGCGCCGCTACCTTTCCCTCTGTGCCCTTGCCCTCACACTTTTTTCTGGCTTCGCCCATGCAGAGGTGGTGAATAAACCGCACGGCAAGATTCTGATCGTCTCCACCTCGCATGCTGTCATCGATAAGAACAAACAGAAGACCGGTGTATGGCTCGAAGAACTCGCGGCACCCTACTATGCCTTTAAGGAAGCAGGGTATGATGTCGTGATCGCCTCGGTGAAGGGCGGCATGCCGCCCATCGACCCAAAGAGCCTGGAGGATGCGAAAAAGAAAGAGCATGTGAGTTATCGTTTCTTGAACGATAAGGATGCCCATGCCGCACTCGAACACAGTCTGAAGGTCTCGGAAGTGAATGTCGCGGATTACGAAGCGCTCTATCTCCCGGGTGGCCATGGTGCGATGTACGATTTCGTGAACGACAAGCATTTCATCAAGACCGCACAAAGCTTCGTCGATGCGAATAAGGTGATCGGGGCGGTGTGCCACGGCCCTGCGGCATTACTGAGCTTAAAGAAACCGAACGGTGAGCCGCTCGTGAAAGCACGCAAGGTGAACGGCTTCACCAACACGGAAGAAGAGCGCGTGGGTCTGCGCGACGCCGTGCCGTTCCTCCTCGAATCGAAACTGAAAGAACAAGGCGGTATCATCACCCGTTCGAACGTGCCGTTCCGTTCATTCGCCACGCGCGATGGCAACCTGATCACCGGGCAGAACCCGGCTTCCTCTGAAATGGTCGCGATGATGATGATCGATGCGCTCGGCAATACGTCCGCACAAAAAGCGCCGGCGGAAGAATCTCCCAAAGAAGAACGCGCGAAAGAATAGTTTCTTAAAAACACCCCTAAAACGACAAAACCCAGGCTAAAAGCCTGGGTCTCATCGGTGACGCGCTTGGTTTACCGCTTCACTTGTCGTTGTTTCCT
>RGZB01000073.1 GCA_010031735.1 Pseudomonadota bacterium | reverse complement strand
CTCCGCTAAACACCAACCCCATAAACCACATGCCAGGTACACGCACCCAAGGCAAAACACTTCCGCAACCACTACCCAATCCATGTCGTCCCTCCTGCCTTCGAAAACTGCTCGTCCAAAATCGCCTTCCATTGAGCCAGTGCCGACTCCTCCGTGATCTCGCCCGTTGCAACCGCAGCTCGCAGCGGCACCCAGTACTTGAGGTACAGCGGATCCTCGGTAGGCCGGTAGCGTTCGCCTTCGGGGACCGATTCCACTTGCTGCGGCTGTTGAGGCTTTCGCACCGCAGGCACGCACGCCCGCAGATCGGCCACAAACGAGTCACGCAGGAACCGCGGTGGCGTAATCTGGCCCGACAGCCAGCGATCAATGACCGTCTGGCCTTCCGTCCACGAGACCGAGGCCATCGCCTTTGTCCACAGCGTGAACGTCTCTTCAGGATGCTCGGTCGATCGCAACCATTCCCTCACCGATGGGAACGCCACAAACGCCACCTCGCTTAGAAAGCGCCTTGCTTCGTCGGGAGTCAAAATGAAACCTCCTTCTTGGCCCTAGAACCCACGCCAGCAGCGGCTGGCACTCTGGGCTTGGTGTAGTCGTTCGATGCGTCCTGGAGCGTTTTAGCCCCCACCTTGATCGTGAATTGCAGATCGGCCAGCCCCTTGTCCGGACCGCGACGCATAACCTCCATGGCAACGGACTCTTGCTGGATCGCTGGCATCCACTGGCCGGTCTTCTGGAAAATCAGATTCATCCACCGGACCCAGTCCGGTGCCGCCCAGTCCGGTAGCTTGGAAACAAGCGACGGCTCGTCGTAGAGAGAAAGAGTATTACTCTTCTCTTCTCTTCTCTTCTCTGGTCCCCCCTGTTGTCCCGTTGATGTCCCGTTGGCATCGGGACAAGACCGGGACAAAATGCGCTGCCGTTGCTTCTTTTTCTGGTCGTTTCCCCGTGTTTTTGCAGATTGCGATAGGTGATGGTCGTAGTTGGGGATAGTGATGGTCCCATCGTCCCGAACACCCAGCCACCCAACAGTCACCATGGCGTCCACAAACCCGTCCCGACCGACTACCCGATCAAGTCCCCGTTTTGTCCCGTTCACATCGGGACAAGAGCGGGACAGATTCTGGTCGCACCAAATCCAAAAGCAGACCAGATGCCCCACAATCTGGAGCTCGTCCACGCCCAGCAGCGAGGCCAGTTGCATGACCTCGGGCTTGTTGGGGAGCGAGTGTTCGATCTTAATCCAGTCGCCAGCCATGGCTATCTGCCTAAAATAAAGTCGGTTGCGTATATGGTGACTTGCGACATTGCAAAGAAGGCCAAGTAGGCTCAGCGTAACGTGCAAGCATGTTTCTGTACTCAAAATCGGATACGCCGTATGGCTTTCCAATTTCCAAAAATCGTTTTCGCTCTTGGTGGCCAAGTAGAGGGAAAAGCCTTTCAACTCTTTTGCTGTTCATCTCAGCAAACGTCTCTTGGGAACTCTGGCTTGTGTTCAAAAGCAAGCATCGATTTATTGGTATATCGAACACCGTCTCGTCTTTTACGCACCTGTTGCTGACAAGTCGTGCGGAAGCTTTTTCTACGTCTTGGTAGAAAACTATTAAGCACTTTTCCAGGTCACATCGAAATACAATAAGAATGCGATCTTGCGAACCATCCTTTAGTCGCCGTTTAGGAAAGTTGTACGTCGGATATGGAAAATAATCGCAATTAGCCCCCCATGTTTTAGGTGATCTGCGCTCACATTCAACGTAAAACTCTTCGTGCTTACTTGTGCATTTCAAGTCTTTGCCATAGACTCCGTGAGGAAGCTCTACAACATTAAAACCTCTTGTTTTCATCATTTCGTACGCAGCGAGCTCAGCAGCTTTCCCGTACTCCGCATCTGTTTCATTAAAACGTTTGAAGTTCATATCAACACTCCCTGGCCGTTCTTTCGCTCCGCTACCGTCAAGCCCATCAACCGAGTTTCGGCCAACCAAATCTGGCTTTCGCGCTTATCTATCCCTACACCACTGCGACCATTCTTAATAGCCATAGCTACCGTTGTTCCTGATCCGCTAAAAGGATCAAGCACGCACCCACCAGGTGGGCAAAATGTCTTCACAAAAAACTCTGCTAACCATTCTGGAAACGGTGCTTCGTTTTGCATTGAATCCTTCCAGCCCATCTGGCCAGCACCGACTTTACCGCAAACTATGTTGCCAGGATTAGCAAATTCCGGATCGATGTATATTAACTCTTTTCTGCTGCCGTCCTTGTGCCGATTTGTAGCTGCCCTTGGTTTGCCGCCTGTAATTCGAGAACCAGTTTCTGTAATATCGAACCACGGAAGTTTTCCGTTTTTTGTTGCGCAGATAATTGGCTCCCAATCATTCCTTAACCAATCTGGCCCACCGCTCCCAGGGATCCCTTGCCTCTGATACACGATCGGCTTTCGTAGTTTCGCCCCTCGCTTTTGCAACTCTGCGCCTAGCAAAAACGGAGTGTATGAATACGCATAATTTTCCTGACGCCCTTCGCATACCCAAGCGACCAAGCCTTTTGAAACGCGAAGGCACTCCATAAAACAATCTGCCGCCCATTGAACCCAGTCGTCACCCTCAAGATTAAAGCCCACCTCACCATAGGATCTTTGCGACTCGTACGGAGGAGAGCAAAAAACGAGGTCAAAAACGTCGTCTTCGTAATTAAGATCTAAGCAGTCGCCCTGAGTAAACTGCCACCGCAACTCGCCTTTTCGTCCTTCGGCAAACTCGCACTCAATCTGCTCTTGAACCTGACGACGCTTTTTCTCTGCTCGCAACTCCCGCACTGTCGCATTGTTTTCGACAGCCCACGCCAGCAACTCGGCCTTGTCGTCTCGGCCTGCGACTGTTCGATGGTGTCCGTAGGAAAGTATGGGACGTCTCATACTTTGAGGTATCGCTAGGCATGTCACCTTGGCATCATTCGCCGTCTGGGAAGATACTGGCGACTTGGATCAGCACCGGCAATCAGCCAATCGCCGATCATCCACATTAAACTCTTTGAGTTTCTAGCAAGTTCGTTGCCAAGTTCGTTCCATTCGTCCTCAGTAAACTCGCGATTGAACGTGATTCCTGTGTCAGATATGGAAAACCATTCGTCCTCCTTAACAATCATTTTCATTTAAAAAGAATTCCTTCGACGAGCGGAAACAAATCTTGTTCACACGGTTTTACGATCTTCAATTCCTCTGCGTTCATAAACGCTTTGATTGCTCTTTGGCATCGGCGATACATATCAATGCTTGCGCTGTATCCGTTAGCTTTGTTTGTGAGGCAGTAATCGCGAAAGACAACAATTGCCCTCTCCTTAACTGGATGGAAGTCGTCATCGATTCCGTTTAGGAATAGCTGCAAACAACGGTTCCATGCAGTTAAAGGGCAGTGCGGATAAGCACGCAAAAAAGCAGCCATGTTGGCCGCTCTGCCGATGTTCTTTTTCGTAACGTGTGGTATAGCTTCAAACGCTTCTTGATTTCTTTTGATAAAATCAATAACGTCATACTCCGAAGTAGACTTAGAGTGAGCTATTCCTGCTGGTGCCTCCATTGCAATATAAGCCATGGCAACCATTTGCTTGGACATGGAAAAACCAGACATATTGCCGTTGTCTGTAATAGTTCGAATGGATCCACGGTTGATAACCGGAACTGCGTCGTTGGGCAATCCGCTTGTCACCATCAACCACGCCCCGATTCCCTCCTCTGCAATGGCGGTCAATCGATGCTGACCGTCCTTGAGCTCTCCGTTGCAGTTAAACGCAATGCCCTCATGAGTTGTCATAAATCGATTGTTGCGCAAATCATTCCTGAGCTTTGCTACGTAATGTCTTCTGATATTTCGATTGTTGACGTTTTTTTCAAGCCATTTCCGCGCCATCTCTGGCGTCACAAACACTAGATCCGTTTTTAAAATTGGTTTTTGCATTTCCCTAGCTCCGTACTTCAAAACATCCAAGACAAACCATGCGAAACCAGCGCAACCCTACTGTTGCATCACCCTGGCCCACATCTCCACCACTGCTTGCGGAATCGCCTCCCGCCCGTACCGTTCGCGAACGACTCGGTACGCATGTTTGATCGCCATCGCCTCCGACTGCTTGCCGTCGATGGTCATGATGGCGACCCGTTCGTTGAACATCTCCAGGATGTCTCGCTCAATGTCGGTCACGAGGCCGGTGCCTCAACCACTTCCTGCGACTCTGCGTCCACAATGGGTCGCACCGCAAAGTCGGCAGCCAACCGCAACCGTCGAGGCTCGGCATTTGCCAATCGCTCCGGCTGGTCATGGTCCCTGTCAAAAGCGTCTCGCACCTCGGCACTCAGCTTCAACCACTTCGAGGCCCGCTTAAACACCGACTTCTTGGCCATCTCCGACCACCAATCCTTCCACGGCCCCGATTGACCTGCTCGACTGGATCGCCGAACCTTTTCAATCTCCTCCGTGCTCATCACCTCGGACTTGGTAACGCCATCCAAAAACGTGACATGGCAATACGCGGCGATCACCTTGCCAGCTGATTGCGGCTTTGCTTCGTCAGTCCGTAGAAAGTGCGGCGTATGCTGCTTGACCTCGCCGAGCGAGTATTCAAATAGATCCCCTTCGTAAACGATGTCGGCATGAATCGTCCTCACGCTGCCGCTACGAAGCACCAAATCCACAATCCCCTTGTAGTCCAGCACCAACGTGCATGTCGTCCCGTAGGGAATCAAATGGGCATGCCTACCGTCTGGCTCAAGCCCCCACTGCGACAGCTGCATCATGCACTGCAAGAAGCTTTCCGGCGTACACTTCACCAGCTCGGGTGTCCGGATCATCGCCGTCAACCCCGTCCGCACCATGCGATCGGGTGTGATGTGCTTTGGTAAAACTCTCGCCACCTCCTGTTTGAATGCGTCCGAGTTCAAATGATCTTTGATGCTCGGCTTCTTGTTTGTTGCAATCTCTGTGCTCATCTCATCACCTCATCACCATAGAAACTCGGTCGATACCACTTCGGCAGCGACAACTCGATCACACCCCGCGACCATGCGGACTTCCAATCGCGTGACTCCATTCGCCGCTTGTACTCATCCAGCAAGCTCATGACCTCCGCCTGACCCTGGTCGATCGCCGACATGCTGAGCTCGTAAACTGCGACGTCATGCGGTCTGTTGCTGCACACCACGACAAAGACGAACCGGCATGTTTCGCCGTACACTTCCTCCACGCCGCGGCAGTAGTACGCCGCTTGTCGGTGGTAACCGAACTTGACCAGTGAGGTAGCGAACGCATCCGGCGACGCGTCTTGGGTCGTCTTGACATCGACAATCAATCGCCGGTCGAGGCAAATCAAGTCCGGAGTCCCAGCACAAGAGGCGTCGTTCCAGCCCCACAGGATTGGCCGCTCGACAATTCCGCCATGGCCTGGTGCCAGCAGGTCCGCTGCGTCGTCGTGGTCGATGATCGCTCGTGCCATCGCCGAGACAAGCTCGTGCGTCTCCTCGTCAATAATCGTGCGATCACCTGCGGCCTCAGCCAGTGCGGCCCGAGCGGCCTTCCCCTCCTTGGTCCGGCCATCGACGCGAGGTGCCAGGATGTAGCGATCCGAAAACCGCTCCGGCTCCAGCACCTTGCAATGCAGTGCACTGCCCAGTGCCAGCGCCCTGCTCGACTCCTCTTCGGGCCACGAGCACTGGACGCGATCGAGCCAGCACGTTGAGCATGCTGTTGCTGATAAATCCCTTTGGGTATCGGCTCATGCAGCACCTGCCTTGTCTTCGAAGCTTCGCACGGTTGCATACCTGTCGGCGTGCTTTGTCGCTTCGACCATCAGACGCTTGATAGCCTCCAGCATCTGCCTATCTGTCATATCCACCGCTGTATCGATCAGGTCTTGAATCGATCGCAAATAAACATGCATGCTGTCAGCGTATGCAATCGCAAACGTCTTGTGGCATAAATCCAAACTCATTGCTCACCTCGGAAAACCTTCTTAAAAAAACCTACGAATCCAGACTTGTCCTTCTTGGCAGCGGCGATCAGCTTGACCATCGCTTCCTCGTGTTGCATCTTGGCAACGAGGTAACGCTCCTCGCTGATCCAGAACACACCGTGCTCACACACCAGCCATCGATCGATGTCCTGCGTCGCCGCGTCATAGAGGTGGTAGATCCCATTCACCATCCACTCGGGTCGATCGCCACGCGCCGCAGCGACCAACTCCGCCTCCATCCACCGGACGGCGATCTTGTTCAGCGGGATCATCCAATTGCCGCCGCAGTAGACGCAGTCCTGCACCAGATGGCAGCGATGCATGCAGCGGGGGCATTCAATTTCGTAGATGCCGCACGGCATGTGGGCACTGACTAAGGCTGTG
>RGZB01000072.1 GCA_010031735.1 Pseudomonadota bacterium | reverse complement strand
CCAGAGCTGCCGGATGAACCAGAAGAGCCAGAGGAGCCCGATGAACCGGAAGAACCCGAAGAGGATCCCGACGAGCCCGATGAGCCCGATGAGCCCGATGAGCCAGAGCCAGAGCCGCCGCCATTGCTACCACTCGCACTAGAGGTTTGGTTACTATCGCTGCTGTTGCCGCCGAGTTCGATACCGTTATTGCCGAAGTCGCCGCCACCACCACCATTAGCGTTATTCCCGCCACTACAGCCGCTGCTTGCACAGTTGCTCGGCGTATGGTCCGGCATATTGAAGCCATAACCCGTGCCGTTTACCGTACCCTCGTGGTTGACGGTTTCGTTATAGGTTTCATCTTCGAACTGTTGTTCAGCACTATGCTGATCGTCGGTGGTGAAATCAAAGGTGTTGTCGGTGCCATCTACCACATTTGAGCAGGTGGTGGTGCACTGATTATAGTTGCTATAATCCTGCTGGCACTGATTGTACTGTGGGCATCCTTCCGGACCCTCACGGCACGCTGGGATGCCGCAATTATGCTGATTATAGGCCTCGTCATAGCTGCCTGCGCAGTCGACACTGCAGGCGCCGCTGCCGGATGCACTGCTGCTAGAAGAGGTGCCAGAGCTATTCGATGAGTTGCTGCTATTCGAAGAGCTGTTGGAGGAGCCGCTTGAGCAACCGGTCACACGTTCACCATCGCTGATATTGTAGCAATAATTATCACGACGGCATTCTTGATCGCTCGGGCACGGATTGTCCTCGTTGCACGGGCATGGGAAGTCAGTGCCGCTGCTGGTGTTGCCGCTGCTGCTGCCTTTGCAATCATGTGAAGGCGTGTCGCCCCTGTAGCAGAAGCCTTGCACGCATGCTTCACCTTCTTTACAGCCTTCGTTGCCGCCGCATTCGCACATGCCGTGGCTGTTGCTGGAGTTTGAAGATGAGCCGTTGGAGCTAGAAGAGTTACTATCCAGGCATTCATGTGCAGGTGAATTATCTTCTTTGATGCACATATGGCGTTCACAGGTCTCCCCGCGGAAGCAATTTTCATCTTTATCACACGGGCAGGTCGTGCCACCGTTGCTGGAGTTGCTGCTACTGCTGCTGGTCGTTCCATCGCAACCGCGTACCTGCTGACCGTTTGCATAATAACAGAGTCTATCGCGTCCACAGATCTGGCCGCGTGGGCATGGGTTGTCTTCGCTGCACGGGCACACAGAGCCACTGTCGCTTGAACTCGAACTGGTACCTGAAGAGCTGTTTGAGCCACTTCCCGAGCCAGAGCCCGAACCCGAAGCGGAACTTGAACCGCTGCTGCTCGTACTGCCACCGCAATCATGGGAAGCAGCATGCGTATCTTCTTTGTAGCAGTATTTCTGGTTGTCGGTCGCCCTTAAACATTCTTCACCTTCTGGGCAACTGCCGTCACAGGGGCAGAAGCCTTTTGACGGTGCACCGCTGCTGGAGTGCGAAGAGGAGCCAGATGAGCCGGAAGCAGTGCTGCCGTTACTGCTGTTCGAGTCTGAACTCGTGCCACCTGAACCGCCGGAGCTGCCATTACAATCATCTGCCGGAGTGCTGCCAATGTAGCAGTATTTCAAACCGTCCCGTGGGTCGCGTCTGCAGGTTTGATTTTGGTTTTGGTTGCAACTTTCATTGCTTGCGCATGGGCAGATACCTTTACCCACGCCGCTACCTGAGCTGCTATGGCTTGAGCCGCCGGAAGTGGTGCTACCGCCGCCGTCAGAGCTTGCGCCATTAGAACCGCCTTGGCCACTCGAGCCTTCGTTGCCGCTGCTCCCGCCGGAATTCGAGCTGGAATTCGAGCTGGAATTGGAGCTGGAATTGGAGCTGGTGCCGCTAGAACTGCCACTGCAATCCGTTACCGCAGCATTGCCGACATAGCAGTATTTCTGATTGTTTCTTGGGTCGCGCTTACATTGTTTACCCGGTCCGCAATCGGAATTTGTGCTGCAAGAGCAAACGCCTTGGCCGATTTGGTTACCCCCATTGGAGCCACCGCCTGCGGATGTGGTGCTGCCACCGCCGCTTTGACTGGAACCTGGATTACCACCTCCGTTGTTAGAGCCAGAGCTTTGGGAAGACCCATTGCTGTTGCTGGAACCGGAACTTTGGGAAGAGCCGCTGCTACCGCCTGAGGTCGAGCTTTGAGATGAACCGCTGGAGCTGGTATTACCCGAACTTGCCCCACCACCGGCACAGTCATCGGCTAATTGTGAACCTACGTGGCAGTATTTTTGTGTACCAGCGGGCTGGCCTGCGAGTACTTTACAAGTCTGGCCAGGAGCACAGGAGGTTGCGCTTTGGCAGGGACAGCCACCTGTTTGTGCCATCGCAACCGGAGATAGAGGTAGTGTCAGCAGATAAACAAAGATAACAACCCGGAGTGCTGAAAGCGCTCTCAAGCTAAAATGAATGGCATTCTGCATACACGTGCCCCATAAAAAATATACTCTTCCACTATGCCCGATTATACCGAACAACACTTAATAAAAGATTAATTTTGGCGTTTTTTAATTAAAATTTTAGGTACTTTGTAGGCTTTATGTCGCACTAGGGTGGAAGGGCACGGGAGTGGTAAGTAAGATTTTGTTTTTAGGACTATTTAAGCATGTCCGAAAGGGTGGTTTCGAGCAGTTCCAGCATATCCAAGGAGGACATACGGTGATCTCCTTTCTTGGCTAATGTCACCCGTACATCCTCCGATTGCAAACGTTCCGCAAGCATCGTTGAGTAGTGGTAGGGCACGTCTTTATCTTCCATGCCATGGATAAAGCGCGCAGGACAAGTGATCGGGATCGAAGCGCGATCCAGCAATAAATGGTTGCGCGCTTCTTCGATCAATCTACGTGTGATGGTGTAGCCGGGGCTCTGGGTATCGTTGCAATTTTCTGCCAGGTCGTAGGAGCCTTTTTCCATGATCTGCTTTTTCTCTTCAGGCTTCAGCGCGTCCCATATCAATCGTTCGGTAAAATCCGGTGCGGCGGCGATACCGAGGATGGCTTGGATACGTTCCGTGCGTTTCATTGCTGCATGCAGCATGAGCCATCCACCCAAACTTGAGCCGATCAATATTTGAGGGCCTTTCGTCAGGTGATCGAGAACGAATAGCGTGTCTTCGATCCATCTGCCGATGCTGCCGTCGGTGAAGGCGCCGCTCGATTCACCATGGCCGAATAGATCAAAGCAGGTGAAGCCGACGTTATGTTTGGCGCACCATGCATCCAGATGCGCAGCTTTCGTGCCGCTTTTATCGGATTTGAACCCATGCAAAAATATGACACCTGCCGGTGTGTTTGAAGGCGGAGTTTTGGATGCAGCGAGTTTAGTGTTTACTTCGCGCTGGTTATACGCAATAACGTTGCCATCAGGGCATTTTATTGTAGGCATTACAAAAACCTTAAGTTATGGCCAATCGCGAATCTAATAAGAAACCGGTATTATTACAAATATTACCTTCTCTCTATTCCGGCGGGGTGGAGAGAGGCACGGTGGAAATTGCGGTAGCTGCGGCGAAGGAGGGTTTTACCTCGATCGTGGCTTCGAGCGGCGGTACGATGGTGCCGATGCTGGAGGCAGAAGGGGTGACGCACATCAAGTTGCCACTTGCGAGCAAGAATCCGCTCATGATGTTCTACAATTCCATCCGTCTTTCTTTCATCATCCGCAAACGTAAGGTGAACATCCTGCATGCACGTTCGCGTGCACCGGCATGGGCAGCCCGGATGGCATTCAAAGGCAAGCGCTGCCGCTTCATCACCACCTTCCATGGTGTATACGGTGTAAAAGGCCCACTCAAAAAATCCTATAACCGTGTGATGACGAAGGGCGATAAGATCATCGCGATCTCGAACTTCGTCGCGGATCATATCGTTGAGAATTATGGTATCGATCGCAGTAAGATCGAAGTTATCCACCGCGGTGTCGATCTCATCGAATTCGACCCGGAACGCATCACCAAAGAAGATAAACGCAAGCAGGAACTACAGTGGAAGCCGCAGAAATATCTGCCGATCATCCTGCTTCCCGGTCGCATCACGCGCTGGAAGGGACATGACTTCCTGCTAAAGGCGCTCGCTGAAATCCCTCACCATGATTATACCTGCGTGTTCCTGGGCGATGATAAACACCATAACCAGTATAAAATTGAACTGCTTGAAGAGATCGAGCGTTTGAAGCTCCGCGGCAACGTGACCATGATGCCGAATACGCCGAACATGCCACTTGCCTATGCGATGGCGGATCTGGTGGTATCTGCCTCCACGCAACCGGAAGCATTTGGCCGTGTGGCGGTCGAGGCGCAGGCGATGGGGCGTATGGTGATCGCGACCAATCATGGCGGTTCAGCGGAAACCATCGTGAACGGCAAAACCGGTTTCCTGGTCAGTCCGACGGATCCGAAAGAAATGGCGGCCATGATTGAGAAAGTCCTGAAGATGCAGGAAAAAGATAAACTCGTCATCGCCACGAATGCGCGCAAGCACGTGCAGAAGAATTTCTCCTCCAAACAGATGAGCGACCGTACGCTGGTGCTCTATAATCAGCTGCTCGAGGGAGAAGAGTAGTGACCGAAGAGCAGGATAAACGGAAACGTTATCTGGTCATCAAACACGGTGCACTCGGCGATTTTATCATGGCAACCGGTGCTTTTGCTGCGATCCGCCGCCGCCATCCCAAATCCCATATCACCCTGCTTACCACCCCGCCCTATGCCGAGCTGGCGAAAGCCGCCCCCTATTTCGATGAGGTATGGGTCGATACGCGTCCCAAATTCTGGCAGCTTAAGGCGGTTAAGGAACTGGTCCTTTGGCTTCGCAACGGCCGCTATAAAATGATATACGACTTACAGACCTCGGGGCGAACCAACCTCTATTTCCGCCTGCTCGGTTTCCATAAGCCGCTGTGGTCGGGGATTATCGACTGGTGCTCGCATCCCCATATTACCCCGCACCGTACGTCGCTCCATACGGTGGACCGTCTGAAAGAACAAATGTATGCCGCCTGCATCAAGAACGTGCCTAAACCAGATATCTCCTGGCTGAAATCGGACATCAGGCACTTCAATCTCCCCAAGCACTATGCCATCCTGGTTCCCGGCGGTTCCGCACACCGCCCTGAGAAGCGCTGGACGCAGGAAGGGTTCTCTAAGGTCGCACGCTTTTTACGTGACGAAGGTATCACTCCCGTACTGATCGGTACCAAAGCAGAAGAATACGAGTTGAAAGCTATCGAAAAACTCTGTGAAGGGGTGATCAATCTCTGCGGCAAAACCAGTTTCGCAGATATCGCGACATTGGCTCGTAGTGCGCAACTCGCGATTGGTAACGATACAGGTCCGATGCATATTTTGGCGGTAGCGGGTGCACCCTGCATCGTACTCTTTTCCCGTGCGTCTGATCCGAGGCTTTGCGCCCCCCGCGGTAAACAGGTTCGTATCATCGAGGAAATCAACCTGAACGAGCTATCACACAAAGAAGTGATCACTGTGGTAAAAGACGTGCTCGGGCTTGACATAAAGTCTTAGCCACTCTAGGTTTGCAACCCTTGTGAACCGCCCTTGTGGGGATATAAATGAGCCAGCCGAACGTGAAAGAAAAAGTGGTGCAGATTACACTGCCCGATAACAGTGTAAGGGAATATCCTCTGCCTGTTACCGGTGCGGATATCGCTCAGAGTATCGGTGCGGGTTTGGCCAAGGCTGCAATCGCGATCAAGGTGAACGGCGTGCAACGCGACCTTTCCTATCCCATCGCCGAAGATTCAAAGATCGCCATTCTCACGACAAAGGACGAAGAAGGCCTTGAGATCATGCGCCATACGCTTACCGCGCAGGTGCTCGCGAAGGCCGTGAAACTGCTCTGGCCGGATGCGAAACTCGCGATCGGTCCTACGATCGACAACGGTTTTTATTACGATGTCGAACTCGATAGCCATCAGATCTCAACGGACGACTTGCCGAAAATCGAAGCGAAGATGAAAGAGATTCTGGCAACGGAAGCGCCGGTCACACGTGAGATGTGGATCCGGGATGAAGCGATCCGTATGTTTGAATCGCGCGGCGAGAAATACAAAGCGGAGATCATCCGCGGTGCAAAGGAAGACGATACGACCGAAAAGGGTAAAGTATCGCTTTATCGCCAAGGTTCTGGCGATGATGCATTTATCGACCTTTGCCGTGGCCCGCACGTGACTAGCCTTACCAAGATTCCAGCGGCAGCATTTAAACTTACGAAGGTCTCGGGTGCTTACTGGCGCGGCGATGCGAAGAACAAGATGCTTCAGCGTATCTACGGCACGGCATTCGCCGATGAGAAAAAGCTGAAAGCCTACCTCACCATGATGGAAGAGGCCGAGAAGCGTGATCACCGCAAGATCGGTCGTGAGATGGGCTTGTTCCACCTGCAGGAAGAAGCGGTGGGTCAGGTATTCTGGCATGCGAAGGGCTGGACGCTCTATCGTATCCTGGAGAACTTCATTCGCGATAACTTGCGCCGTAGTGGCTATCAAGAGGTGAAAACGCCGATTTTGGTCGATCGTGTGCTGTGGGAGAAATCCGGTCACTGGGAAAAATTCCGCGAGAATATGTTCACCTCCGAATCAGAAGAAAAAGTACTTGCCGTGAAGCCG
>RGZB01000071.1 GCA_010031735.1 Pseudomonadota bacterium | reverse complement strand
ACCCTGCCCCTGGGTTGCGATGACTACCCAGGTCATTGGGGTCGAGAGCGGATTGGGGGGTGCAATGTTCACGACAGGCACGCCTACGCGACTCGCGAGGTAAGAAAGCACGCGTGCGACAGGGGCCTGACCATAAATATGCAGTGGCTGAGCCGGCTGATGAGGTTCAATGAAAAGCTCTACGCTGCCACCGGAATGACATGACATTGTGACTTGCTGCATGCCCACTGGCGCCGTGTCTTGGGTGTTCGGTGTGATACGTAACGATACTGGTTTCCCCGAGCTCAGCGCCTCTTGTATGGCTTTACGAACGACTGGCTGGGCACAACCGCCTCCGATCCAGCCGTAGAAATCCCCCTCGGCTGTCACGACTGCCTTGTCTCCGGCGCGGGCCGAAGCGGGGGGCTCAACGCGGAGTACTGTGACGAGAACGTAGGGCCGGCCTTGTGTCTCGAACTGATTCAGTGCAGAGAGCCAGTCTTTGGCAGCAATACTTGGAGCGGCACGAAGGTCTTGCATAGTCGGTTCCTTAAAGCAAAGTACTTTGAAGCGAAGCGCGAAGGCTTGGAAAATTGCCGGCAGCAAGCCAGTTCTGCACGAGAGGGCGGGCGTTTTTACAGGCGCTAGAGGCGGGCCTCTCACGGGTCGGATAGAACCAGTCGACTTTGACGCCCTTGCGGGTGAGTTCACGCAAGGCTGCGGGTAGATCGTCCGGTCCATCTGTGTCGTAGCCGTCAGAGAATATCCAGAGTCGCGTGCGTCGCCCTAGGCTCAGATTGGGTTTGAGTGAATGAAGTGTCCGAAGGCTCTGCGCGATTCGGGTTCCAGACTGAAATCCTGCTGTCACAGCGTTAATGCGCTCTTGCACCGCTGGAGTGTCACGCTTCATGAGGTCGGTGATTTCCATGAGGCGAACATGAAATACAAATATTCGCGCGCCCATTATTCGATGAAAGGCTCTCGCGGTCCTGAGTGCAAGCGCCGCATGGGCTTCCATAGAGCGCGAGACATCCGCGAGGATGACAAGCTCAACGGGTTCACGTCGCCGCGCACGCCAGCATGGGATGAGAGACTCGCCAAGCAGGGCGGCACTTTTGCGAAGCGTGCGACGTCCGTCGAGCTTGGATCCGTACAGGCTTGTTTGCCACCTGCGGGTTGGTGTGGTCGGTAAATTGCGCTGAACCCTTCTCGCGAGATGCTCGAGGGTCGCGAGGTCTGATGGCATCCATTGTT
The DNA here is from genome assembly GCA_010031735.1 of Pseudomonadota bacterium. Taxonomy (GTDB): domain Bacteria; phylum Pseudomonadota; class Alphaproteobacteria; order Rickettsiales; family RGZB01; genus RGZB01. The sequence goes on along the minus strand of RGZB01000071.1, from coordinate 5,607 downwards.
GTGCTTCACGATCGTGAAGTGCATCAACTTGACTCGCGCCCCCCATGGACCGCGGCGAGGAAGCAGGGTCGCTCTGGTTGCCATGGTGGTCCCCGTCTGAGCTCGGGGTCTGGGCAGTCACAGAGGAGGGGGGCGGGGTAGCACTCTGGCTGCCGTGAGACCGGGATTGTTCGATGCGCTGCTGCAGGCTTCGGCTTTGTTTCACTTGGCCAGATACTTTGCTGCTGCCCTTGACCCGATGGGGTACCCAGAATCGGAGAAAAAGGTCACTCCATGCGTGTACATCACGTTTGGACTGACAGGCAATTGGTTGCCAAAGCCTTTGAACCTCATCGATGGTGTGCAGTGGTTGCAACCCGAGCACCCGCAGAAAGTCTGCAGACTCTTGAACGCCAATCTGAAAGCCCGATTCCCTGAGAAAGGAAGTGAAAGCTATGACGCTCTCGGACGGCCACTGGAGTTCACGATCCATATTTGTCCTGGAGCTTGCGAATAAGTTCGGGTCCGACAGCGAACTGATCTTCACGCGTTTTGACCAGGCAGCCCAATGTCTGTTTAATCTGCTCGAAGTCATCGGGCAGTTCGCGATGGCCACATTGGTGAAGCGCACGCAACCAGTCGAGACTCTCGGCGATTCCGGGCCGCTTTACAAGGTCCTCCTTTCGCAAGCCTTGAACAACCGCCACGACTGCCTCCACGAGGCGGATGTCTGCTAGAGGCAGGCTACTATGCAAAATGCTTCTTTCGCGGAATGGGTCTGGGTACTCTACGACGTGAAAAAGACAGCGCCTCCGCAGTGCATCCGAGAGGCCTCGTGTCCCGTTACTGGTGAGGATGACACGCGGTATCACCTGGGCTCGAATTGTTCCCAGTTCGGGAATACTCATTTGATACTCGGAGAGCACCTCAAGCAGGAAAGCTTCAAACGCTTCGTCAGCACGATCGACCTCATCGATGAGCAGCACGGCACCCTCGGGCCTCGTGATTGCAGCAAGAAGGGGCTTCTCAAGCAGGTAGTCTTGGGTATAGAGACTCTGTTCCTGCATCTCAGGCCGAAGGCGGATCGACAAGAGTTGCCTAGCGACATTCCACTCGTAGGCCGCATCGGAGAAGTCTAGACCCTCAAAGCACTGCAGCCGAATGAGCGGTCGCTGCAGCACGCGAGAGAGCGCGGCAGCGAAGGCTGTCTTTCCCACGCCGGCCTCTCCCTCAAGGAGGATAGGGCGGTCTAGGTGCCCCGCGAGCCAGGCGACAGACGCTAACGCCTCATCCGCAAAGTATCCCGTTTCGGCGATCTGCTCGCGCAGGCGTGCCGCACTTACCTGTGCGGCCATCTGCGGAGAGCCTGCGTTCATGGCTTGGTTGCGCGACTTCCGAACAGCCCACCAAACCAGCTCTTGATAAGGCTCCAAACAATAGCGAGGCCGTTGAGCTCTGACTGACGAGCAGGGGCAGGGACTTGAGCGGGCTCTGCGCTGCTGGCCTGAGATGGACCCGTTGACGATACAGAGGGGACTTGAGCCGCACTGATACGGAAATTATCAACAAACTGGCCGAGAATGACATCTGAAACTTGGACCATCATGCGGCCACCAAACTGAGCGAACTTTCCGTTCACGATGACCTTTGCCTCGCCGAGGAGTTCGGACCGCCCGTCTGGGGTTTCAGCGATTGTTGCGGTGAGGTCCATGGACGCAGAGGACCCTCCCTTATCCGCACCCTTCCCACGCAGCACCATTTTGCGCGCAGCTTCATCGACTTCCAAAATTTCGACAAGACCCCCAAATTGGGCTGTCGCCGGGCCGACCTTAAGCTTCACAGTGCCCTTGTAAGAGCGCTCATCCACCTGCTCAGTCAGTTCTGCTCCCGGCATGCACACGGCTACCGCCTTGAGATCACGAAGCACCGCCCAGGCCTGATCGGCCTGGACGTCGAGAGGATATTGCTTACTGAGACTGACTTCCATTTTTGCTTTCTTAAAGGGCTAAGTTGTGTTCTTTGAGTGCCTTCCACACCCGGAAAGAGGTGTGAGGCATATCAAGATGTGTTACGCCAACATGGGAGAAGGCGTCCACCACGGCGGAGGTAAAGGTCGGAATGGAACCCACGTGAGGCGACTCTGCAACACCTTTGGCCCCGATCGGATGGTGAGGGGAGGGTGTAACCGTGTGATCAGTTTCCCACTTGGGTGTCTCTACCGCCGTGGGGAGGAAATAATCCATCAGGGTGTTGCCCAGGAGGTTTCCTTGCGCATCGAAGGGCATCTGCTGACCCATGGCGACAGCGAACCCCTCAGTAAGTCCTCCATGAATCTGTCCCTCGATGATCATGGGGTTGATTCGAGTCCCGCAATCATCAAGCGCATAAAAGCGGCGCACCTTGGTCTCTCCGGTTGCGCGATCAATATCGACGACGCACAGATAAATACCAAACGGGTAGGTGAAATTGGGGGGGTCGTAGTAGTGAACGGCCTCCAGTCCGGGTTCGAGACCAGCTGGGGGTTGGTTGTACGCAGCCCAGGCAATGTCCTTCATGGTTTTATATTTGGAGTCATCGCCCTTGACTTTGAATCGATCAACTTCCCAATCGAGGTCACCCTCTGCAACCTCTAACAGATGCGCTGCAATCTTGCGGGCCTTGGCGTGAATCTTCCGGGCAGCGAGTGCAATCGCGGCACCTGCAACTGGCGTGGATCGCGATCCATATGTACCGAGACCGTATGGCGCAGTGCTTGTGTCACCCTCTTCGACTTGAATGACCTCGCTCGGGATACCAAGCTCAGTGGCGATGATCTGGGCGTAGGTGGTTTGGTGACCCTGGCCTTGGGTGATGGTTCCCATGCGCGCAATGCCACTGCCGGTCGGGTGGATGCGAATCTCGCAGGAGTCGAACATACCCACACCCAGGATGTCGCACATCTTGCTCGGACCTGCTCCCACAACCTCGGTGAAGGTGACAAGACCTATTCCCATGAGCGTGGGTGAGTTTGGATCTGCCCGCTTGGCAGCTTGCTCCGCCCGCAGCGCCTTATAGTCCACCGCGTCCAAGACCTTGGTGAGAGCCGTGTGATAGTCGCCTGAGTCGTATTCAAAACCAAACGCACTTGTATATGGAAACTGCTCTTTTCGAATGAAGTTCTTCTCTCTAATCTCCGCCTTGTCCATACCAAGCTTTTGTGCAAGCACATCGACCATGCGCTCAATGAGGTAGACCGCTTCAGTGACGCGGAACGAGCATCGGTAGGCTACGCCACCCGGTGCCTTGTTGGTGTAGACGCCCTTCACACTGCAATGGGCCGCTGGAATGTCGTAGCTTCCAGAGCAAATATGAAACAGACCCGCGGGAAACTTTGTGGGGTCGGCACATGCATCGAATGCACCATGGTCGGCGAGCACGTTTACACGCAGCCCAAGGATCTTTCCGTCTTCTGTGGCTGCCAGTTCGCCATCCATGTGGTAGTCGCGGGCGAACGCGGTACTCGAAATATTCTCAATCCGGTCTTCAACCCACTTCACGGGGCGACCGAGCACGATAGAGGCCACAATGGCACAGACATACCCAGGGTAGATCCCCACTTTGTTGCCAAAGCCGCCGCCAATGTCCGGCGAAATGATGCGTACCTTGGATTCAGGAATGCCGGAGAGCAGAGACACCACTGTACGAACCACGTGAGGCGCCTGGGAAGTGATCCAGGTTGTGAGTTCTCCTCGAACAGGGTCAAAGCTCGCTACAGCACCGCAAGTCTCAAGGGGGCATGGGTGAACACGCGGGTAATACATGTGCTGAGAGACGGTGACCGGAGCATTTGCAAAGGCTGCATCTGCTGCGGCCTTATCTCCTGCATCCCAGGTAAAGATATGGTTGTGGTGGTCACGCTTGCCATGTGCACCCTCCGTCTTTCCGGCCAGGTCTTCGCGCAACACTGGTGCGTCAGGCTGAAGTGCTGCGTAAGGGTCCATGACAACGGGTAGTTCTTCGTATTCGACCTCCACCGCCTCCACAGCGTCCGCGGCAATGTAGCGGTCATCCGCAATGACAATCGCAACTTCCTGCATTTGGAAGTGAACCTTCTCATCGGCCAATACAGCGGCTACATCGCCTGCGAGTGTTGGCATCCAGTGGAGCTTTAAGGGTTTGAGGTCATCGGCAGTCAAGACTGCATGTACCCCAGGCATAGCAAGGGCAGCCTCCTTGTGGATCTTTTTGATTCTTGCGTGGGCAACGGGGGCCCGAACGATATCCATGTGCAGCATGCCGGCGAGCTTGAAGTCGTCAACATAGGTCCCTTTGCCTTGGATGAAGCGCGCATCTTCCTTTCGCAGGCGGGACGCGCCCATCCCTGCTAGGGCAAGTTCGCGTGATTCAGCGTTGTCTACTGGTGCATTCATGGTGGTCTCCGAGTTCAGTTCTTAGGCCGCAGCAGTTGCCGACTCTTTAAGCTTCGCAGCCGCGTACTGCACCGCCTTGATGATGTTTTGATAACCCGTGCAGCGACACAGATTTCCGCTCATGCCCATCCGGATCTCGTCCTCTGTCGGGTTGGGGTTCTCTTGCAGAAATCGATAGGCGCGCATCAGCATTCCGGGCGTGCAATAGCCACACTGAAGTCCATGCTCCTTGTAGAAGCCCTCCTGAACGGCGTGTAACACACCGCCTTGGGCGAGACCCTCTACCGTTAACACTTCCGAGCCTTCACACTGCACAGCAAGGTGGGTGCAGGACTTCACCGAATGGCCGTCAATATCTACAGTGCATGCGCCACAATGCCCGGTCTCACATCCGATATGGGCACCAGTAAGGTTCATTTTTTCTCTCAGGAAGTGCACCAGCAAGGTGCGAGGCTCAACAGCTTCTTCAACTGTTTTGCCGTTCAGATTCATGGTGACGAGTTTCTTAGTCATTTTTGGGGCCCTTTTCTGAGGTTAGGCACATCGCGATGCGGCTTTTTGAATGGCGCGTTTGACCATGGCGCCCGCCATAGCAGTTTTGTACTCAAGGTCTCCACGAAGGTCTTCTGCGGGGTCGCAAATGGCCATCGCTGCGTCCGCTGCAGCACTGATGGTTGCGTCGTTGATGTGATGACCGACCAGTGCAGCTTCTGCAGCCTCAGCCCGCAGGGCAGTCGGAGCGAGATTGGTGAGCGTGATGCGGGCCCTCCGAACCACACCGTGGTCCATCTCGAGCACTGCAGCGCACGCGGCTGTCGCCCAGTCGCCCGTCTTACGTTTGAGCTTCTCATAGGCGTATCCGGTGCCTGCTGCAAATGGCTTTGCATGGATTTCGACCATGACCTCGTTTTCCTCTAGGGCGGTCATGTAGGTACCAAAAAAGAATGCCTCGGCAGGAACGGTGCGCTTGCCATTCGGACCTTGCAAAATGAAATTCGCTTCAATTGCCATGGACAAGGCTGGGTGATCGTTGCCGGGGTCACCGTGAGCGATATCTCCGCCGATGGTCCCGCGGTTCCTGACTTGAGGGTCTGCAATAAGCTTCGCGGCCTCAGACAGGATCGGCAGGTGTTGCTGGATGATTGGGCTATTGATGAGTTCTGTTTCCGTCGTCATCGCGCCAATAACCACCTCGCCGTTTTCGAGTCGAATGCCCCTC
>RGZB01000008.1 GCA_010031735.1 Pseudomonadota bacterium | reverse complement strand
TGCAATCACGGTTTTCCCGTCTTTTTTCACGCACAGGATGGTTGTGCCATACCAGGTATGGGTAGAATGCTCAGAATTGGAATGTGCCATTGAAATTTCCCTTTATTTAGGGTTAGATAAGGTTAAATTTCCATTTTTCAAGGACTAGCCGGATTTTTATGCGTAAAGCCACTGTCGAACGTCGCACCAAAGAAACACAGATCACCACCACCGTCAATATCGATGGCACCGGGGTCTATAAGGTCAATACGGGCATCGGCTTCCTCGATCACATGATGGAACAACTCTCCCGCCACTCACTCATCGACATCACGGTAAAAGCGACCGGCGACCTGCACATCGATTACCACCATACGACGGAAGATGTGGGCATCACCATCGGCCAGGCGATCGCGCAGGCATTGGGCGAGAAAAAAGGCATCGAACGTTATGGGCATTCCTATGTCCCGATGGATGAGACGCTTTCTCGCGTGGCACTCGATTTCTCTGGCCGTCCGTATCTCGTGTGGAAAGTGAATTTCACTCGCGACAAACTGGGTGAGATGGACACCGAACTCTTCAAGGAATGGTTCGCGGCGTTCGCGCAGGCAGCGGGCATCACGCTCCATGTCGAGAATATCTACGGCACGAACAACCACCATATCGTGGAATCCTGCTACAAAGCACTCGCGCGTTCGCTGAAAGTGGCGCTTGCGATCGACCCACGCAAGAAGAACGAGATTCCTTCTACGAAGGGTACGCTCGGCGGCTCGATGAAGAAGGCTGCGAAAAAAGGCAAGAAGAAGTAATGCTGTTCCCGCAAACGCTTAAAATCTACAATGTCTATGCACTCGAGGGCGACCGCAAGCTCGAGCGTGTGCTCTTTGTGCGCGAAGGTTTCACGATCTATGCCTTTCTGTTCCACATGTTCTGGGCGCTCTATAACCGCCTCTGGCTCGTGGCGCTGATGGTGTTCACGTTCTACGGCCTTCTCTATCAGGCGACGGAATTCGATATCATTTCGTATGGCGAGAGCGTTGTGATCGAGCTCGGCTTCCTTGCGTGGCTCGGCTTCAACGGGCAGGATTGGGTGGGTGCGGGTCTGCAGAAGCGCGGCTACGTGCTGATCGACATCGTCTCTGCAACCTCCGAACCACTCGCGGTGCAACGTTTCTATGATCGACTGCTTCCTAGTGCAGCCGGGGCATAGCATGCGTATCGCCATCATTGATTACGGTTCCGGCAATCTCCACTCCACCGCGAAAGCATTCGAGCGCGTGGCGTCGGAGATGGGCAAGGAAGTGATCGTCACCTCCGATCCGAAAATCGTGGCGAAAGCCGATCACATCGTACTTCCGGGTGTCGGCGCGTTTGGCGACTGCATGAGCGGTCTTACGGCTGTTTCCGGCATGATTGATATGTTGAATGAACAGGTGGCACACAAGCAAAAACCGTTCATCGGCATTTGTGTCGGTATGCAGCTCCTCGCGGAAAAAGGGCTTGAGCACGGCGAGCACAAAGGTCTCAGTTGGTTCAAAGGTACGGTCGAGAGGATCACGCCGAAAGATGCGTCGCTCAAAATACCGCACATGGGCTGGAACGACTTGATGGTGAAAGGTTCGCACCCATTCGTGAAGGGCGTTACTTCGGGCGATCATGCGTATTTCGTGCACTCATACGCTATGCGATGCGCAAACCAGAACGACGTGCAATCCACGGTGGATTACGGCGGCACCATCACTGCGATCATCGCGCGTGATAACGTGATGGGCACCCAATTCCACCCGGAAAAAAGCCAGGAGACTGGTATGAAACTCATCCGCAACTTCTTATCGGTGTAATATGATTTTATTCCCCGCGATCGATCTTAAAGATGGAAAATGTGTGCGCTTACTGAAAGGCGACATGGAGAAGGCTACCGTGTTCAACGATGATGCGGGTGCCCAAGGCAAACGCTTCGAGGAAGCGGGTGCGCGCTGGATCCATATCGTGGACTTAAACGGTGCATTCGAAGGCAAGCCGGTGAATAAGAAAGCGGTCGAGAATATTCTTTCTTCCGTGCAGATCCCGGTGCAGCTCGGTGGCGGTATCCGCGATGTCCGCACCATCGGCATGTGGCTCGATGCAGGTGTGAACCGGGTGATCCTGGGCACCATCGCGCTTAAGAACCCAACGCTCGTGATCCAGGCCTGCCGCCAGTTCCCGGATAAGGTCGCGGTCGGTATCGATGCGAAAGGTGGCAAGGTCGCGGTGGAAGGCTGGGCAAAAACCTCCGAGATGAAAGCCGAAGAACTCGCACTCAAATTCGAGGACGCGGGGGTGGCCGCCATCATCTACACGAACATCGATTTAGACGGTATGATGCAGGGGCCGGACGTGAAGGGCACAGAATCCCTGGCAGAGAAAATCTCGACCCCGGTGATAGCATCGGGCGGCGTATCCTCGATCGAGGATATCAAGGCGATCAAGGCGATCGAGAGCTCGGGTGTGATGGGTGTGATCTCAGGCCGTGCGATCTATGACGGCAAAATCAATATCGCCGAGGCGATCAGGGTGCTCGAGGCTTAGTACGCGCCCTGCCAGTATTCCACCGGCAGTATCGGGCTGAAATAGCTCGATGCCATCCAGAAAGCGAATATCGCGAACAGCACGAACGAGGTAAGACGCGTGACATTGCTGAGCCATGGCCACAGGCCACGGGTTATTTCGTCATTCAGATACAGCATCAGCCAGATCATCGAGAGGGAGAGCATCATCATCGACACATTGATGATGATATCGATATCGAATTTCTCACCATGGAAATTGAGCGTCATGAAGAAGCCGCCGAAGCCGATCATCAGCCACAACACGCTCATGCTTATGATCACTCCTTCGAACACGAGGAAGCCTGCGACTTGCAGGCGTTTAGCGCGGCGCTGCAGTTTTTTGCGCAGGAACCACAGGATCAGCCCGAACATGATGGGCATATAGAGCAGGATCACAAGCGGTACGAAAGGGGAGGCAAGGTTGAAGCGGTCGCGTATCTCGCTGATAGGGGTCGGGAACAGCCCGTGGGTGCGGATGGCTTCTTTCAAATCTTCGGCATTGATGAAATAGGCGGTCGTCCGGTCCGTTTCATCGAACAGGAAGAAGCCCTCTGCCGATTCGCCGGCGATGAAGCCGGGATAGAAACGGGAACTACGCACGAACGTGGCGTAGGTTTTCTGTTCTTTATCGTAGATCACGACGCCTTTATGAAAGAAGATATCGTTCTTGCCGATGAAGTTGCCGCCGGGTGTCTGGAACTCCCATTCCTTTGCGGTACGGTTTCCCGCCATGGCTGGCAGCGCAGCAAAGCAGAACAGGCACAGGAAGAGTATTAAGAACCTTAGCATCAACCCTCAATTTGAGTGTTGCCGTTATCCCTATAAGATACTAGAAAAGCAGGCATGTTGAAAACAAGAATCATACCGTGCCTCGATGTGAAGGACGGCCGCGTGGTCAAAGGCGTCAATTTCGTTGGCCTTGTGGATGCAGGCGATCCGGTGGAACAGGCCAAACTGTACGATAAAGCAGGTGCGGACGAGCTCTGTTTCCTAGATATCACAGCCTCCAGCGATAATCGCGACGTGATGTATAACGTCGTCACCAAGGTGGCGGAGCAGTGTTTCATGCCCCTGACGGTTGGCGGTGGGGTGCGTACGCTGGATGATGTCCGGAATCTCTTGCTTGCCGGTGCCGATAAGGTCTCGATCAACACGGCAGCGGTGAAGCGCCCGGAATTCGTGAAGGAAGCGGCAGAGAAATTCGGGGCCCAATGCATCGTGGTCGCGATCGATGCTAAATCGGTAGGGCCAAATACATTCGAGATATTCACGCACGGCGGCCGCAATGCCACGGGCATCGATGCGGTAGAGTGGGCCAAGCGTATGGAAAATTATGGTGCAGGTGAAATCCTCCTCACCTCCATGGACCGTGATGGCACCAAGCAAGGCTTCAACCTGCCGCTCACCCGCGCGGTGGCGGATGCGGTGAAGATTCCGGTGATCGCTTCCGGTGGTGTCGGCACGCTCGACCATTTCGTGGAAGGGGTGAAGGAAGGCCATGCCTCCGCGCTTCTTGCGGCGTCGATCTTCCATTTCGGCACGTTCTCGATCGCACAGGTGAAAGATCACTTGAAGAAATCCGGTATCCCGGTTCGCTGATCCTTATTGCTTGTCTTGCCCCGGTGCACGCATCTGTTTCAAGAGTGCGGCGAGCGCCTCCATATCGAATCCACCACGTTTCTCCGGCTTATGTAAACCGAGGATGACTCTCATACGGGTGAGATGGTCCAGCTCCTCTGGATCGGCTGTGGTGTCAGCGCGTACTTTCCACTGAGCGCGGAGTGCGTCGGCTTCTTGATCCTCCATATAAGGTCCGGTCAACTGGATATAATCCATCTCATGCTCACGCCTTTTGCGGACGGCGTTTTTCTCTGCATGCGATAGATGCCAATCCATCACTTCTCGAGGATCGAGCGTCCGGTCATACCAGTTTTTGTGATCCGCCACCGCTTCTTCCACCGTGCGTACGATGACATGCGCCCAGTAATCCGTGCCCTTCTTCATCATCGCGGGTTCATCGAGATGCCCCAGCACCGGCAATGTCTCGCGTGCGATCAGTGTTGCGCTCGTACCGCCGCGTGCGATAAGGCCGATCGAATGGCCGATCAGTGGCATCAATAAATCATGTGCGGCTTCACGGTCATTGCGCGAGCCGGAACCCAGCAAGCAGAGATACGCATCCTCTGTTGCATCGAAGAAGCCCGGACTGTGCACATAATTCGGATGCAATATGCGCGGCACGCCTTTCAGTGGTTTCTGTACGTCGTCCAGCATAGCAGGGCCTTGCAGCCCAAGCCCCTGCGGGCAGAGCCTATCGAATTCATGCAATTGGGTGGGACTGTTTGTGATGATCGTGAGCGGTAGTTCGACACCTGTTTTCGGCACTCTGTACACGGGATTCCATGTATGTACGATACTGCCATCGAAGAACGTTTTTTGTACAAGCGGTTCTTGGTGGCGTGCATTATACGCCGCTTCGAACGCTTCGAAATAGGTTCTACCCATAAGGGGCGTATCCACGAGTGAATCCGCTGTAATCACTTGGCCGAAGCGGTCGTATTCATTTTTTGTGGTTCCTAAGTGATTGCGCACGACCACTGCGAGCGCTGCCATGAAATCTTTCATCGTGCGGGGATATAGAGCCAGCAATTCCTCTGACGCAGCAACAAGTTTCGCCGGATACCCCTCCGATTGCTCACGGGCGGTATTCTCATGCATCACAATGAAGCGTGCGGGTTGTATGGCCATAGATTTACTATAACCTACCGGCGGTTAAGAAAGTGTTTATAGCTAATCTATTGTATTTAAGAAATATTATGGATGCACACTTCGCTCACATCCGGAAGTGCTGCTATGCTAGATGTAACAATTTGTTGATTGTTTCACGTGGAACATTTGGGAGGATAGCTTTAACGCTATCTCCCATTATATCTAGGTAATCAGTCGAAGCGCTTGAAGATTTCTTGCAGTTCTTTGATCTTCTTTTTCACTTCTTTGGCATCTTGGCTGTTCATCGCATCGTTCACACAATGGCCGAGATGCGTTTCTAAGATATTCGCTTCCAGCGCCTTCACGGCGGAGCGGATGGCGCGCAGCTGTATCAGTATCTCGGGGCAATAGCGGTGCTCTTCGATCATTTTTTTCACGCCTGCGAGCTGCCCGCTGATGCGGTTCACGCGTGAAATCTCTCCCGAATGGTCGGGATGTTCGTGATGGGTCTCTGGGCCGTGGCCGCAACAATCTTTCATATCTAACTCACCAGTTTGGCTGCAATGAACGCGAAGAAGAAGCCGATCATATACAAGGTTACGGAGATGCCGTAAATCCACGCGTTGATTTTACGTAAACGCGTGCAGGCTTTCGCTTGCACCGGGTCGGTCGGGCAGGGGGCGTAGCGGTTCTTCCAGGTCATAAACCCGGCGGCAATAAGCAACAAGGCCGCGACCGAGAATAAGCCGATCTTATGTTCAGAAAGCCAGATTAGTTGCGGTACGTTCGACACCACACCGGCCACCACCGCACCCATGCCGAGTGCTACGAACAATGCCGGCAGCGCGCAGCAGAACAGGGTGCTGAACGACGTGAACAGGCTTAAGGTCGTGATGATCTGGTTGCTCTTGAGGTTCATATATTACTCGCGTTTGATGCCGCCGACATTAAGTCCGTTGTCCGTCACGAGCTTGGTGATGGTCGTATCATCCATATCCTTGCCAGGCTTGAAATCGAGCGTTAGGCGCTTTTCTGCTAGGCTGACATCGATACCACTTACCTCCTCACGCTTGCCGAAGGTTTTCTTCAGGCCTTGTACGCAAAAGTCACAGACCATACCGTTTACCGTTACATCCGCCTTATGCGCTGCAAATGCAGGAGTGGTGAATAAAGTCGCAATCAATGCAGTCGTAAATAATAGGCGTTTCATAACATCCTCCTAGAATTGGCAGTTAAGACTCACAAATAGATTGTTATTGCTGCTATAGCCGGCTTCCCAAAGCGCCGTGCCGTAATACATGCGCACGAGCGGCGTGATGACGAACTGGTCATCGTTGGTGGGGTGGTGGTCTGCCTGGATCATAAACCAGGTATGCAGATCGCCGTATTCACCGACATAAGGCGCAAAACCCGCACGTACGCTTTGCTCAAAATGATTGTCGATGTCGGTGGCGTGGTATGCTTTATTTTCGTAGGACACCAGGAAGCGGCGGGTTTCATAATCGGCCATGATGCCGCTTTTGGCCGCGAATTTCGTATTATTATCATCTTCCGCGACACCTAACCCGATGTTGAAATACACATTGGCCTGTGCTTCGGGCATGTTCCAGCGTTTCAGTAGATAATTCGTGCGGGCGATATAAGAGGTATATTCGTTATCATCCTTTTCCATCCACTCGGTATCTAAACCGAACGAGAAGGTGGCGGACGGCGAATAATACATATGCAGCATTTTGCCGTTGTAGGAATATTCATTCATGATGACGTACCCACCGGCGAAATTGATCGGCTTCACCGCCAGCGCCTGCGGGGGGAGTGTGCAGGTAAGCGTGGCGGCAAAACTTAAGCCGGTGAGTAAACGTTTCATAAAAGCAACCTATGAAGGTTATATTATACCCATGGGGGGTATATTGCAATATTAATTATTCCCCTCCTATTTGTTATAGGTTACAGAAGGTTAAACGTACGATACTGAGGCATCATGGGTAAAACGAACGATACATGGGAAGATTTATACGATTTGGTGGATTCGCGTAAAAAAGGCGATCCGGAAAAATCGTATGTCGCGAAGCTATTCAGCCGTGGCATCAATAAGGTCTCCCAGAAAGCGGGTGAAGAAGCGGTTGAGGTTATCATCGCCGCACTTGCTGAAAGCAAAAAAGACTTCATCAATGAATGCGCGGATCTGATGTTCCACCTGACCGTATTATGTGTCATGAAGGGTATCCACCCTTCTGAGATCATGCAGGAGCTCGAAGACCGTATGGGTACTTCGGGTATCGATGAAAAAGCCGCGCGCAAGAAAAAGTCCTAATATTACAGCATATTGGCCCTAAGCGCCCCGAGAATCTGCGGTTTTTGGGCGCAAAAACACGATTTCTCATGATTCCACACTTGCAATCGAAATAGAAATGTGTAGGATGCCGCCTCCCAAGCCCATAGAGCTATGGGGTAATACTTAGCAAAAATATGAGATTTTCGGGGTGTTCCCGAATCGATTAACAGGAGCGTTATGCCGTTATACGAAAGCACATTTATCGCGCGTCAGGACATTTCCCAAGCGGATGTCGAGCGTTTGACGAAAGAATTTTCTTCGATCGTTGAAACCAACGGCGGCAAAATCGTGAAAAATGAATACTGGGGTCTTCGTAACCTCGCGTATGTCATCCAAAAGAACAAAAAAGGCCACTACGTATTCTTCGGTCTCGATGCTCCGGCAGCGGCTGTGAAAGAAATGGAACGTAAGATCGGTCTTAACGAAGACGTGATCCGCCAACTCACCGTACGCGTGGAAGCGATCTCGAAAGAACCGTCACCGGTTCTGCAAAACAACACGTATGATGTAGCGACTGAAGAAGAGGTATCCAATGCCTAGAGAAGCAAGAGACAACAACCGCAATTCCCGTGGCGCACAAGGCGCTGAGGGCGGTCAAGGCGGTTTCGGTGGTGGTGAGCGCGGTAAGAAAGTGTTTTTCCGTCGTCGTAAAACCTGCCCGCTGTCTGAAAAAGGCGCGCCGGCGGTCGATTACAAAAACGTCCGCCTGCTCAGCAAATTCATCTCTGAGCGTGGCAAAATCATGCCGCGTCGTATCTCTGCGGTCTCTGCAAAGAAACAACGCGAACTCGCAACGGCAATCAAACGCGCTCGTAATCTGGCGCTGCTGCCGTTCGTAAATAAATAAATCAACTTAAGTTTTAAAGGTCGGTCATGGAAATCATCCTTCTCGAGCCAGTGCGTAATCTGGGTAAAATCGGCGATGTCGTAAAAGTAAAAAACGGCTACGCGCGCAATTTCCTGTTCCCGAACAAAAAAGCCATCCGTGCAACGGATGCGAACGTAGCGGTATTCGCTGAGAAAAAAGCGGAACTCGAGAAAGAGAACGCAAAAAAGCAAAAAGAAGCGGAAGCACAAGGCAAAAAAGTGGAAGGTGCTGTTGTCACGATCATCCGTCAAGCGGGTGAAGATGGCCGCCTCTATGGTTCTGTCACTTCGGGCGACGTTGCAAAAGCGCTCGCGGAAGCGGGCTTCAACGTGGATCGCCGTCAAGTGATCCTCACGACCCCGCTGAAAGCGATCGGCGTACACACGGTCCAACTGCACCTGCATGGTGAAGTATCCGTGAACGTGCATCCGAACATCTCTCGCTCGGAAGACGAAGCAGCCGATGCAAAAGCACGCTTCGCGCGTGGTGAAGTGGTGATGGAAGGCGTTGATGCGACCGGCCGCGCTGTGAAACAGGCGAAAACCGAAGCTCCGGCTGAGGCGCAAGCTGCTGAAGAAGCTGCTCCGGCTGCTGAAGGTGCTGAAGCTCCGAAAAAAGCAAAAAAGAAATCCAAGAAAGCAGACGCAGACGAAGCCGCTGCCTAGTTTCTAAAGATTTTCTACAGAATTCTGAAAAAGCCGGATTCATCTCCGGCTTTTTTATTTCCTAAGCCACTTTCGAGTAGTAAAAAAAACCTCTCCATTGTATGGTGAACTCACTTGAAGGGGACAAGGACCACATGACTACCGTTAAAGCGAACGTCACCGCACTTTCCGGCGCGCTTCCAGGCGCACCATCTGCGAAAGAAAAAGAATATAAAGAGCCGTATAACACCGAAGCCGAGCAAATGGTGCTTGGCGCGATCCTGGTGGATAACGAAGCGATCTTCAAGATCTCCGACTTCCTGAATGCGGATCATTTCTATGAACCTGTGCATGGCCGTATTTTTGCGGCGATCCAACGTTTCATGGAGCGTGGGCTTACCGCCAATCCTGTCACCCTGAAAAACCAATTCGATGGCGATGAAGCATTAAAGGATATCGGGGGTGCCGGCTATCTTGTGAAGATCACTGGACTTGCAACCGGTGTCGTGCACGTCAAAGATTATGCGCAAACGATTTATGAACTCGCGATCGCGCGTTCCCTTATTCGTCTCGGCAACGAGATGGTCGAGGATATGTACGACACGAAACTCGAAGAGCCACCGTCAAAGATCGTCGAACAGATCGAGCAAAAACTCTTCAAGATCGCAAGCGATGGCTCGAGCGATAAAAACTTCGCGCACCTGAAATCGGCTCTGGCTGAGTCACTGCGCCGTATCGAGCAAGCGTATAAACAGAAAGATGAAGTGACGGGCATCACCACCGGCTACCGCGATATGGACCGTATGCTCGGTGGTTTCCAGAATTCGGATCTCGTGATTCTGGCAGGTCGTCCGTCGATGGGTAAGACCGCACTCGCGATCAACTTCGCGATGAATGCCGCGAAGCATTACCAGGAAAAATACGCGAAACAGGAAGACAAAACCGAGCCATGCCCAAGCGTGGGCGTGTTCTCGCTCGAGATGTCTTCGGAGCAGCTGGCGTCTCGTCTGCTCTCTATGGAAACCGGTATCGGCTCGAACGACATCCGCCGCGGCCGCCTCGATGATAAAAGTGGCGAGTTCGAGAAACTCGTCGCTGCGAACCGCGATCTTTACGATCTGCCGATGTATATCGATGATACGCCCGCGCTTTCGATTGCCGCGATCCGCACGCGTGCACGCCGCCTGAAGCGTAAACATAATCTTTCACTGCTGGTCATCGACTACCTGCAACTGCTCCGGGGTGTGAGTAAGGTCAGCGAATCAAGCCGTGTGCAGGAAGTTTCCGAGATCACGATGGGTCTTAAAGCCATCGCGAAGGAACTGGATATCCCGGTGCTTGCGCTCTCCCAGCTCTCGCGCCAGGTGGAATCGCGCGACGATAAACGCCCGCAACTCGCCGATCTTCGTGAATCGGGCTCTATCGAGCAGGATGCGGATATCGTGATGTTCATCTTCCGCGAGCAATATTATCTGGAACGCACCAAGCCGGCGGATGGTTCACCAGAGCTTGATGAATGGACACAGAAGAATGGCGAGCGCTGGATGCAGTGCCGCAACAAAGCGGAAGTCATCATCTCGAAGCACCGTAACGGCCCGATCGGTAACGTACAGCTGATGTTCAACGGTGCGACCACCAGCTTCAAGGATCTGGAGCAGGATTATCAATATAGTGGTGAGGCTCCGTTCTAATCCATGCCGCGCTATTCAGATTCCCGTCTCATCATCGATCTGAACGCGATTGCCGCTAATTACTCTAGCTTGAAGAAACGTGCAAAGCACGCCGAGGCTGCGGCCGTGGTAAAAGCCGATGCGTATGGTCTGGGTGCTGCAAAAGTGGCTCCTTTCCTCGAGAAAAAAGGCTGTGAGCATTTCTTTGTGGCGACACTCGATGAAGCGATCACCCTTCGTAATATCATTAAAAAGCATCCGATCTATGTGTTCCACGGTATCGGAAAGCATGAGGCGAGTGCATTCATCACTCACCGCTTGATACCGGTGCTCAACCACCCGGAACAAGCAAGGCTCTGGCAACTGGCGGCAAAAAAGGCGAATAAGAAACTGCCGGCGATCCTCCATGTCGATACGGGTATGCACCGCCTTGGGTTTTCGTATGATGAACTGGAGGGGTTGAAGGCGGCCGGTCTTGATATCCGCTATATCATGAGCCATCTGGCCTGCGCGAACGATGCGTCCCACCCGATGAACCGCGAACAATTGAAGCGCATGAATGCAGCACGAAAAGTATTCCCGATGGCAGAAGTGAGTTTATCGAATTCCGCAGGGGTGTTTCTAGATAGCTGCTTCCATTTCGATCTCGTGCGTCCGGGTATTGCGCTCTACGGCTCCAGCCCGACGGACAAGCCCAACATCATGAAGCCTGTGGTGCAGCTAAAAGCGCGCATTATCGAACTTCAGACCTTACAGGCAAAAGAGGCGGTGGGTTACGGTGCTACCCGTATACTTCCCAAAGGCACAGTGCTTGCGACACTCCCGGTAGGGTATGCAGATGGCTATCTGCGTGCGCTCAGTAATACGGCAGAGGGCTATATCCACGGTAAACACGTCCCGCTGGTTGGCAGGGTTTCGATGGACTTGATTGTGCTGGATGTTACCGATATACAGGCTAGGGTAAAACTCGGCGACGAAGTGGAGCTTATGGGCAGTCATATCACGATCGATGATCTGGCGGCAAAAGCGGGCACGATCGGCTACGAGATCCTGACCCGCCTTGGCGACCGTTTTATAAGAGAATATAAAGGATAGCTATGAATGTATTGGCAGTAATCGGCAGTGTATTCTTGGGTTTCTTGGAATCGCTCGGCAGGCTTTCTATTTTCACGGCGCATGCGGTGAAATCGGTTTTTATACCACCTTATTATCCGCGCCACCTGATCCGTCAGATGGTCGAGATCGGTTACTTTTCGCTCCCGGTCGTGGGACTCACCGCTATCTTCACCGGTGCGGTGCTTGCACTGCAAAGCTATACCGGCTTCTCGCGTTTCAATGCGGAAAGCTCGATTGCTGCCGTGGTGGTGATCTCCATCACGCGTGAACTGGGTCCCGTGCTTGCGGGCCTCATGGTCGCAGGTCGTGTCGGTGCCGCGATGGCAGCGGAAATCGGCACCATGCGTGTGACGGAGCAGATTGACGCACTTACCACGCTTTCCACGAACCCCTTCAAATACCTGATCGCTCCGCGCCTGGTTGCGGGCCTTGCGATGCTGCCGTGCTTAGTGCTCGTTGCGGACATCATCGGGGTCATGGGCGGTTATATGGTGAGTATCCATAAACTCGGCTTCAATCCTTCCACCTACCTCAAGACCACGTTTGATTTCCTCCAATTCAAAGATGTGTTCTCAGGACTCGTGAAGGCTGCGGTGTTCGGCTTCATCATTTCGCTCCTCGGTTGCTACCACGGTTTCAATTCCCGCGGGGGTGCACAAGGTGTGGGTCAGGCGACCACGAATGCAGTGGTGACGGCTTCGATCCTGATCCTGCTTTCGAACTATCTCGTCACTGAACTTTTCTTCGGGAGCTAGGTCATGGCCAAAAAATCCGTCAAGAAAACCAAGGCAGTAAAAAAGGCAAAAAAGGCCTTAAAGAACGCTGCAAAGAAAATCAGCGTGAAATCTCCGGCAAAGCCTAAATTCACCGGCCCTGCCAAGATCGAGATGAACGATGTACACAAGGCGTTCGGCAGCAAACATGTGCTTAACGGTGTGAACCTTAAAGTACATAAGGGTGAGTCGCTCGTGGTAATCGGTGGCTCGGGTTCGGGCAAGTCCGTACTCCTTAAGAACATCATCGGCATCATGAGTCCGGATAAGGGCAGCATCAAAGTCGATACCAAAGAAACCTCACGGCTTTCGACCTCCGAACGCAATCACATCATGTATAAATTTGGCTACCTTTTCCAAGGTGGTGCGCTGTTCGACAGTTTGAGCATCTGGGAGAATATCGCGTTCGGCTTGATCCAGGCAAAAGGCATGAACCGCAAAGATGCGAAGGAAATCGCCATCCAGAAACTGCGGTCGGTCGGTATGGATGCAAACGTGGGCGAACTCTATCCGTCCGAGCTTTCCGGCGGTATGCAGAAACGTGTGTCGCTTGCCCGTGCGATTGCTGTGAACCCGGAAATCATTTTTTTCGATGAGCCGACAACGGGCCTAGACCCCATCATGGCGGATGTGATCAACGATTTGATCGTGGAGCGCTCGAAGGAGCTCGGTGCGACCACCATCACCATCACGCATGATATGGCCAGCGCCCGCAAGATCGCGGACCGCATCGCGATGATTTACGGCGGTAAGATCATCTGGGAGGGTGATAAATCCGATATCGACCACAGCGGCAATCCGTTCGTAGAACAATTCATCCACGGCCGTGCCCATGGCCCCATCGAAATCAAGCTGCAAGACCACTGACATGGAAAAATCACTGGCAGATTGTGCAGAGCAGTACGCCAGCAGGGGGTGGTATGTTCTTCCCATCTATGGGCAGGAACACAATATGAATATCAAATATGTTAAGGATATCGGGAAACTAACCAAGGGCATGCTAGGGATTTTTAGGGGTACAAAAAACCCCGTGCGTGCAAAGAAGATTTTTTCCAGAGATCCCGCTTCGAATATCGGTATCCGTTGTGGGAAAATTTCCGGCATTGTAGGTCTGGATATTGATAAAGAGAGCGAGTTTGATCAAATTATCTCTGATTTTGCGCTTCCAAAAACACTTACGGTGAAGACACCGACTGGATACCATCTTTATTACGCTTATCCTGAAGGGGTGAGCAGGGTATCAAGTTCTGCAAGAAAGATTCATCGCTATATCGATGTAAAAGGTGATTACTCCTATTTAGTGATGCCTCCGTCAAAGAAAAGCCAAGACAAGCATTATACCTGGGTGAATGAAGGGCACAGGATTGAAGCACTTCCCCAGCAACTGTTGGAGAAAATTAATGCTGTACCCCATATGGGGTATGACCAGTTTTCCTGGAACTCCATTAAGTATATGGGCTTGAAGCAACTACTGTATTTTATGGTCGGACCATTTTTAAGGTTTTTTGGTAAAAAATAATGGTGCAGAGAAAGAAAAATTTCGTTTGTCAGGAATGCGGGGCAAGCCACACTAAATGGTCGGGACAGTGTACGGCATGCGGTTCATGGAACACGATTGTCGAAGAACTGGGCGGCGGCGGCTTCTCTAAGGTTTCGGAAGGTAAGAGTGGTGCTGCGATCGCGTTCGAATCGCTCGCCGATGATGTCCCGGATATCGCCCGTATCCATACGAACATCGCGGAGTTCGACCGCGTGCTCGGTGGTGGCTTGGTCGCAGGTTCCGCAATACTCATTGGTGGTGATCCGGGTATCGGTAAATCCACTCTCTTGTTGCAAGTGGCGGCAACGCTTGCCAAGAACACCCAACGCGTGGCGTATATCACCGGCGAGGAATCCGCTGACCAGGTACGCCTCAGGGCGCGCCGCCTGTCACTCGATAAAGCGCCAGTCGATATCGCGGCAGCGACGTCGGTCGATGACATGCTCGCGTCGTTCAAGAAATCCCCGCCGCAGGTCATCATTATCGATTCGATCCAAACGATGTTCTTATCCGCGATCGAATCCGCACCCGGCACGGTGAGCCAGGTGCGCGGTGCGGCGCATGAACTCATCAGTTATGCGAAAGCGAACCGTATCTCGCTGTTCCTGGTCGGCCACGTCACTAAGGAAGGGCAGATTGCGGGCCCGAAAGTGCTCGAGCACATGGTGGATACGGTGCTCTATTTCGAAGGCGAGCGCGGCCATCCGTTCCGCATACTCCGCGCCGTGAAGAACCGTTTCGGTGGCGCCAATGAAATCGGCGTATTCGAGATGGCAGATAAAGGCTTAAGCGAAGTGCCGAATCCATCCTCGCTCTTCATTTCGGGTAAGGCAGGGCAGGTGAGTGGCTCAGCGATATTCGCGGGTATGGAAGGTTCTAGGCCGGTGCTGGTGGAAATCCAGGCATTGGTTTCCCCGTCACCCATGGCGATGCCGCGCCGCGCCGTCGTGGGCTGGGATGGCAACCGTTTGGCCATGGTGCTGGCCGTGCTCGGTGCCCGGGCGGGCATCAACCTGGCCGATAAAGAGGTGTACTTAAACGTAGCCGGTGGTTTACGCATCAACGAGCCGGCAGCAGATCTGGCCGTAGCGGCGGCCATCGTATCGTCCTTAGCCGGGGTTGCACTCCCGCAAGAGACCGTGGTTTTCGGCGAAATCGGCTTATCCGGCGAGATTCGACCGGTCGGGCACGGTGTTGCGAGGTTGAAGGAGGCTGAAAAACTGGGCTTTTCCCGTGCCTTGGTGCCACCGGCCCAAAAAGGCCTATCTGCATCAAGTAAAAACTTTATTTTGCAGGAGATTAGGTATATAAAGGAGCTCAAGAATTCCCTCGCTTAAAAGCCTGCAGCAACGGAGCCCTGATGTTTACCGATTTCGACATTCTCGTCTGCGTCATCCTTGCACTTTCCACCCTTGTCGGCTTACTTCGCGGTTTTATCAAAGAAACACTCTCGATGGTGGGCTGGTTGGGTGCTGCCGTCGTCACGTTCTATACCTTCCCGATATTCGCTGAGCGTATGCACGGCATTTTCAAGAATGCTGTTTTCGCGAACATCGCTTCGGTCATTATCGTGTTCTTGGTCACACTTGCGGTAATCGCACTCGTCAACATGATGGTGATCGACAACTTGAGGAACGTGCGCGCCGGGATGTTCGACCGTACGCTTGGTATGGGTTTCGGTTTCGCGCGTGGCTTGCTGATCGTTTCGGTGATCCATTTCGTTATCATCCTGTTCGCAGGCAAGATCGAAGGACCAAAATGGTTAAGGAAGGGTGAAACCTATCAAATGACCCGTATCGGCGGCGAACTGATGCATAAGCGCCTGACGAAATACATGAAGGATTCCGAGAGCCCCTTCAAAGACGAAGAGGAAGACGGCGCTAACACAGAAGAACACTTGCCAAAATCCCTCCGGAACCTTAAAGAGGACGCACCGAAGAACATGGACCGCGACAAGCTTGGGAAAATCAAGCAAGACAAACCGAAAAGCTGGGGTGCGAGCATCGATGAATATTTCGGTAATATGTTTGGTTCCAGCAAGAATAAAGTCGATAGCGAGAAACCCACTGTGATCGAGGAAGGCAATGAATAGCGTGCGGCAGGCACTCACCACTCACCCGTTCGACGACGATAAGCTCAAGGAAGAGTGCGGCGTATTCGGTATCAGCCACAGTAAGGATGCCGCGGCGCTCGCAGCGCTCGGCCTGCACTCGCTGCAACATCGCGGCCAGGAATCCGCCGGTATCGTCTCTACCGACGGTAAAGAATTCTGCGTGCATACCGCACTGGGTAAAGTGGGTGATAACTTCAACTCGGAATCCGTCATCCGGGAGCTTAAAGGCGATAGCGCCATCGGCCACGTGCGCTATTCCACGAGCGGTGATAAGGCCTCCCAACATGTGAATATCCAGCCATTGTTTGCTGAACTTGATTTCGGCGGCTTCGCGGTGGCACATAACGGTAACCTCACCAATGCGAAACAACTGCGTGCCGATCTGGTCAAGCGCGGCAGTATCTTCCGTACCACAATGGATACGGAAGCGATCCTTCACCTCGTGGCGTTAAGTAGCGGTAGCACCGTGCTCGAATGCCTGATCGATGCGCTACGCCAGGTGCAGGGTGCATACTCGCTCGTAGCTCTCACGAAAGACGCGATGATTGGTGTGCGTGACCCGCTCGGCGTGCGTCCGCTGGTGCTCGGCAGACTTGCGGATTCGTATGTGCTTGCATCTGAAACATGTGCGTTCGATATCATCGGTGCGCGTTATGTGCGCGATATCGATGCGGGCGAGATCGTGGTCATCAACGGTGACAAGATCCAGAGCATGCATCCGTTCAAGAACGAGAAGAAGCGCTTCTGCATTTTCGAGTATGTGTATTTCTCCAGGCCTGATAGCTTCATCGAAGGCAAGCATGTGTATCACATGCGAAAAGCCATGGGCCGTGAGCTCTCCAAAGAAATGCCGGTGAAGGCCGATGTGATCGTACCGGTGCCGGATTCCGGTGTGCCTGCGGCGATCGGTTATTCCGAAGAGGCAAAAGTGCCGTTCGAACTTGGCATCATCCGTAACCACTATATCGGCCGGACGTTTATCGAGCCGACGGATCAGGTGCGCCATCTTGGCGTGAAACTCAAACACAATGCGAACAACGCGGTGATCCAGGGCAAGCGCGTGGTCTTGATCGACGACAGTATCGTTCGTGGTACGACCTCGAAGAAGATCGTGCAGATGGTGCGCGAAGCGGGCGCGAAGGAAGTGCACATGCGCATCTCGAGTCCGCCGACAACACATTCCTGCTTCTATGGTGTCGATACGCCAAGCCAGGATAAGCTCCTTGCGCACCGCATGAGTGTCGATGAGATGGCAGAGTTTATTGGTGTCGATTCGCTTGCGTTCCTTTCGATGGATGGTCTGTACCGTGCCGTGGGTGAAGCGAAGCGCGACAAGAAATCGCCGCAATACTGCGATGCATGTTTCACGGGCGATTACCCCATCTCGATTTCCGACGATGTGCATAAAGTGAAACCGCTTCCCCTCATGGAAGCCACCAAAGCAAAAAAGAAAAAATAATGAAACGAC
This sequence comes from Pseudomonadota bacterium, assembly GCA_010031735.1. GTDB lineage: Bacteria > Pseudomonadota > Alphaproteobacteria > Rickettsiales > RGZB01 > RGZB01. Next base: position 43,007 of record RGZB01000008.1, on the reverse strand, counting down.
TCGAAGGACGCATCGCACTGGTGACAGGCGCTTCCCGCGGTATTGGGGCAGCGGTGGCGAAAGCCTATGCCGCCGAAGGTGCGCATGTGGTTCTGGCGGGACGCACCGTGGGTGCACTTGAGGAAGTGGACGATGCCATCCAGCAAGCAGGGGGCACGGCCACCATTGTGCCGATCGACCTCAAAGACTTGGAGAAGATAGACCAGCTCGCATTCAGTCTGGCAGGCCGCTATGGCAAGCTTGATATCTTGGTCGGTAATGCAGGTGTTCTTGGCAAACTCTCGCCGCTCACGCACACGCCGGATAAGATCTGGAACGAGGTGATGCAGGTGAATGTGAATGCCAATTTCCGCCTGCTACGTTCGATGGACCCGCTGCTTCGGAAATCGGATGCAGGACGTGCGATCTTCGTCACCTCCGGTGTCACGCAAAACATCTTCCCTTACTGGGGTCCGTATGCGATCTCGAAGACGGCGCTTGAGACCATGGTGAAGACGTACGCCGCGGAAGTATCGAATACACCGATCAAAGTGAACCTCATCGATCCGGGTGTGGTGCGCACCGATATGCGGGCATCCGCGATGCCGGGCGAAGACCCGATGACGCTGCCGGAGCCCGCGACGCTTGCGCCACTCTTCATCGAAGCAGCGCTTCCTACCCTCAAGAAATCAGGCATTACGCTCGAAGCCGCTTAACAGCCCTGCCATTAGTGTGCGGGTGCTGGCGCTACCGGCGCTGCTGGCGCAGGTTGGGCTGGAGCCGGTTGTGCAGCGGGTTGCTTCTTCTTCAGGAAGCCACCCACGAGGCCTGAAGGCACGCCAAACTGCTGCAGTACCCCATCAACCGAACTGCCGGCATCACTCTTGAAGCCGCTGGTGACACCTTTCTCCAGGTTCTTCGCACCTTTCTTAATGGCTTCGAGTTTCTCAGCCGGTGTCGCATTTGGATCCAGGCCCTCGATCTGCAGACCTTCGGTCAGCAGTTTCTTGGTATCTGGTTTCACTTGCGGCGCATCGAACGAACCTTCGATCAGCACTGGAACCTTGAGCGAGAAGCCTGCGGCTTTCACTTCGTTCGGTTGTGCCGGTTTCGTTGGGTCCTCGGCATTGGCCGATTTGAGATCGAGTTTCGGTGTCACGCGGTAGCGGATCAGCCTGCTCGGCAGGTTCACTTCGCCTTCGCCGGTGACAAGCCCGAGTGGTGTCACCAGGTTCAGGTCGTTGTTATGCACAACGCCCTGTTTGATATCGAAGGTCGCGGAAAGTTCGGTCACTTGCGTTTCTTTCGCCTGGCCGAAGAGGTTGCCGATGGTCGCACTCGCGAGTGTCGCCTGCTTCAGCATGTCGAGTACGTCGATCCCTTTCAGCTTACCATTCTTGAAGCTGATGCTGCCTTTACCGTCGGCATTGCTGATGAGCTCAAGCTGGCTGCGGCCCATCGCGTTTACATCCAGCGATACGTTGCCAGTGCCTTCGACCTGTTCGTTATGGTAGAAGTCTTTCAGGAAGTTACCGACATTGATGCCTTCAAGCGTGAACTGCTGCGAGATGGATGGGATATCGCCGCGGCCATCCAGTACGAAATAGGCCTTACCTTTACCGTCGTAAAGATTGGTCTCTTTCAGATCGACAGTGAGTTTACCGCCGTTTGATTTGAGTGCGATCTCGGTATTATCGATCGTGGTTTTCGGAAGCGTGATGCGGGTGACTTTCGCTAAGATATCCGCATTCACTTTGGTGAGTCCTGCAAGCACGATCGGATCGTTGTTCCAGCCCTTCGGTGCGGCCTTGAGGTCGGTGTTCGCTGGCTCTGCTGCCGGTGCGCCGGCGATCAGGTACGGCTGCAGGTCAAGGAGCGGTATATTGATCGCGGCCTTGATCTCCGGCACTTTACCAGACATATCCGCCGCTACACTGCCTTTGGCTTCGATATTGTCTACTTTGAAGACGGCATCCGAGAAGGCGATGGATTTGCTGCCTTTCGCGGATACTTTGCCCTGGATATTCACCTTTTTAGGGGCCTGCGGCGGGAGCGGATTCGTGCTGCCGGTCGCAGACATCAGGTCCTTTAAGGAAGAGACATCCACTTTCAGATCACCGTCGGCATTGTAATCATCGCTGACTTTACGGAGCGCGCCGCTGTAATCCACATTGGTGCCGGCAACACTCAGTTTCGCGAACACTTTCGCTTCTTCGTTGTTCTTGAGTTTCATCGGGCTATCGACCGTCGTGTCGAGCGTGATCTTCTGACCATTCACGACCGTATCGCCTTTCAGGCTGATCGGTTTGTCGATACCCGCGATTTTTACCTCTAAGTTAAGGTCAGAGATTTTTTGCTTATCGCCGGTATTCACATCGGCATACACGATGGTGCCGTTCACGATGCGCACGTTCGAGAGTGAAACACCCGTAATGAAGCCTTCTACGCCAGAACCTTCACCCGATTTCTGTTCCACTTTCTCGGTCGGTTCTTTGGTCGCAAACTCCCAGTTGCCTTTGCCTGCAGAATTTTTCTCGAGCACGATCACAGGATTCAGCATGATGAATTTATCGACATCGACCTTACCCGTGAGGAGCGGCAGCAGTTTCAAGCCGAGCGAGAGGGAAGCCAGGCGCACCATTTCTTTGTTATTCGACCATTCCGCATTCGCGAAGGTGACATCGTTCACCTCAAGCGAGAGGTTCGGCCAGAAAGAGAAACTGACATCGCCGGCGATCGTAAGGTCGCGGCCGGTGTATTTCTTCGTGTTCTCGATGGCGAGCGCCTTCACTTTTTCCGGTGGCATGATTTTCGGGAGTGCCAGTACGCCGACGACGCCCAAGGCTACCGCCGCAAGGATGGCGATGAAGAACAGACGGAACAACAGGCGGAGAATCATGAGAGTACCTTTCGCATTAAGGTTTCGAGTTGTTTGTGATCTTTCACATGCACAAGATGATCGAAATCGACAGGCCAATTCATGTGCTTATCACCGACACGCACCACGTTCTCACCGAACAGGATAGGCGTGCAGCCTGCATTAACCGCACACTCTATATCAGTTATGCTATCGCCAATCAACCACACATGCTTGCCGATATCGATGTTGCTACCCTCCATGGCCAGGTGCACCGGATCGGGGAAGGGTTTGTCGCGTTTTGCATCGGTTGCCCCCACGATCTTACGGAAATAACTATCCCAGCCCAGATGCGTCACTTCCTGGCGCAGGTATTCGCCGGTCTTATTACTAACGATGCCGACATAAATATCCGATTCGGAAAGCAGGCGAAGCACGGAGGGTACGTCCGGAAGCCCTGCGATCTTATCGAGATGATGTTTCAGGAAGCTTTTGTAGTAGACCTCGCGGGCATCGTTCCATTTATCGCCGAAGATGCGCGGGAAAGAGTCGCGGAGCGAGTGATGGATGCCCTCGCGGCCACCACGCACATCTTCCATCGACCATGGTTCATGTCCCATCGCGATGAAGGTGTCATGCAGGGATTCGAAGATGATCTGCCAGGTGTCGGCAAGCGTGTTGTCCCAATCGAACAGGATCGCGGTCGGGCGCGGCAGGTGCTTGTGCGCATTGGCGAGCGTGATCTTCACCGCATTACTTTTTGGGGTTGCTGAGGGCTTGGACATGTTTTGCGTACAGTTCTTGGAGTTGCGAGGCGATCTTTCCGGGTTTACCGGTGCCGATCGTGATTTTATCGATCTTCACGACCGGAAGTAAGAATGCGGTGGTGCTGGTGAGGAAAGCCTCTTTCGCCTTTTTGATATCGGCAAGGGTAAAGGGCTTCTCGATCACCGGGATACGGGCCTTCTTCGCAAGCTTCAGCATGGTATCACGCGTGACACCGCCCAAGATCATTTCATTCGCCGGATGGGTGTGGATCACACCTTTTGCGTCCACGATATAGATGTTGGTGGAGCTTCCTTCCGTGAAAAAGCCTTCATCGGTATAGAGCCATGCCTCGCGCACACCCGCTTCCACCGCCGCCTGCTTGGCAAGGACGTTCGGGAGAAGGGAAATGGTTTTGATATCGCGCCGAAGCCAGCGGATGTCGGGATGGGTGATGGCGTGCACCCCTAGTGTGCGTTCTTTCTCGCTCGGGGTTTTCCGCGGTGTGATCGTAATCACCAAAGCAGGCGGCACGGGTTTTTTCGGAAACGGATGGTCGCGTTTAGCGACACCACGTGTCACTTGCAGGTAGATCGTGCCGCTTTTCATGCGGTTGCGGCGGAAAAGTTCCTGGATGATTGATTCGATGGTATTCACGGAGCAGGGCATCGCAATCGAGAGCTCTTTCAGCGAGCGTTTCAGGCGCGTCCAGTGCTGTTTACCATCGATCAGCACATGGTTTTCCATGAGGATCGCTTCGTACACACCGTCAGCGAATTGATAGCCACGGTCCTCGATATGCACCGCGGCTTCGTTATGGCGCACATAACGACCGTTCACATAGCTGATGCGGGTGGGGGTGACTGTCATAATCTCTTAGAAATAATCTTGGCGGGAAGAGAAGATGCGGTCAACTTTTTTAAGCTGCGATGTGATAGAAAGCAGCAGTATGCGGTCATTCACTTGAATGACTTCGTCGTTGTGCGGCACGATGATCTTCTCGCCGCGCTCGATAGCGCCGATCAGCACCCCTTGCGGCAGGTTCAGGCCGCGGATGGTCTGTCCGATGAGCGTGGAGTTCGGGAATGCCTCGGCTTCGATCACTTCTGCGGCACCACCACAGATGGAGTGTGCGGCACGCACTTTACCGCTACGGACGTGCTGCAGGATGGTGGAAACGGTGATCTCACGTGGGTTCACCACGATATCGACGCCGAGTGCGCTCACAAGCGAAGAATAGGCAGCGCTTTTGTTCACGAGTGCAATCGCACGTTGACAGCCGGCACGTTTTCCAATCAGCGAGCAGAAGATATTCACTTCATCATCGTTGGTTGCGGCGATGATGGTTTCTGCTGCTTGCACATTCGCTTCCGACAGGATTTCCTGGTCGAGGGCATCGCCGTTGATCACGATGGTTTTCGTCAGTTGCTCGGTGATGAATTCGGCACGCTCTTTATTCACTTCGATCAGCTTGATGTTGAGCGACTGCTCTTCCGCCTCGAGTTGTTGTGCGAGCGAGAGCCCGATATTGCCGCCGCCGACGATCACGATACGGCGTGCTTCGCGCTCCTCATGGCCGAACATCTTCATGGCGGCTTTCACATACTTCTCGCCGGTAACGAAGAAGAGCGCATCGTCCGGTTTCAGTTCATCGGTTTTATTCGGGATGATGAATTCCTCATTACGTACCAGGCCGATGATGGAGACATTCAGATCCATCAACACCTCACGGATTTGTGTGAGTCCCATACCGATCAGGCCGCAGGTGCGGGAACAGCGGATCTCGATGACACGGAGGCGACCATCGGCGAACGGGATCATGTCCATCGCACCCGGAACCTGCATGCGGTTCATGATGGCTTTTGCCACCTCGGTTTCGGGCGAGATGATGTAGTCGATCGGCAGGTTATCCTGGCGGTAGAGATTCTCGTACGCCGGCTGCAGGTAATTCTGGTGGCGCACACGTGCGACTTTGGTGGGGACACCGAAGAGTGAGCTTGCCACCTGGCAGATCACCATGTTCACTTCATCGGAGGCCGTGACGGCGATGATCATCTCGGTATCGCCGATACCGGCCTGCTCCAATACCGAAGGGTGCGAGGGCTGGCCGACATACGCTTTCACATCGAGCGTATCGTTGATTTTTTCGATCTGCGAAGCGGAATTGTCGATGATGGTGACGTCATGATCCTCACGCGCCAGCTGGCGTGCGATGGATGTGCCAACCTGTCCTGCGCCGCAGATGATGACTTTCAAGGCAACCCTCTTCGAGGTTTGATGTTGGACTAAGAAGAGCTGGTCGTGGTCTTGGTCGCTTCTTTTGCTTCGTAATTGCCGATGTTCAGCAGTTTGAGCTTACGATGCAGTGCCGAACGTTCCATTTCCACGAATTCCGAAGTGCGGGATATATTGCCACCGAAACGGTTGATCTGAGCGATCAGATACTGGCGTTCGAACAATTCGCGTGCTTCGCGGAGCGGCATCGCCATGATTTCCGGGTTCACTTCCGGTCCGAGCGCCGCCGGGCCAGAAGAAAGGATTTCTTTCGGTAACATACTGGAGGTGATCGGGTCGCTGTTGGTCGCAGACATGATCATCAGCCATTCAATGACGTTTTTGAGCTGACGCACGTTGCCCGGCCAGTCATAGACCTGCATGGCAGCGATCGCATCTTCCGAAAGGACGCAGGCTTGCGTGCCGTTGGCTTCCGCACATGCTTTGATGAAGTATTCGGTCAGAAGCGGGATATCTTCGCGGCGTTCACTGAGCGAAGGAGCCTTGAGCGGCACGACGTTCAGGCGGTAATACAGATCTTCGCGGAACTTGCCTGTTTTGATGAGGTCTTGGATATTGCTATTCGATGCCGCGATCACGCGTACATCCACCTCGATCGGCTGTTTGCCGCCGATGCGGGTGAGGGAGTTATCCTGCAGCACGCGAAGCAGCTTCGCTTGCGTCGAGAGTGGCATATCGCTGATCTCATCGATGAAGAGCGTACCACCCGCAGCGCGTTCGAAGATACCGATCTTCCGCGGCGGTCCGTTGATGCTGTCGTCTTCTTCCGTACCGAACAGTTCGGTGTCGACCAGGTTCTCGACCATGCTTGCAGCGGTCAGCACCACGAAGGGGCCTTTCCGACGCTGTGATTTTTGGTGGATAAGACGGGCGATGACTTCTTTACCCGTACCGGCAGGGCCGGTGACGAACACGCGGCTACCGGTCGGGGCCACACGTTCGACGGCTTGTTTGAGTTGTGTGATCGTCGCGGATTTACCGACCAGCTCTGCCGGCGGAGCCACACGCGTTTTCAGTTCTTTGTTCTCGATCTTGAGACGCGCCGTTTCGATGGCACGTTGCAGCAGATGTAGCAGCTTATCTTCTTTGAACGGTTTCTCGATGTAATCGTATGCGCCCATCTTGATGGACGTGATCGCGGTCTCGATCGTACCATGGCCGGAGATCATGATGATCGGGACATGCGGATATTTGCGCTTCACCGATTCCAGGATGCCGAGACCATCGAGTGGACTGTCTTTCAACCAGATATCGAGAATGATAGCGGTAGGAACGCGTGATTTGATCGCATCAAACGCCTCCACACTATTTTTTGCGGTGCGCGGGGCGTACCCTTCATCCTTCAGGATGTCGGAAATTAGCTCGCGGATATCAGATTCATCGTCAACAATTAGTACGTCTATCAGCATGATCCTACTACATGTATAAGCTAAAATTTAGCTAGTGATATTAATGCAACAAATGTGTTGTATCTGCAACGGCAAAATCTTGCAAGAAAAACTTTCATAAAAATACAAAATTTTTACGAATGGATGGTTTTCACAATAAAGAATCGAGACGAAAAATACGTCGATAGCATAATAAAAAAAAGATCTAGACAGATTTTATTTTCGGCAGCGTAATGAAGACCAGCGCGCCTTTCACGTTGCCATTACTATCCTTGAGATTGGAGAGCTGCAGCGTGCCATCATGGTCAATGATGATTTTTTTCACGATCGCAAGACCCAGGCCGGTTCCTTTCTCGCGTGTGGTGACATAGGGCTCGGTGAGTTGATCGATCAGTTCGGAGGGAAAGCCTGGACCATCGTCGCGGATCGAGAGACACCATTTGCCCAACACTTCCTCGAGACCAATATCGATCGTGCCTTTTGGTTTGCCTGTTTCCACTGCGCGTGATTCCATCGCCTCCATCGCATTCTTGATCACGTTCGATATCGCGCGCTCGATCTGTCCTTTATCGGCACGCACAATGGCTTCCTGTTCCGGTAATCTGACATTGAAGTGGATATCCGTATCCACTTCGCGGCGGGAGAAGACGGCTTGCTGTATGATATTCGACATATCGGTATTCTCGAACACCGGTGCGGGCATGCGTGCGAAGTTCACGAACTCTTCGACCATCTTTCCAATATCACCCACGTGGCGTGTGATGGTGTCGATGTATTTATTGAATACCTCCGGCTCGGAGAGCACTTCCTTGGAATATTTTTTCTTGAGGCGTTGTGCGGCGAGCTGGATAGGGGTCAGTGGATTCTTGATCTCGTGTGCGATGCGGCGTGCGACACCTGCCCATGCGGCACTGCGTTGTGCGGCTTGCAGTTCGGTGATGTCATCGAACGTAATGATGTAGCCTTCGATCTCTTCACCCAGCTTCTGTGCGACGATACGGACTAAGAACGATGCTGCACCGTTACTGCGTGCCACGCTGATCTGTTCCTGCGCTGCCTTATCGGAATTCGCGGCTTTCATCAGAAGTGCTGAGAATTCCGGTACGAGCTGCGTGATGGTTGCCTGGTTCATCTGCTCGGGCTGCAGGTTCAGCAGGGTGAGCGCTGAGCGGTTATGCAGGTTCACGCGCTGGTCGCGATCGAGTGCGATCACGCCTGCCGAGACCCCGGCCAGTACGGCCTCTGAGAAGCGGCGACGGGCATCGATCTGCCGGTTCACTTCCACCAGTTCGGTGCGTTGCTTCTCGAGCTGACCGGTCATACGGTTGAAAGCGCGGCCTAAGGTGCCGATCTCATCATCTGCCGGGCGTTCACGCACACGTGCCTGCAGGTCGCCTGCCTTCACACGTTCCGCCGCCGTCACAAGATCGTTGATGGGTTCGACGAGTTTGCTTGCGAACAGTAAGCCTGCCCAGATAGCAGCGAATAAGAGCAGAAGCGCAACGCCGAAGAACATGACGGAGAATTTGAACTGGATGTTGCCCATATCGGCACGGAGTTTGAGATATTCGCTTGCAGAGCTGCGTGTTTGTTCGACGTGGTCGATGATCTTCGCATCGACAGGACGGCCGACCAGCAGATAGGTATTATAGAAATTCTGCAATTTCACGAGGGCACGTACGCGGTCTTCGTTCTCGCTGGTGATGATCACCACCTCACCGGTGTTGGCGCGTTCGAAATATTCTTTCGGCAGTTGCTGGTATTCGAACATCAGCGAGAAGGCAAGGGGTGTGGTAGCCAAGATATCATCGTTCTGGAAGACGATCGCTTCGGTGAGTGAGCGAAGGGCCGCCTGTGCATAGAGCACGGTGCTGAACTGTTTCGGGTTCTTCGAGAATTCGACGGCCTCGCGGCTTAAGTCGTTTGCCATCGCGAGTGCATCCCCGCGGATGATCTCCCGGTGCTCCGCAAGATAGCTCTCTGCGACTGCGACGGATTGCCCCAGTGCCGTACCCACGCGTTCGTTGAACCATACTTGTATACCGAGGTTGAAATAAATCATCGAGAAGAGGGCGACGATGAGTGTAGGCAGGATCGAGAGCATACTGAACACGATAGTAATGCGCGTTTGCAGCCTGGAGCCCACCGAATGGTGTTTGCGTGCAAGCCAGAGCTTGATCACCTTGAGTGCGATGATGATGCCGAGCGCGAGCAGTAAGGCCAGGTTGGTGATGGCAAGCGAGATCACCATGCGCGGGCTTGGGCCAAAGGGGTTTCCGCTTTTAGCGATGAGCGAATAGGTGATGACGCCGATCAACGCCACTACCGAGAGCATCAAGAGCGCGGTATAGCTGCCGGTGATGCGGCGTATAAAAGGTATCTTCTGTAAAAAATCCGATATCATGGCGGCCCTAAAAATCCCGCTTAAATTCTAGGTTTTCAGGGCAAAAACGCCAGAAAATCCTAGTTCCCGTCGACTTTCAACACTTCGATAAAGGCAGACTGTGGTATTTCGACCTTGCCGAATTCACGCATCTTTTTCTTGCCTTTTTTCTGCTTTTCCAGCAGCTTACGTTTACGCGTCACGTCGCCGCCGTAGCATTTCGCCAGTACGTCTTTGCGCATCGCGCTCACGGTCTCACGGGCAATTACTTTCGCGCCGATCGCGGCTTGGATCGCGATCTGGAACATCTGCCTTGGGATCAGCTCTTTGAGTTTCGCACAGATGTCGCGGCCGCGGGTTTCCGCACGCGTGCGGTGCACGATCATGGAAAGCGCATCCATCGGATCGCCGTTGATCAAGATCGAGAGTTTCACGAGCGGGCTTTCTTCGTACGAATCGATATGCCAGTCGAAGCTCGCGTACCCTTTGGTCGCGGACTTCAGGCGGTCGTAGAAGTCGAATACCACTTCGTTCAGGGGCAGTTTATAGACGACCATCGCACGGTTGCTACCGACATAGGTGAGTTCCACCTGCACGCCGCGCTTGTTGGTGCACAGTTCGAGCACGGAACCCAGATATTCATCGGGCACCATGATGGTTGCTTTGATCCACGGCTCTTCCATCTTCTCGATGAAGTTCGGCTCCGGCATCTCGGCCGGATTGTGGAGTTCTTTATAGGAACCATCGGTCAGATACATTTTGTATACCACACTCGGTGCCGTAGTGATGAGATCGAGGTTGAACTCACGCTCCAGACGTTCCTGGATGATCTCCAAGTGCAGCAGACCTAAGAAGCCACAGCGGAAGCCGAAACCGAGGGCGCTGGAGGTTTCGGTCTCGTATTCGAAGCTTGCGTCATTGAGGCGCAGTTTGCCTAAGGATTCGCGCAGGTCTTCGAAATCGGCGGCGTCGACCGGATAGAGTCCGCAGAATACGACCGGTTGCGATTTCTGGAAGCCGGTCAATGCAGCAGCGGTCGGGCGGCGGTCGTCGGTGATCGTATCACCCACTTGGCAGTCCGCCACTTGTTTGATCGAAGCGCTGATGAAGCCTACTTCACCGGCGGAGAGTGAATCCACCATCACTTTTTTCGGTGTGAAGATACCGACGTTATCGACATCGTATACGGCACCATTCGACATCATCTTCATGCGGGTTTTCTTCTGAATCTTGCCGTCGATCACACGCACGAGGACGATGACGCCTAAGTACGCATCGTACCAGCTGTCAACGAGGAGGGCTTTGAGCGGCGCTTCGCCATCACCCTTCGGCGCAGGCAGTTTCGTGACGAGTGCTTCGAGTAAGTCCGGGATACCGACACCCGTTTTGGCGGAGACCGGGATTGCATCGGAAGCATCGATGCCGATGACTTCCTCGATCTGCTGTTTCACACGCTCGGGTTCTGCCGCCGGAAGGTCGATCTTGTTTAAGACGGGGATGATCTCGTGGTTGTTCTCGATCGCTTTATAAACGTTCGCAAGTGTCTGCGCCTCGACACCCTGACTCGCATCCACCACCAGGATCGACCCTTCGCATGCAGCGAGTGAGCGGCTCACTTCGTAAGCGAAGTCGACGTGGCCTGGCGTGTCCATCAGGTTCAGGAAGTAAGTATGGCCGTCTTTGGCGACGTATTTCAGACGGACGGTCTGTGCTTTGATGGTGATGCCGCGCTCTTTCTCGATATCCATCGAATCAAGCACTTGTGAGGTCATCTCACGTTTATCCAAACCACCGCAGGTTTCGATGATGCGGTCCGCGAGCGTGGATTTGCCGTGGTCGATGTGCGCGATGATCGCGAAGTTGCGGATGCGGGACTGGTCCATGGATATTTACTTTCTTAAAACACCGCCAGCGGATTTTTCCACGGCGGCAATAATGGTATTGGAAACGTGTTCGATCTCGGCATCGGTGAGGGTGCGGTCGTGCGGCTCCAGCTTCACGCTGAACGCAATCGATTTCTTGCCACTATCGATGCCTTTACCTTGGTATACGTCGAAGAGCGATACTTCCGTCACCAGCGTTTTCTCGGCCTGGCGAACGGCGCGTACGATGGTATCTGCCGTAACCTCTTCATTCACGATGAAAGCGAAATCGCGGAGCACGGATTGATATTGCGAGAGCATCAGTTTTGCACGTGCGGTGTTCTTCGCGGTTTTCGGTTGTGGCAGGCGCTCAAGGAAGAGCTCGAAACCTACGATGCTGCCCTCCAGGCCCAGTGCCTTCACTACCGCGGGATGAAGTTCACCGAAATAACCGATCACGTTCTTGCCGAGCACGTAAGCACCCGCGCGACCCGGATGGTAATGTGATGGTACATCACGTGTGAGGTTCAGGCGGGAAGCATCCGGAATATACGGTGAGAGCGCAGCGATCAGATCCGCTTTTGCGTCGAGTGCATCGACGCTACGGGAGTCTTTATAGATATTCTTCGCATGGTTGAGATTCGTACGGATGCCAGCGGCTACTAGTTCTTGCGAGTTGTTCGCGGATTTAGCAAATACCGGACCCACTTCGAAGAAACCGACATTCTCAGCGCCGCGCGCCGCGTTCTTTGCAGCCGCTTGCATCAGGTTCGGCAGAATCGAAGGGCGCATCGTGGAGAGGTCGCTTGAGATCGGGTTCGCGAGGGCGATCAATTGCTCTTTGTTACCGAAGAGCGGTGCGAATTTACCATCCATGAACGAGAAGGTCACGGATTCATGGAGGCCGCGTGCAGCAAGCAAACGGCGAGCATGGGACACGGCGCGCTGCGCCGGTGTGAGCGTCGGTTTCAAACGGCGTATGGTCGGAAGTGGTACCGCATCCATTTTGTCATAACCGAATATGCGCACCACCTCTTCTACGATATCTGCTTCGCCATCGATATCGGGACGGAAGCTCGGTGCAGAAACTGCTTCGCCTTCTTGCTTGAAGCCGAGTGCAGAAAGGATGCGCGCGATTTCAGCCGCCGGAACATCGACGCCTGCCAGTGTTTTGACACGTGCATTCGTGAAGCTTACGGATTTTGCAGGAACATCGGCGCTCCCTGCTTTAACATATTCGCTCGCTTCGCCGCCGCAGGTTTCCGTGATGAGGGCGGAAGCGATATCGGCGCCGGTGTGAGCGAATGCCGGATCGACATGGCGTTCGAAACGGTAACGCGCATCCGAATCGATCATGAGTGCGCGGCCGGACTTCGCGACCTCTGCCGGGTCGAAGAGTGCGATCTCGAGGAACACATCCGTGGTTTTATCCGATACACCGCTCGCCTTGCCGCCGATGACCCCGCCTAGTGCTACCGGGCCTTTGCCATCTGCGATCACCACGTGGCCTGCAGAGAGTTTATAGGTTTTATCCGCAAGTGATTCGAATGCCTCACCTTCTTTACTATCACGCACCGTGAGGTTTCCATTGAGTAACTTCGCATCATACACATGCGCAGGGCGGCCAAGATCGAACGTGAGATAGTTCGTGATGTCGACCAAGGCGGAGATCGGCTTCAGGCCGATCGCTTTAAGACGCGTTTTCAACCAGTCCGGGCTTTCAGTATTTTTTACGTTCTTGAAGTAACGACCGATGAAGAGCGGTGCTTTTTTCGTATCTTCGATGGAAACCGTGATCGGGGAGGCAAAGCTGCCCTTCACTTGTTTGCTTTCAAGCGGCTTTAACGTGCCGAGGCCTGCCGCTGCGAGGTCACGTGCTACACCACGCACGCCGAGGCAATCGCCACGGTTCGGGGTGATGGCGATCTCGATCACCGGATCGTTCGCACCGAGTGCGTTGATTGCGGGTTCGCCTGCTTTTGCAGAAGCCGGGAGTTCGATGATGCCGTCGCTATCGTCACCCAGCGCAAGTTCGGTCGCCGAACAGAGCATCCCGTTGCTTTCCACATCGCGGATCTTGGATTTCTTGATGACTAAGCCGTTCGCCGGGATGGTGACACCAACCGGAGCCAGCACCACTTTGATGCCTGCACGTGCGTTCGGTGCGCCGCACACGATCTGCAGCACTTCGCTGCCCGTATTCACTTTACACACGCGCAGTTTATCGGCGTTCGGATGTTTTTCGGCTTCCAGAATCTCCGCCACGCGGAAGGGTGCGAGATCGTTCGCACGGTCTTGGATGCCTTCGACTTCAAGCCCAAGCGCCGTGAGCTTATCCGCAATCTCGGCGAGCGAAGCATTCGTATCCAGATGTTCTTTCAGCCAGTTCAGGGTGAATTTCATCCAGCTACTCCTTTGACGAGAGAGGGGATATCGAGCGCGCCGAAATTATAATGATTCAGCCAGCGGATATCGGATTCGTACATCGGGCGGAGATCCGGGATGCCGTATTTCAGCATCGCCATGCGCTCGATGCCCATACCGAACGCGAAACCTTGCAGTTTCGTGGAATCGAGACCCACGTTCTTCAGTACATTCGGGTTGATCATGCCGCAGCCACCGATCTCGAGCCAGCTTTTGCCCGCACCGATCTTGAGTTCGCCGTTCTCCCACGAGCAGCCGATATCCACTTCCGCCGACGGTTCCGTGAATGGGAAGAAGCTCGGGCGGAAACGCAGCGGGATATCGTCACGGCCGAAGAAGGCGCGCACGAATTCGGTGAGGCAGCCTTTGAGGTTTGCCATCGTCACACCTTCTTCGATCACCAGACCTTCGATCTGGTGGAACATCGGGGAGTGCGTCATATCCGAATCGCAGCGATAGGTGCGGCCCATCGCGATGAAGCGGAGCGGAGACTGTTGTTTTTCTTTCACGAAACGTTCCATCACGCGGATCTGCACCGGGGAGGTATGCGTGCGGAGCACGTTGCCGTTGCCGCCTTCGCCCTTCTCATCCTTAATATAGAAGGTGTCGTGCATCTGGCGTGCCGGATGGTTTGCGGGGATATTGAGCGCGGTGAAGTTATGGAAATCGTCTTCGATATCCGGGCCTTCTTCGCTGGTGAAGCCAAGTGCTCCGAAAATGGCGGTCAGTTCTTCCATCACCTGTGTGATCGGGTGGATGCTGCCCTTCTGCTCGGGGCGGACAGGCAGGGTGATATCGATTTTCTCATGCGCAAGGCGGGCGGAGAGCGCGGCGGTTTCGAGTGCCTGCTTGGTATTCTCGATCAGTGCGGTGATCTCGTCTTTCACCACGTTGACGCTAGCCCCGAACGTTTTGCGTTCTTCCGGCGGCAGGGTGCCTAAGCTTTTCATCTGTGAGGTGATGACGCCGGTCTTGCCCAAATAGGCCACGCGCACTTTCTCGAGCGCATCGATATCCTGCGCGCTCGCTACAGCCTGCGTGGCCTCTTTACGGATGGTTTCTAGATCGCTCACGCGCCACACTCCTTGCGAAGCAAAAAGTGCTATTTCAGCGCGGCTTTCGCTTGTTCTACGATCGCTTTGAATGCAGCTGGTTCGTGGATCGCGAGATCAGAGAGCACCTTACGGTCGAGCGTGATGTTCGCTTTGTTGAGACCGTTGATGAACTGTGAATACACCATACCGTGCTCGCGGACGCCGGCGTTGATACGCTGGATCCAGAGCTTACGGAAGTCGCGTTTTTTACGACGACGGTCGCGGTATGCATATTTCAGCGCCTTCTCGACTTTCTCGAGTGCGATACGGTGGCAGTTATTGCTGCGGCCGCGGAAACCTTTGGCAAGGCCAAGGACCTTTTTGCGGCGAGCGTTACGTGATACGGCATTAGTTGAACGTGGCATAGGAAATCTCCTTCACTATATGTGTGTGTAAACGTCTTTAAGAACTTAACGGTAAGGCATCACTTGCTTAATCAGACGCGCATCGCCCTCGAAAGCAACCGTGGTACCGCGCTGATTACGAATCTGGCGCTTGGATTTTTTCGTCATACCGTGACGTTTGTTGGCTTTGTTACGGCGAAGTTTGCCGGAAGCCGTGAAAGAGAAGCGCTTCTTAGCGCCACTTTTGGTTTTCAGTTTTGGCATTTTGATATCCTATAAGTTTAAGGTTTTGCTTCTGCAGCCGGGCATGCCTTTTAAGGGTAAAACCCTTACGCACCGGACGTGCACTACCGCTACCGAAGTAGCGTCCCTTTACAAGAACCGAAGTTCAAGCCAAGGTCTTCAAAGGGAGGTGTCTTATAACCGCAAGCAGGGGTAAAAACAAGCTTTTTATAGGATTTAGGACAGAATTAATGCGGCTGGTCCTGCATGCCTTCGGGATTCTCTGGCGTATGCGGCTCTTGGCCTGGGGTTGACCCTGGCGTCGGTGGGGCGAGATCCTGACTGTCCACCGGGGCATTCGGAGCGGGTACCGGGAAGGCATTCGGATGTACTTCCTCTTCCGGCTTATTTCCGCTTAAGATTCTGTCCCAGAAGGATTTTTTCTTCTCTTCGCTATCCATCGGTACATTTGTGCTCGGCTGGATTTGGTTCTCTTCGTCGATGAAGGGCAGCATACCGGTAGAGGTCGGGATATCGCTCGAATCCACGCCTTCGAAGGCCGTATTCATGAATTCCTGCCAGATATGGCCCGGAAGGGCTGCACCCGTTACCTTCTTCATCGGGCTGTTATCGTCGTTACCCGCCCAGATACCGACCACGATATCCGGCGTATAGCCGATGAACCAGGCATCGCGGAAATCCTGGCTGGTGCCGGTTTTACCCGCAGCCGGACGGTCGATATTCACGAATTTCGCCGTACCTTCCTGCAGCACGGCCATCAGCATCTGGTTCATCAGCACGAGTGCCGATGGGCTGATGACTTGTTCAGAATAGTCGCCGCTACGGCGGTAGAGCACTTCGCCATGGCTGTTTTGGATCTCGGTGATGCCGTACGCACGTAAACTACGGCCATTATTGGCCATATGGGCGTAGGCCTGCGTCATCTCGAGGAGCGTCACTTCGCTGGTGCCAAGTGCGAGGCTTGCATTTTCCGCTAGCGGAGATTCGATGCCTAAACGGTACGCCGTTTTCATCACTTCACGCACACCGACGCGCATGATCAGCTGCGCAGCAATCGTGTTGATGGATTGTGCGAAGGCTTCCCTGAGGCGCATCTCGCCATTGAATTGCTCGAGATAGTTCTTTGGCTCCCAGCCACCGATCGAGATCGGTTCATCCACAAAGATATCGCTCGGGCTAAAGCCTTGTTCCATCGCCGTCAGATAAACAAAGAACTTGAACGAGGAGCCCGGTTGGCGATGTGCTTCCACCGCGCGGTTATATTGGCTTTCTAAATAATCCTTACCACCGACCATCACACGGATCTCGCCGGTCGGCGACATGGCGACGAAGGCAGCTTGCGATGCTTTCTGTTTCTTACCGACATCATCCATCCACTTCTTGAGCGTGCTTGCCGCTAAATTCTGCAGGTTCGGATTGAGCGTCGTAACGACCGTTAAATCTTCTTCGACGTTGCCGACATAATCCGGCACACGTGCTGCGATCCAGTCGATGAAGTAGTAGGCGCTGTTACCCTTCGGCTGCGTGCGCGGCAGCATGGTGACGACCTTCTTATCCTTCTCGGTGATATAGCCGGCATCGATCATGCTTTCGATCACTTGGTTCGCGCGCTGCTTCGAGAGCTCCGGGTTGCTGAACGGAGAATAGCGCGACGGGGCTTTGAGCAAACCTGCGAGCATCGCGGATTCGCCGAGGTTCAGCCAGCGCGCGGATTTATCGAAATAGCCGTGTGCTGCCGCATCCACACCATAATAACCGCCACCTAAGTACACGCGGTTCAGGTACATCGAGATGATCTCTTCCTTCGAATATTTGTATTCGAGCCAAAGGGCGAGTATCAGTTCTTGAATCTTCCGTTTGATCGTGCGGTCCGGTTTCAGGAAGCTGATTTTCGCGAGCTGCTGCGTAAGCGTAGAGCCACCCTGCACCACCCGGCCGGAAGTTAGGTTCACCACCATCGCGCGCATGATGCCGATCGGGTCGACACCATAATGGTTGAAGAAGCGGCGGTCTTCGATCGCCATCACGGCTTGTATCAGTTGCGGCGGGAATTCTTCATAATTCAGTTCATCCCCATACGTATTGCCTTGTACCGCAAGGAGCGAACCATCCGCCGCCAGATAGCGGATAGTATGGGATTTATTGGCTTTAAGGAGCGTTTTGGGGTTCGGGATGTCATGCAGGTAGTAAAGACCCACCATGAAACCGACTATGACCAGCCATACGCCAAGGAAGATACCGGTCTTGAATAAAGTCTTGAGCGGTAGTTTGCGGAATATCTTATAGCCCGTCTTTACACCACCCGCCGTGACAGACAGGACCTTACCCGCGCCGGACCTGCGCTTCGGGCTGCTGGGTTTGGTGTTTTTCTTCGGGATTCGTATTTGTGCCATAAGGCGCGCTAGTCTTGTCAGAAATGGGTTGTAAGCTGCGGCAAGAAGATATACTTATTGCGCCGAACACACAACTGGAAACCTTCGGTCTACTTATGTTACCGGAAAACGAATATCAGACCATGGTAGAAGGCCTGCTCTCGCGCCTGGCGGAGACGATAGAGGATGCGGACGCTGCCCGTGCGCTCAGTGTGGAATATATGTCGGGTATCCTCGAGATAACGCTCAAAGACGATCGCCAGTATGTCATCAATATGCACAAGCCCACCCAGCAGATATGGATGGCATCCCCGGTCTCAGGCGCCAGTTATTTTGTCTACGATCCGGCGGTAAAGGCGTGGCGTTCCAAAAAAGGGCCGTTGCTACTCGATATGTTGGAACAAGAACTCGCCGCCGTTGCCGGTATGAAAGTGAAACTCGCATGATTCCCGAAGGCCAAGCACCCAAATCAAGCCTGAAGAACCTGAAGTTCATCATGCGGTATCTACAGCCGCATCGTCGCAATATCGTGCTCTTGTTCTTTGTGCTCGCGATCTCGTCGGTGAGCCTGCTCTCCCTCGGTGTGGGTTTGAAGAACCTGATCGATACCGGATTCTCCCATAACAACCGCTGGATGCTCGATGCCGCACTCGGCGGGTTACTTGCCGTAACGGCCATCCTTTCGGTGGCGGCCTATCTTCGCCACTTCCTTATCACCAAGGTAGGGGAGCAGGTGGTAGCCGAGATACGGAAAGATATTTTCAGCAAGCTGCTGTCGCTCTCCCCGGAATTCTACGAGCAAGCCAAAACCGGTGAGATGTTATCGCGCATCACCACGGATACGACGGTATTGCAGATGGTGATTGGCACCAGCCTTGCGTTCCTGGTGCGTAACGCTCTCATTCTCGTTGGCAGTATCGTGTTGATTGTATTTACCAGTCCGAAGCTCTCGCTCTATGTCGCGGTGGTGATCCCGATCATTGTGATTGTAATCCTATCGCTCGCGAAAAAAGTGCGCCATCTTTCGCGTGAATCGCAGGATAAGGTCGCGGCGGTTTCAGCATCCGTAAACGAGATCATCAATAACATCAAGACCGTGCAGGCTTACGGCCGCGAGGCGGAACAGGCAGCACGCATCGGTGTCGTGGTCGAAGATGCAAGGTTGGCAGCAATGCAACGCGTGCGTGCGCGTTCCAAACTTTCTTCGCTCACCATCATGCTGGTGTTCGGTTTCATCACACTCATCCTATGGCTCGGCGGCAAAGATGTGCTTGCGGGACGTATCTCAGCCGGTGAACTCTCTGCCTTCATCTTCTATGCGGTGATGGCAGCTTCAGCCTTGGGTGTCATCAGCGATATCGTGGGTGATTTGCAGCGCGCAGCAGGTGCATCGGAACGTATCGCAGAGATCCTCGCATACGTATCGCCCATTCGCTCACCGGACAATCCGCGCTCCATCCCCGCGGGTGGCAAAGGTGAGGTGGAATTCGATAATGTGAAGTTCTCGTATCCCTCAAAGCCAGGCACACCAGCGCTCGATCATGTCTCTTTCAAGGTAAATGCAGGCGAGATGGTGGCGATCGTAGGGCCGTCCGGCGCCGGTAAAAGTACGATCCTACAGCTACTTCTGCGTTTCTACGACCCGGCAAGCGGCGAGATTCGCCTCGATGGGTTGCCGATCAAGGAGGTCGATCTGCAGGCGCTCCGAAACCAATTTGCCTATGTCACGCAAGACCCCGTGGTATTTTCCGAAACCGCGCGTGAGAATATCCGCTTTGGCAATCTAAGCGCAACGGATGCGGAAATCGAAGAAGCGGCAAAGATCGCCAATGCGTATGGTTTCATCCAGCGCCTACCACAAGGGTTCGATACTTTCCTCGGGGAGCGTGGTGTGCGCATTTCCGGCGGTGAACGCCAACGTATCGCGCTTGCACGCGCGGTGGTGAAGAAGCCGAAAGTGCTGCTCCTGGATGAGGCTACAAATGCACTCGATGCCGAAAGCGAGCACCTGGTTCAGGAGGCGCTGGAGAAAGTGATGCAGAGTTGCACGACCATCGTGATCGCACATCGTTTAGCAACGGTGCTCAAGGCAAGCAAGATCATCGTGATCGATAAAGGCCGCATCGAAGCGATGGGCACACATAAGGAACTCGTGGCGCAAGGTTCGCTCTATGCGCGCCTGGCAGAAATGCAGTTTGGGAATTAGCTTACGTCGCGAGTGCGCGCACGCGGCCGATCTTTGCACCGCACGCACCCAATTTTTCTTCGATGGATTCATAACCGCGGTCGATGTGATACACGCGGTTGATGGTGGTTTCACCTTTTGCAGCGAGGGCGGCCAGCACGAGTGACACCGAAGCACGGAGATCCGTCGCCATCACCTCAGCATCTTTGAATGCCTTGATGCCATAGATGGTACAGGTATTGCCCTCTACATCGATCTTTGCACCCATGCGCATCAGTTCCGGCACATGCATGAAGCGGTTCTCGAAGATGGTTTCGGTTAAGTGCGAGGTGCCCTTTGCAAGGCAGAGTAATGCCATGAACTGCGCTTGCATATCGGTGGCAAAGAGCGGGTAGGGTGCCGTCTCGATATCGAGCGGAAGGATATCGCCCTTACGGCGGAAGCGCAGGCCGGTTTCCGTTTTCGATATCTCGGTGCCAGAGGCGAGCAATTTCTCGAACGTCGCGCCCATGATGGATTCGTTGATGCCGGTGAGTTCGATATCCCCACCGGTGATGGAAGCGGCAATCGCGTAAGTGCCGGCTTCGATGCGGTCGGCAATCACGGCATAGTTCGTTGATCCGAGCGAAGGTTTACCTTTGATCACGAGTGTGCGCGTATCAAGCCCAGAGATTTCAGCACCCATGGTGTTCAGACATTGGCCAAGGTCGGTGATCTCTGGCTCGCATGCCGCGTTATGGATAACGGTAGTGCCTTCCGCAAGTGTTGCGGCCATCATCGCGTTTTCCGTCGCACCGACGGAAACGATCGGGAAATGGATCTCAGCCCCTTTTAGCCCTTTCGGTGCTTTCGCTTCGATATAGCCGTGTTCAAGCGTGATTTGCGCGCCGAGTTTCTCGAGTGCCTGCAGATGCAGGTTGATCGGGCGCGGACCGATTGCGCAGCCACCCGGCAGTGATACTTTGGCATGGCCCAAACGGGCAACCAGCGGACCCAGCACGACGACAGAAGCGCGCATCTTGCTTACCAATTCGTAAGGTGCGGTGGTATTGGTAACGCCGCTTGCATCGAACTCGATGACACGACCGGTGTGTCCATCGAATTCCGAACAGCCATCCAGCGAGAGACGTACGCCCAGATGCACGAGCAGGTTTGCCATCGTGGTGATATCCATCAGATGGGGAAGATTGGATAATGTCATCTTCTTGTCTGTCAGAAGGCATGCGGCCATCAAAGGTAACGCCGCGTTCTTTGCACCGCCGACCGGGATCGTGCCATGCAAAGGAATTCCACCGCTGATACGAATTGCATCCATAGTTGCTAAATTTTCGGTAAGGTCACGCCGGTTTGCTTCATGTATTTACCTGCACGGTCGGCATACGATGTTTCACAGCTCTGGTCGCCTTGCAGGAAGAGGAACTGGCACGCGCCTTCATTGGCGTAGATTTTTGCCGGCAGCGGCGTGGTGTTGGAGAATTCCAAGGTCACATGCCCCTCCCATTCCGGCTCCAGCGGGGTGACGTTCACGATGATGCCGCAGCGCGCATAAGTGGATTTGCCAACGCAAACGACGAGCACATCACGCGGGATACGGAAATATTCGACCGTGCGAGCGAGTGCGAAGCTGTTCGGCGGGATGATGCAGACATCGGTTTTACGGTCGACGAAGCTATTGGTATCGAATGCTTTGGGATCGACGGTCGCGGAGTCGACGTTGGTGAATATCTTGAATTCGTTGGAGACACGGGCATCGTAACCATACGAGGAGAGTCCGTATGAAATCATACCACGTTTTTTCGCATCCTCTTTTTGCTGGCGGTCGACGAAAGGTTCAATCATGCCTTTCTTCAGCGCCTGCTCACGAATCCAAAGGTCAGACATGACCGACATCAGTAATTCTCCAAAGCAATAAAATAGAAGAAAGTCATAGGGCTAATTGCCCAGCAGTGCAAGGATTAAATGGGATAAAAAACGGCTTGGGAAGAAGCCTAGCGGCCTTTCCACATGTTGCGGGCCTGCTCGCGGCCAGAACGCATTTTGGAACGCATCGAGTCTACGCGTTCACGCCACTTTTCGACCTTGTCGCCTAACTCTTCTTTCTGCGGCACTGCGAAGCCTCCTGTTAGTTTGCGTTTAAACCCTCTTCGACGCGTCTGCTCCTCTTCCTTGATCTTGCGCCGATTCTCTTCGTGGATGCGTTCGTGGGCTAATATGATATGCAGGCGCCGCATCCGCGCACGTGCTTTTTGTTTCTTTGTTTTTGGTACTTTTCTGCCCACGTATGAATGGTAGTCAAAAAACGCGGGAAACAAAAGAATTTTAATTACATTTTATTCATGTAATAAAATCGTCATTAACCTTTGCTACCCTCAGAATCGGGCGACTCTGCAGAAGATTTTTTCCGACGTTGCAGATTCTCTTTGAGCGCCTTTTCCAGTTTCTTTTTACGCGCATCCTGCTGCTTTTTCGTATTAGCATGGCGCTTTTCACGATTTTGAGTAGCTCTATCTTTTTCCACGGGTGGCCCACATAAATATTGCATTCCCAACGATTATATTCTAAGTGTGTGCCCCTGCAAGCGCCACTTTACGCGGACTGTCGCGAAAGTGTGCCGCTAATGTGCCGCCATAGCTCAGTGGCAGAGCGCGTCATTGGTAATGACGAGGCCGTGGGTCCGATTCCCACTGGTGGCACCAGTTCCCCTTAAGCTACCACCTCCTTCTTCGGTACAAAAAAAGGGCGGAAAATCCGCCCCTTTCTGATGCGTGCTAGGCAGCCCTATAAAAGGAATTATAAGGACGCAATATTTCTTTTGCGGTTGTTGCTTTCGCCTCATCGTTTGTATGTACGGTGACGATCGCTTTACCCGACCGGAGTGCACCCTCATATTCGTTGGCTTCTGCATCAGGGATGCCTGCACCAATGAGGGCACCTGCGAAGGTTCCGGTCGCCGCACCTGCACCCGCACCGGTTAGGATAGCGATCACGGGGCCGGCAGCGAGTAAGCCAAGGCCTGGGACGCCGATCGCGGCAACAGCCGTGAGGCCACCCAGGATACCGCCGAGCGCGCTACCGATCACGGCACCGCTGCCTGCAGCCTTTACCGATGCTGCCGTGCGTTCATCGTTATTCACGGAATCATTGAACATTTTCTTATGCGTGGTGTCCGTCATCATCAGTCCGATTTCAGAAGGCGTAATGCCGCGTGCTTCTAATGAACTGATGGCAGATTCGGCTTCTGCACGGGTGCTGAAGGTTCCAGTGATGGTTGTCATATGTCTATCTCCATAAATGAATGATCTTTAGGGATAGAACGTTTCTGATAAGGAACCTATACAGGGCAGGCGGGGATTTCTAAGGATTCCGCATAGAGACAGCAGATAAAAAAAGGGCCATCCGAAGATGGCCCTTTCGTATTCTTGCGTATTCGTATCGACTAGCCAGAGATACGAACTTGCAGACCGCAGAGGTTGTTCTGGGTCGGGATAGAGAATTCACGCGGCGTGTCGTTGGTAAAGCAACCACCCGCATTCGTGCCGCCTTCCACAGCTGCACCACCATCATGTGCGGTCACGATACCCGTATCCGGGAAACCGTCATCGAGTTTAGAGTCGATACCGAATGCTTCCACCGGAGTGATACCGTTGGTGTAGTTCACACCACCCGTTGCAACACCGATCGCATAGAAGTTCAGTGAAGAACCGCTCGGACCAAAGGCAATGATACCACCTTTTTTCAGTTTATTGTCCGGGAAGTCTTCACCAAGCAGCGTACCAGAACCGTCATAGTTACCAGCAACCAGCTGCGCCACGCTCAGGTGATGCCAGAACTGCTGGATCTCACCATCGAATGCCGTATACGGGGTTGCGGTACCATGGATCAGACCATCGCCGTTACCGTTGGCTGCACCAAGGCCGAACGATACTGCACGGGTAAGGTCACCCGGCAGGCCGTCGTATTTCGAACGGAACGTATTGATCGCCGCATCCAGTGATTGGATTTGAGATACTACGGCGCGAACCTGCGCCGCTTTAATCAGATCTTGGCCGACGAGTACGCCGCCGACGATAAGGCCGATGATCACGATCACGATCGCCAACTCTACCAGCGTGAAGCCCGCCTGCTTATTCTTACGATTTGTCTTTTGACGCATACATATTTCTCCCACGTCTTCATTGTTAGTTATGTCTCACCGAGACATGTTTCACTTACCCTCACACCATAGTATGTGTGTGACAACATAGTCAATCTACTCTAATGGCAAATGGCCACCAATCATTTCATCGGATTTTATAAAATGCGAAACGATTTTTGCTTTCGCGTGGTGCATTGAGGTCACAAGAATCTAATTTTATTGTTTTAAAACAATATATTAACCGAAGGGTAATTTTTACCTTCTATTTACAAGAAACGTTTCATTTTTTATAATTTGGGCATCGCAAATCGCCATCCCGAGGGAATAAGCAGCCCGAAAAAGGACTAGAGGACCTTGTCCTGCTCTAAACGGTCGCGGAGGATCTGCAGGTCGTGCCAGGCAAGGCGTTTTTGCAGCGGTGAACGGAGCAGGTAGGAGGGGTGGAAAAGGACCCCAACCGGGTACGGATTTTCCGCAAACGGGGTTTTGTAGCTATGGAATTT
Source organism: Pseudomonadota bacterium (assembly GCA_010031735.1). GTDB lineage: Bacteria > Pseudomonadota > Alphaproteobacteria > Rickettsiales > RGZB01 > RGZB01. The sequence continues at coordinate 18,178 of RGZB01000008.1, read as the reverse complement.
ACCCCGAAGCCGCGACACACTGACGGAATCATCGAGCAGTGCAGCAGTTGCGGTGCCACCGACCAGCACCAGCATTTTTGGATTGAGAAGTGCGATGTGTTTTTCAACGAACGGACGGCAGATCATCAGTTCCTCGGGTGTCGGACGACGATTGCCCGGCGGCCGCCAGAAGATCGTGTTGGTGATGTAGGCATTCTCTGCACGCGTGATGCCGATCGTGCCGAGCATGGTGTCGAGCAATTTGCCGCTGATACCGCAGAAGGGGATGCCCTCTGCATCCTCGTTGGCGCCCGGTGCTTCGCCGATGAACATCACCGGTGCGTGTCTGTTACCATCGGAGAACACCGTATTGGTCGCGGTTTTTTTGATCGCCAAACCATCGAAAGATTGCACGGCCGCGCGTAGTTCTTCGAGCGTTTTTGCCGCACTGGCCAATTCTTTTGCCTTTGCGATCGCTGCGGAAACGTTCGAAGAGAGTGCGGGGGTGGAGGATTTTTTTGTGGCAGGCATCGTGGGTTCTGCTGTCGCTGATGGTGTAGGTGCCTTCGTTGCTGTTCTCGACTCTTCTATCACCGTCTCTGATCCTACCGGCTTCTTGGCAGCAAGCAAACGGTTCACCGGAGTGTGTCCGATCGACTCGTCCGCACCCATTTCTAACTGAAATTTTAATAATTCGGTTTTATTCATAGAGCGCTGAACATATAATCAGAACGGTATATTAGCAATTAGGAAAACAGTGCGATGACGATAGCCGCCGAACCCAATGAGATCCAGACGTTAGATGCGATGGAGTTTGATGTGGTGATCGTAGGGGCGGGGCCTGCAGGGCTGGCTGCTGCTATCAAACTGCGCCAGCTGGCTACGGCGGCTTCTAAAGAGATCAGTGTCTGCGTGATCGATAAGGCTTCTGAGATCGGTGCTCACACGCTTTCCGGTGCCGTGGTCGAAACCCGTGCGATCGATGAACTGATTCCGGATTGGAAAGAGAAAGGCGCGCCATTCCACACACCAGTCGTGGAGGATCGATTCCTATTCCTCACGAAGAAGCATGCGTTTAAACTCCCTACACCCCCGCAAATGCATAACACGGGCAATTACATCGTCAGTCTCGGCAATGTCTGCCGCTGGCTTGGCACACAGGCGGAAGCACTCGGTGTTCAGATATTCCCAGGTTTTGCTGCACGCCAGCTACTGATCGAAAATGGCCGTGTGAACGGCATCATCACGGGCGAATTCGGCCGCAGCAAATCCGGCGAAAAGAAAGAGAGCTACCAGGCACCCATGAAACTCAAAGGCAAATATACCTTGTTTGCCGAAGGTTGCCGTGGTTCCCTCGCGCGCGAGCTTGAAGCGCAGTTTAAACTCCGCGCGCCGGATGCCCCGCAAACCTACGGCATCGGCATCAAGGAACTCTGGGAGGTGCAGCCAGATAAACATAAACCCGGTTTGGTTATGCATTCGGTGGGTTGGCCGCTCGATACGGAAACCTATGGGGGCTCGTTCCTCTATCATCTGGAGAATAACCAGGTGGCGGTGGGATATGTCATAGGACTGGATTACCGTAACCCATACCTGACACCGTTCAAAGAATTCCAGCGCTTCAAGACGCATCCAGCGATTCGCTCGACATTCGAAGGCGGGCGTCGCATTTCGTATGGCTCGCGTGCGATCAATGAAGGTGGCTTGCAGGCGATACCGGGTCTGGTGTTCCCAGGGGGTGCGCTGATCGGTTGTGCCGCCGGTTTCCTGAACGTACCGAAGATCAAAGGTTCTCATACAGCGATGAAAAGCGGCATGCTCGCTGCCGAATCGGTGTTCGCAGCGCTTTCCGGCACAAACCCCGATGTACTTGCCGAGTATCCGGAAAAAATCAAGGCCTCGTGGGTGTATGAAGAATTAAAGGCGGTCAGGAATATCCGTCCTTCCTTCCGTTTCGGCTTATGGCTTGGATTGCTCTATTCGGCGATCGATACCTATATTTTTCGTGGCAATGCGCCGTGGACCTTCAAGCACCATCCTGATCATACTTCGCTCCGTAAAGCCTCGGTCAGCAAGAAGATCGACTATCCGCAGCCGGATGGAAAAGTCTCTTTCGACCTGCTGTCTTCGGTCTATATCTCGAACACGAACCATGAGGAAGACCAGCCTGCGCACCTCACGCTTAAGAACAAGAGTGTGCCGGTCGATCATAACCTCGCTTTTTACGACGCACCGGAGCAGCGTTATTGCCCGGCGGGCGTGTATGAGATCATCACGGGTGAGGACGGTAAGCCGAAACTCCAGATCAACGCGCAGAATTGCGTGCATTGTAAGACATGCGATATCAAAGACCCCACCCAGAATATCGTCTGGGTGACGCCGGAAGGCGGCGGGGGTCCCAGCTATCCGAATATGTAGGGGGATAGGTTGGCGCGCACCCCGGAGCAGGAAAAACAACTGGCACAACTGCTTGCAGTAGCCCTGGAATACGACATCAAGAAGGATGAAGCGCCGAAGATCAGCGCCAAAGGCAAAGGGCATGTTGCCGAACAAATCCTGAAGATCGCTAAAGAGAATGGCATCCCGGTGCACCGCGATGCCGATTTGGTGAAAGTTTTAACTGTACTCGAACTCGATTCTTTTATACCTTTGGAAGCCTACGTCGCGGTCGCAGAGATTCTGTCCTACCTTTACAAGCAGAATGCCTCCGGCGCGCGCAAGAAAAATTAACCAACGAGGTGGTGATGAAATTACCTTCCGTGGATACGATGCTGACGCAGATTGAAGAGACGATGGCGCAATATGAGAAAGATATTGCCGAGTCGAAGATGATTGATATGCATGGCTTCGAAGAAAATGTGAAGAAAATGTGCGACACGCTTGGAAGCCTCCCGCTTTCGGAAGCCGCGAAGTACCAAGCGCGCCTCACTGATATCAGCCGTCGTTTAGAAGAGATGTTCAAGGTGCTGCTGGAACGCCGCGAACAGATCCGTAAAGAGATTGCATCGCTCGATAAAGGCCAGCAGGCGCAGTCGGCGTATAGTAAAACCAATAAAATGCCAGGACTTAATAAAAAGCCGCCGCAAGACACCGAAGAATAACCAAGGCATTCCCCCATGGAAATGATCGCACTGTTCAAATCGACCGCCGCGCTGGCATTCGTACTGGCGCTAGTCGGGCTTACCTCACTGGTGCTTCGCCGCTTTGGCGCAGAACGCATCATCCGTAGCGAGATCCAGAAGACCAACCCGCAGGTGGCGATGCTCGGTAAAGCGGCTTTCACCAAGCAGGGCAAGCGCCTTGGCATCACGGATATGATGGCACTCGATCCTCGCCGTCGCCTCGTGCTGATCCGCCGGGATGACGTCGAGCATCTGGTTTTGATTGCACCTGATCATGAATTGGTGATAGAAGGCGGCATCCGCACCCAGGATAAAAAGCCTCAGGACAAAAAACGGGAAAAGAAACGCTAATGCGTGCTGCCAAGCCTTTAAAGTTTATCGCGATCATCGCTTGCCTGATGCTGTGTTTTGGCGCGGTAGCGGTTTCCGCACAAACGGTCAGCCTGGATCTCGGTGAGGATATCACCGGTGATGCATCCCGCCGTATTTTCCAATTAGTCGTTTTACTGACGATCCTAAGCCTGGCACCCTCCATCCTGATGATGGTCACGAGTTTCACCCGCATCATCGTGGTGTTATCCTTGCTCCGTAGCGCGCTTGGTATCCAGCAAACGCCGCCAAACCCCGTGCTGATCGGCTTAGCGCTGTTCCTGACGATGTTCATCATGCAGCCGGTGTTCGAGAAGGCCTATAAAGACGGTATCGAGCCCCTGACGCTTAACAAGATCAAGGAAAAGGAGGCCTGGGAGAAAACCGTGGCTCCGTTCCATGAATTCATGATGATGCATGTACGCGAGAAGGATCTCGCCCTCTTCGTCGAGCTTGCAGGCAATCCGAAGATCGAATCGCCTGAAGCAACGCCGCTCAAGATTCTCGTTCCGGCATTCCTGATCAGTGAACTGCGTCGTGCCTTCGAGATTGGCTTCCTGATTTTCATTCCGTTCCTGATCATCGACATGGTAGTCGCAGCGACCTTGATGGCGATGGGTATGATGATGCTTCCGCCCGTCCTTATCTCCCTACCGTTCAAACTCATCTTCTTCGTGTTGATCGATGGCTGGCACATGATCGCGGGCAGCCTGGTTCGCAGTTTTGGAGTGTAATTCCTAGATAATTACGGTGCCACGGGTGCTGCAGCAGCTGCAGCGCCTGCTGCTGTGGTGGGCGCTGTGGGGGCCGTATCGGCCGGCTTCTCTTCCATCACGAACTTGTTGGTGAATACCGGTTTATGCGCCTCGATGAAGGCGGAGAGTTCGCGAAGCGCAATCGGCTTCTCCAGGTCTTTGTCCGGGATCGGGTCGGTTTTATAGACCAGTGCATTGAGTGATGGCAGCATATCTTTCGTAAGCCTTACGCTCGAGAAATCCCGTTGCAGCGCCTGGAACTCCTTGAGTGATGCCGGGTCGTTACGCATCAAGAGTGCCACACCCAGTTTCACCACGATCTCTTGGTCGTCTGCCGTCAGTTCCCCAGGCGGTTTTGTGCGCAACTGCTCGACTAAAGGCTTCAGCACATTCTCTACGCTCGGCCATTCTTTATTCGGCCAATAGAATTGGCGGGCCATGAATTCGCTGGTGGTCTCGAGCTGTACGGTTTCGGTTAAGTCTTTATGGAAGACGACGCCTTCATCATCGGTGATGTAATCGAAGAATTCGCGCTTCGGCTTATCCTGTATCTCGTTGATGAACATATCTCGCACGGCTTTTAGTTTCGGACGGTCTTGCTGGATCGCATAAGCCATCGCAAGCATGGTGATGTTGCGGATCTCCGGTGTTTTTAAATAGCGCCCGAGTTTATGGTAACCGCGGAGTTGCGGCTCCACGAGTCTCATGATGCCGAACCAGTTACCCATGCGCCAGAAGGTCTCGAGGCGGATCGCGTCTGCTTCGTCGCTCTCATCTTCTGCGAGGAGTTTGAATACCTCGAACGGCTTGTTGAGTTCGAGGTAGGTGTGTGCCATCAGGTATTTGCGTTGCTCCAAGGTTTTCGGGAACAGCTGATCAAGCTTCATGAAGTTCAGCACCTCAAGCGCAAGGTCGGGTCTGCGGTTCTGAAGCTGTATGGAAGCGAGTTTGATCGACAGGCGGCCCTGCTCTTCGCCAGCAGAGCGGAAGCGCACTTGGTGCGTGAGCACGGCTGCAGCATTTTCGAGGAGGTCCGCATCGATGAAGTAATCGACGAGGTTCCTGACGATCTGGTCGCCTTGTACGCCCACCGGGGTCAGCTCACGGAATTCGAAGAACGCGGCAAGCGCGGTCAGCGGATCGACCTCGAACTTACCGCTTTTATCAAACAGTGAAATGAAGGTCTGTTTCATCACACTGGCGGTGTAGAGAGATTCCTGGATGTTTGGATAGTTGTTCACGAGTTCACGCCAGCTACGCAAACCTTCAAGGTACTTTTTCTCATCGACATAGAATTGGCCGAGGGTGCCGAGCAAGTTGATCTCGGTATAATCGCCGCGCCATACGTTCCGCAGTTTCTCGAGTTCTACGAGCGCTTGCGGTTTGGTGATATCGCCCACTTGTAGTTTGAGCATGGTGAGTGCAAGACCTGCACGTGCACGGTTTTGGTAGTCCAGCACATCTTCCGTGACCTTACCGTAAAGATACATCGCGTCTTTGTATTGCTCCTGCGCTTCAAGCAATTTTGCACGTTCGAACATCACGCTGTTCTGGTAATGCGGTGGGATATCGAGCTCTTCTTCCATGGCATCGAGTAGCGATTTTGCGGATTTCTGATCGCCGGAGTCGATATAATTCTCAGTAGCGAGGAGTGCCAGATCAAAACGCAGGCTCTGGGGGTAGGATTGCAGCAGGCCGCCATAAAGGCCATTTACATCGACGGGAACGTTCTCAACGACGGTGCGGGGGAAAAGGCTTTCCTGTGCAGCCCAGCGCAGCAGTTTGACTTCCTCCTGACCCTCGGAGATACCAAACTGGTTCTCGAGTGGCTTCAGGCTATCGATGGCATCGGCATAATGGTGCTGCATGAATTGCGTGCCGCCCAGGAGCACCATGAAATATTTATCGTCGAGCAGGTTATGGTCTGCATCCGAAGAAACGGTAAGCGCGCCGAGCGCTTCCGCATACAGTTCTTCACCAAAGAGCGCTTTTGCATACGCGACGCGGTATTTCGCTTTCTCACGTGAGGGGGTTTTGTTGATAGCATCAATCATCTCACGGCGGCTCTCTAAGATCGGCGGCACGAGTGGGATCTTGAGCGGAGCAGTCTTGGCATTGGCAGCATCCTTGCCACTATCTTTTTTTTCTTCGCCCTTTGCAGGTTCTTCCTTCTTCTCTTCACTGGCTGTTTCACCGCCTTCCTTCTTTTCCCCCTTCTTACCTTTTTTCTTCTTTTCCGGTTCGGGTGGCGGCAGAAAATCTTTTTTCTTCGAAAGCTGCGGTGCGAAAGGCAGCAAGCTGCGCGATTGGCGGATCGCTTGCGCTGTCGCAGCGGAAACGGGCGCTGGTGTGGAAGCGCCGGTGGCATTCGCATCTTTTTCAGCAGCGCGCGAGCTATTGAGTTTAAGCCCTTTCTCACTGGTGATCTGTACGCCGTTACGGATCACTTTGATGATGGTCTCATCGGTAAGCGGCTGGATCACGATGCCTTGTTGTGTGGGAAGCAGGGAGAAATCAACAAAGCCACGGCCGGGATCGATGCCCATATCCGGCAGGCCCACCGGCACCACGACGAGGCGGTCGCCGATGACGGGGTCGACGAAATCCAGCGGTTCAGCGGTTTGGAGGATATTGAGGAAGACACGGGAAATGGTGCTTTTGATTTCCGTTAGCACAGGAATCGGTGTGGGTTTGCTGGGGGAACCATTTCTTACTTCGACGGACCAGGTAGATTCATCCTTCTTGATTATGACCTGGGAGGAAGTAAGCGATTTTGCATGGTTCAGGCGGATAATCGTAAAATTGCGGTGAGGTATCTGTGAGACACTGTCGATCGTACTTTGGTTCGAGAGCCATTCCGGCTTCAGTTGCAGCGGTTTGTCGAACACCGCCCAGGTGATATTCCCGCGCGTATAGATGGCTGCAGAAGCACGTTCATGGAACGGCAGGGTCAGCACGCTTCCTTTGATGACAGGTTTTTCCGCGACCTTGGTCTCGGGTTTCTTTTCGGTTTTAGGAGTCGCTTTCTCCGAGGGCGTAGAGGGTTTTGGTGCATCGGTTTTTTTTGCTGCCGGCGGCTTTAATGGCTTCGCAGCGGCATCCGCTGCTTCAGTGGGCTTCGTCCCTGCTGCGGGTGGTACGATCGATTGGGGTTTGGCTTTCGGTGGATTAAGGACCGTTGGCGTATCTTTCTTCGTCTGCTCTGCTTTTGCTTCATCCGCTGCTTTCTTCGCGATCTCTTCCGGAGTCAGCGGGATCAGGTCGATGCCTGCGAAGCTATTGCTTTCGAATTTGCGTACGCGGAAATTCTTGCTTGCAAGGGTGATATTGATGGTGCGGTTGGTGGCATCTGTACTGCTACCGATCACCGAATCGGAAACGCCGCTCGCTGCTGGGTCGAAATTGAGTGAGACTGGATTGCCGGTTTGGATGCGCACCGTGGCGCCAATGAAGCGGACATTGAAATTCTCGATCTTGCCGCGGAAGATGAGCCGTGTGAAGTCTTTATTTTTCTGCGCACGCACGGTGATTTCCTCCACCGCTGACGCCGCAGCGTCTTGCGCACGCACGTCGGCCAGCGGTTCGGCAAGAACCAGCACCATGCACATGATAAGGAGAAATACAAATCTCACGCCCAACCCTTTATTTATGAAGGGCATTTTAGAGTGTTTTGGTTTGGATTGTAAACAAAGAAGGCATCGGAAATGTAAGATATTCGTTCCTCGTGGAATCCGCTTCCAGCCTTGTGTTCAGAGGGCATCTGAGCGGGAGGCTTCAGCCTGCGCCATTTCTATCCGGAACAAAATAATGCAGCTGTTATTTGTTGTCCGAGAACAACTTGTCGATTTCTTCTTGCGTGGGTTGGCGCATTTGCGGACCGTTCATCAGGTGACGCTCGCTGTCTGGATTGAGTGATCCTGCCGGTTTGGGCGCGCCTTTGGTTGCGGGTGCCGCGCCGACTTTACCCACGATGCGGTCTACCATTTTCTCGATCTCGAACAGGGTGGAGACAACTTTCTTGATGCGTTGTCCCGTAATATCCTGGAAGCTGCAGGCCTCGAATATCTGCATCACCTGTGCATTCACGGCATTTTTCACATTTTCCGGTGCACCTTCGACGGCCTTCTGAATGGTTTCGGCTGCGTTCAGGATACCATTCGTCGCTTTTTCGGTGGCCTTCACCACTTCGTCGAGTTCTTCGTTCGCGGTAGGGATAGAACTTTTGGCGATCTTCTGGCGTTCTTCTTCGCTGATGTTGTGGCATGCCACATTGATTTTCTGTGAGATAGCAACGATTTCGTTATAGAGCTCGTTTGCGGTCTCGTTATTGACTTTCTGGAGCGCGGCCTGGAGGTCTTCCGGTTTGATCGCATCGGTTGTCTTACTACGGATCGCCTGCAGGTGTTTTACGAATTCCTTCGCAAGATTTTCTGGCATAGTCATGGCAATATTCCTCTTATTTTTGAGCCTACCCGGGCCTTAGAAAGGTCCGAGCACTGCCGAAAGTTTGGTCTTCAGGGTTTCTGCGTTGAACGGCTTCACGATATAGTTATTCACACCCGCTTGTTTTGCGATCATGATGTTCTCGGCTTTACTTTCCGCGGTCACCATGATGAACGGGAGCGGAGCGAGCGTTGCGTCTGCGCGGATGGTCTTTAAGAGTTGTAAGCCAGACATCGGCTCCATATTCCAATCAGAGATCACCATTTTGAAGGGCTTCTCTTTGAGTTTTGAGAGTGCGTTCTGTCCATCGGTGGCTTCTTCAATATTTTTGAAACCTAGTTGTTCAAGCAGGTTCCGGACAATGCGGCGCATCGTCTGGTAGTCATCCACAATCAGAATGGGCATATTTTTATCAACGGCCATACAGTATCTCCTAATGAACTCTGCGATACTCTAGAGCGTTTGGCTTTTTTCTGTCAACGATTGCGGTGTGTTATACGCGGGTACAGGCCATTATTGGGTGACAGGTGTTGCACCTGGAACGTAGGGCTTCGGAGCGGCGGCTGGCGGCGGCGGCTCGATCGGGGCGTCCGGCAGTTTACGCTGGCGTGCGAAATACTGCGTGATTTCCTTGGCGCGCGCAGGTGACATATTAGCCAGCACGGGCGCGCTTTTCGCCTCTTTCATTTTGTCGACTACCTGCAGCAGTACGTCCATATCGAGTTCGTCGAAGATGCGTGCAGCATCTTTTGGCTTCATGTTCTCGTAGATCTTGACGAGCGAGCGGATTTTAGCGTCTTCCTTCTCGTTATACTGTGCGAGGAGCTTCTCCACCGCGACTTTGAGCGTGTTGAGTTCGGAGAGTTTCTGTTCGATGCGCAGCTCCGTCAATTGTAAAGCATTGCGCTTCACTTCCAGGTCACGTTCCCATTCGTCGAGTTTCTTGCGGCGTTCTGAGAGGCGCTTCAGGATCTCGACTTCGGTGTCACTATAAGTTTCCGGCGGTTTGATGACGGTCGGCGGCGGCGCTTCGGCGGCGGCACCGCTACTGCCGCTGCCACCCGTTGCCGCTGCTTCGGCTGCAGGTGTATGTTCGCCGGAAGCCGCTTTCTCACCGGATTTTTTCTCACCTGCACCCGCCGCGGCAGGTTTTTCAGCAGCTGGAGCTGCTTTCTTGGTGTCTTCGGCAGCTTGGGAGTTCGGTACGAACAGGACACCCATGAAATCCTGACGGTGTTCATAGATCGCATCTATTTTGACTGCGAAAAGGCCAATGCAGGCCAGGATGAGGACGGGGAGTAAGCGGATTCTCATGATCAGGATTTCATCTCAAGCGAGGTGCGGAGTGAATCGACCGATTGGCGTACATTCACGATATCGCCTTTTGTATCAGCGGGTTTTGCCGCTGCTGGCCTTTGGGTCACGCCGGGGATGATTTTCTTTTCTTCACGCGGGGCATCCACTTCTGGTTTTTTGCGCTTGGCAAGCAGTGCGAGCGCGCTATCGAGCGCCTGCTTCTTAGAAGGGCTCATTTCACTGGATTTCTTTATGGGTTGTGCCGGCTTCTCCGGGAATTTCCAGACAGCGCTTTTCGCAGCATCATCGGGTTCAGCGGCTGTTTTTCCGCTTTTAAGGCCCATTGGGTCCGGATCGACCATACGGGATTCCGAGATACGGCTTTCTAGGCGGTTTGCGACCGAGTTACCTTTATACGTAAAGAAAGCGAGGTCGTTCGTGAGGAAGCGTGCTTTCTCGATGTGGCTTTTCAAGGAAACATCCGTGTCGCTGCTTAACGTGCGCAATGTCGCGATGCTGACTTCGGCGCGCGAGATCGCGGTATTGAATTCCTTAATGAAATTCTCGAGTTCTTTACGGCTATCGTTGATGGCGGAGACTTTACGGCTCAGTTTCCAGCTATAGCCGATGGTGGCCAGCAATAAGCATGCAAGCAGTGCATCGAGAATCATACCAGATCCTCTTCCTGCACTTTGTTGATTACTTCTGAAACCTGTACTGCCACGCTACTGTCCACGCTGCCGATTTTCCCCGAGAGCATATCGATGCCCTTACAGCGGAGCAGGATAGGGTCTTCTGGGCTATTATCAAGCATGATTGTGCTACCGACCGTCAAGTTGGCGATATCCTTCAAGGTGACAGCCTTTTCCGGCCATACGGCCTCGATATCGACGATCATGCTGCGGATCTCCTTAAAGAAGAAGTCTTCCCAAGAGGAATCACCGAAGCTTTCACCCGCGAACAGCTGCACTAAGAGCTCTTTCACCGGCTCGAGTGTGGCGTAAGGGATCAGGATGTCCGCACGTCCGCCTTTGCCTTCCATATCGATCTTCAAGGTCACGACGATGACGGCGTTCGAAGGCCGGGTGATCGTCGCAAAGCGTGGGTTGGTCTCGATACGTTCCAGGCGGAAGGTGATCGGCGTCAGCGGGTTGAACGAGCTCGACATATCATCCAGCATCAGGGTCGCCAGGCTTTTCACGATATCTTGTTCGATGGTGGTGAAGGGGCGGCCTTCCACCTTCACGGGATGGTTCACGCGGCCGCCACCCAGCAGCACGTCCACCATCGAGTAGGTAAGGGAGCTGTTGATGGTGATAAGGCCATAGTTTTCCCACTCGACTGCCTGAAAAATACTAAGCAGGCAGGGCAGTTCCACCGAGTTCATGTAATCTTCGAAGCGCATCGAGGTAATGGAATCGATGACGATATCCACGTTGTCCGAGGTGAAGTTACGAAGGCTGGTCGACAGCGTGCGCACGAAGCGGTCGAATACGACCTCGAGCATTGGCAGGCGTTCGTAAGAAAGCAGGGCGCGATCAAGCAGTGCACGGATGCCGGTTTTGCTGCCCGCACCGCCGCCGCCAAAACCTAAGAGACTATCAATCTCGTCCTGACTCAGGGTTTTGTTTTCAGCCGCAGGCGAGCCACCACCGCCTTCAGCGGCAGCAGCCCACTCCGCTGCCATCGCAGCTTCGTCTTTTGCTGCGTCTCCTGACGCGGGGGTTTTTTGTTCCTCAGCCATACGAACTTACCAGTTGCCTATTACTGAACGATAATCTCTTTGAACAAAATGTCACTGACTTTTGCCGGGTAAATGATCTTATTCACACGTAGCAGTAATTCTTCACGCAGGCGCTGCATACCACCTGCACCTTGCAGGTCGTTTGCACGCAGTTCGCGGAGATAGATCTGGAAGCTGTCCCTGACCCGCGGCATCTGGGTTTCTACCACGGCCTTTTCTGCTGGACTCGGGAGTTCAAGCGTCACCTTCATCTTCAGGAAGCTGTTCTGTTTGCCGCCGGTATTCAGGTTAACCAGGAATTCCTCCATGTCGAGATAGCTGATCTGCGGCACCGCAGGGCTACCTTTACCATCACCGTGTTCAGCACCTTCCGCACCGGCTTCTGCACCATCTGCTGCTTCCGCACTTTTATGTTTGAATGCGCCGGCTACAAATGCAGCACCCAGGCCACCGACGAGGAGTAGAACTACCCCTGCCGCTGCAATGATGAGTTTCTTTTTACGCGCCGCTTTACCGCCGCCTTCGCCTTCAGCACCCTCGGCTCCTTCAGCACCTTCTGCTGCTTCGCCTTCTTTTTTCTCACCGGTATCGGCGGCATCACCTTTGCCTTTTTTGGCCTCTTTTTCAGGCTTTTCGGCGTCCTTCTTCTCTTGTTTTTCTTCGGCTTTTTTTTCTTTTTTATCGGCCATAATTCACCTTTTTTATTCTGAAATGCCATCCCTATCGCGGGGTATGGGCACATTACACACAATATATAGTAAGTCAGTTTGGAATATCCACTAAATACTTATGGTGATGCCGGGTCGATCGCGAAATGCGCAAGGGCCATGATTTTTCCGTCACAGTAAGGTGATGGGGCAAGATTCTCGCGGCTTTCCGGCGATAGGACACGAATCGACCCGGTAAAAATTTCCTATCGGCAAAAAATGTCATGGCTTTGGCTGGTGCGATATCGTCGGAAAGATACCGTCCTATCTTTTTAACTAATTGATTTACCTTAATATTATAGAAAATCACTAAATTGGCACGCTCCTTGCAAATCAATAGTGGCCTGAGGGAACAGGTAGCGAATACAGGATAACTGATTAGGGGAAATACAATGGACAATACGACTTACATATCTCTCTCCCGCCAAACGACAGCGTTCCGCAACATGGATGTGATTGCGAACAATATCGCTAACGCGGATACCACCGGCTATCGCGCGCAGTCGATGGTCTTCAACCCCTATAACTACAAGCTCAATGCTTCGGGTAGTAAGGGTGCGTGGGTGCAAGATATCTCCACGACCACCAATACCGCGCAAGGTGCAATGACCACCACGGGTCGCCAACTCGATGTCGCTATTAATGGTGAGGGATATTTTGCGGTGAATACACCGCTCGGCATACGTTACACGCGCGCGGGCAATTTTACGCGCGGTGATGATGGCCGTATTCTGACGCCGGAAGGTTACGAAGTGCAGGGCGAGGGTGGTCAAGCGATCACGCTGCAAGATACGGACACGGATATCACGGTGCATGAGGATGGCACGGTCACGTCGAATGCGGATAACGGTGAACGCGGAAAGTTCGCGATATTCCGTTTCGATAACCCGCAATTGCTTAAAAAATTCGGTAATGGCTTTTACACCGCATCCACGCCGGGGCAACTCGATGAAGAATCGCGCGTTGCACAAGGTGTACTGGAGAAATCGAACGTACAGCCGGTAGTCGAACTGACGCGCATGATGCAAGTCGAGCGTTCGGTGACTTCGACTGCGAAACTGATGTCGGATGTACACGACCTGCAAATCAAATCCATCACCACCTTAACCAGACAACAGTAGACCAACACACGAAGGAGACCACCCATGAGAGCACTAACCATCGCAGCATCCGGGATGCTTGCCCAGCAGTTAAACGTTGAGGTCATCTCGAACAACATCGCGAACTTAAGCACCACCGGCTTCAAACGCCAGCGTGCGGAGTTCTCCGATTTGCTCTATCAAAACCAAACACGTGTGGGTGTTTCCTCTTCTTCGGCGGATACGGTCGTCCCGACGGGTATCCAGCTCGGCCTCGGTGTGCGCCCGGCAGGCACCTACCGCATCAACGAACAAGGTCCGCTGCAACAAACCGGCAACTCACTCGATATCGCCGTGAATGGTCGTGGTTATTTCTTGGTCACCCTGCCAAATAACGATACGGCGTATACCCGTGCAGGTACATTCCAGCGTAACCAGGATGGCCTTATCGTGACCGCGGAAGGCTACGAAGTCTCTCCGGCAATCACGATTCCGCAGGATGCGACCGACGTCACGATCAACGAGCAAGGCCAAGTCTATGCGACCATCGACAACCAGGTGAACCCGCAGCTTCTGGGTCAGCTCGATATGGCGGTGTTCGTGAACGAATCGGGCCTGCAGGCGATCGGTAACAACCTCTTCTTAGAAACACAGGCTTCGGGTCCTGCGGTTCAGGGCTTTGGTGGTGATCCGGGTTTCGGCTCGCTCCGTCAGCGTTTCTTGGAAGCATCGAACGTCGATGCGGTGAACGAGATCACCTCGCTCATCACCGCACAACGGAATTACGAACTGAATTCGAACGTCATCCGTTCGGGCGATGAAATGCAGAAAACCGTCAGCCAACTGAGTTAAGGAAAACAGGGGAACAGGTATGGGAAAGCAATTAACGATTGTATGTCTGATGCTTCTGGGGCTTTCGGGAAATGCCCTCGCTGCAGGTAAAGACGTGAGTGCAGCAGGTGCGCCGAAGCTGCAGGCAACCGCGGAAGAGCAAGGTCCGAAGAGTTTCCTGCTGATGGACATTAAAGAAGCGTTGGTGGATGCCATCCATGAGCAAGGTGTCGACGGGGATATCACCATCGATCACGCCATGGCGAATGCGCCGGGCGAACAATCCGTTTCGATCAACCGCATGGATAAATTCAAGATCACCGCGCCGGTCTATATCGAGAAAATGGATGTCGTCGCACAAAGCAATCGCTTTGAAGCAGTGATCAAAACCCAAGACTCCGCGCTCCCAGCAACGATCGACGATCCGGGTGCCATCGACGCGAATACCGGTAAGGCGGTGGTGCCAGGTGCTGCTGCGAGCAATGATGGGGCAAAAGAGATCATCATCCGTGGCCGTTACGATGAAATGAGCGAGATCCCGGTGCTGAACCGCAGCCTGCGTGCCGGTGATGTGATCCAGATGAAGGATATCGATTGGCAGAAAACACTCACGAAACGTGTGCGCGGTTCAATCGCGATGAATGAAACCGACATCATCGGCAAAACACCCAAGCGCATGATTCGCCAAGGTACGCCGATCCGTCTTTCGGATGTAGAGAGTGAGCGTCTGGTGGAGAAAGGTAAACTGGTTTCGATGATTTACCGCACCCCGACCATGGAACTCAAAACCACGGGTGTCGCATTGACGGACGGCAGCAAAGGCGAACTCATCCGCGTGAAGAATGCCAAGAGTGAATCCATCGTACAGGGCCAAGTGACCGGCCTTGGCGAAATCGTAATCAACCAGCAGGATGCGGCACCCAAGCTCGCAGCTGCAAGGTAGGAGGCGTTATGTTAACCATATCCACTATTTTACAGCGTACGTATAAATTGGCACTCGTAGGGGTTTGCGCTTCAGCACTCAGCGCCTGCACGATGGGCCAGATCGATAAACTGAAACATGTCGGTGAAGCGCCGCCGATGGAAGATTCCACGAATCCGATGGATAAAGAAGGATACCATAAGATATCCTGGCCTTCTCCGCCGCCGGAACCTCCGGTGAAGCGTACGGCAAACTCGCTGTTCCAAGGTTCCCGTACCTTCTTCCGCGACCAACGTGCACGTAAGGAAGGCGATATCCTGACCGTGAAAGTCGCCATCGACGATCAAGCGAAACTCGATAACAAAACCGAGCGTAAGCGTGATGCATCCGAAGATGTGGGTTTCCCGAAAGTCTTTGGCTTACAGAAAAAACTGAACGATGCACTCCCGCGTGAAGTGCAGAACCAAGCGCTGCTCGGCATCGATAGCAAGACCAATTCCAAAGGCGAAGGTAAGATCGAGCGTAAGGAGAAGATCGAAACCGAGGTTGCCGCCGTCGTCACCCAGGTATTGCCGAACGGCAATCTGGCGATCAGCGGTAGCCAAGAAGTACGGGTGAATTTCGAGATCCGTGAACTCACCGTGAAAGGTGTGATCCGTCCGGAAGACATCAGCCCCCTCAATACTGTCGAGCTCGCTCAGCTTGCGGAAGCGCGCGTCTCTTATGGTGGCCGCGGTCATGTGACCGATATCCAGGCACCGCGCGCAGGCCAGCAGATCATCGACATCCTGTCCCCGTTCTAAGTAACTTCCCCATTCCCGTTACTTAGATATCCTGTGGAGCCCCGCCTCATGTAGAGGCGGGGTTTTTTATTGTAAAACAGAAGGTTAGTTAGGCTTTTCCATTAACACAACCTTAACCATTCTCTGGCATACTAAGGTTGGATGATAACGGGGAGTGATATATGGCAGTCAATTATAAAGTTTTGAATGATGACGCTGGTAGGTCTATCGGCAGCAACATCGAATTCAAGACGGACGGTACGTTTGGCGGGAAAACGACCGCTGAATTACGGGTGCGTCTGCCAGAAGATAAATACGAGCCGCCAAAAGTTATTATCGATCTCAAAGACAAGAAGGCAGGTTATGATACCTTCAAGGAAGAGAAATTCATGCAGGCCGCAGGTGTGGAACGTGATACGACCCCGACGGTCGCAACTAGCCTGACACTGGCCATTACCGGCAAAGATAAGTCAAAGGAAAAGCTCCATAATGTCGCCGGCAATATTACGGTAGCTATGGCCTTGAAAGATGTCATTACTGCGCAAGATGCGGCAACCACACTCGGAAAACTGGATGTGTCGAAAGAAGCAGATGTATGCCAAGTGTTCGATCACATGCCAGGCGTAAGTGCCGATACCAAACGTAAGGTGTTTGCTGCGCTGAATAAAGAAGGCTATGGCCAGGAATTGTTCGGTAAGAACGTACAATTGGTGGTGCATGATTTGGGCGGTAGGTACGAACGTCCGATCGGTGTGAAATTTGGCTCTTTGGCGGCCGCGTATCCAGTCACTATCAAAGAAACGGCACTGAAAGGCAGTTCGCGTTTAGAGGTAGTAGGCCCGGAATCGGATTATGAACGCATTGAGCACTTCTTAGAGCAGGTGGGTGTTGCCTTCCGCCGTGCCAACGATAAAACCACCAATCCGGCCCATTCGGGTGGCCTCTATATCGAGGGCTCGGTGGCAGAAGTGGTCGAAAAACTCGGTGAGGTTGGTTTCTTCACGCGCGATTTATCTGCAGTGGCCGCTTCGGCTGCACGAGAGGCGATCGGCGATAAGGCGAAGACCTTGGAGGATAAACGCAAGCAGGCGAAAGACGATCCGAAACTGTTGGGTGCCTAAGTATTCTTCAACAATAATTCGAGCGCTGCTTCCGGCGTTCCACATTCCGGTAACATCGGCATTTGATTGCGGTGCCACGTCAGCTGGCGCTTGATATAGTTACGCGTATGCGTCTGTGCATCGATCACGGCTTTTTCCCGTGTTGTCCTGCCATCCAGATATTCGATCAGTTCCGGCACTCCATGTGCACGCATGGCCGGTAGCGAAGGATCCAGTTTACGTTCCCATAAGGATATGACTTCTTCCATCGCGCCATTTTCTAACATCGAGAGGAAGCGCGCATCCGACCGTTTGTATAACACCTCGCGACCCGGATTCAGGAAAATGCCTTTATAGGTAACGTGGGGTAGATAAGGTTCCAGTTTTTTCTGATGCCAGGTGCTGAGTGCAATCCCGGTTTGCAGGTAAACACCCCATGCGCGGATCAGGCGCTGTGAATCGCCGATTTTGATGCGCTCACCGGCTTCCGGGTCTTTTTCCGCCAGGCGTGCGTGGAATTTCTCATGTCCCATGGCATCAAGCTCGGCCTGTGCCTGGTCGCGGATTTCATCATCCATGGTCGGGATATCCGAAATACCTTTCATCAGGCTCAGGAGGTACATGCCGGTGCCACCCACGAGTACAGGTACTTTTTCTGCCTTGAAGGTCGCTTCGATAGCTGCCTTCGCAAGTTCGCACCAGCGGCTGACACTGCCGCGTTCTTCCGCCCCCATGATGCTGTAGAGGCGGTGGGGAATGATTTTCTGCTCTTCAGGGGTCGGATGGGCGCCGATGATGGGGATTTCGCGGTAAACCTGCATGCTGTCTGCATTGATGATGACAGCAGGAATTTTTTCGGCTAAAAGCATCGCCAGAGCGGATTTACCACTGGCGGTAGGCCCTCCGATAATGAACACCGTATGAGACATGGCTAAGGTATAGCGACGTGAATGGATTTAATAAAGATATAAACCGCGATGCGGTCGTAACGGTGCTGGCCAGACCCGAGAAACTTCCACTCAATGGCAAAGAGATCGATTCGGTCGTGG